>JAPLUO010000202.1 GCA_026397595.1 Caldifarciminota bacterium
GGCGTGACGTGGTGCCAGTGGAACCGGCCGTCAGAGGGGCTGCTTCCCTATGCCCAACTGAACCGGCTAAGGTCGAACACGCTCATCTGGTATTCCGGCAATACCGGCACGAGCACGATTGCGGCCCAGGACCGCGACAGCCTTGCCCGGTACGTCCAGACCGGAACCAACCTGTTCATCACCGGCCAGAACATTGCGGAGGAACTGCAAAGCACTCCGTTCCTTGAGAGCATCTGCGGCTGCCGGTTCGACTCGTCAGGCTGGTCCGGCTTCTTTGCATTCGGCAACCGGCAGGACTCCCTCGGCGCGTTCGTCCCCGGCATCGCCACAACCGGCGGCAACGGCGCCGGGAACCAGACCTCGCGCGACGTCATCTCACCATTGGGGAACTCTACCGGCTTCCTCGTCTACGACTCGGTCACGGTCAGGTACGCGGCTACCAGACGTCAGTTGCCTGCTGCCGGCGGCAAGGTCGTGTTCATGGGCTTCGGCTTCGAGGCGGCCAATCGGCCTGTGACCAAGCCGACCTACTTCAACCGCATGCAGCTCATGGACCTAGTTCTTACCTGGTTCGGTGTGCCGACGGGAATCGCCGAACGCCAACCGCTGACCGCCAACCGCCAACCGCTTGCGGCTACGATCGTCCGTGGCCGCCTGATTCTGCAATCTGCAATCTGCAATCTGCAATCTGAATTCGCCCTGTTGGATGCCTCGGGCCGCCGCGTGCTTCAACTCCGCCCTGGCCCGAACGACGTGAGCCGTCTGCCTGCGGGTGTTTACTTCGTCCGGTCCTACGGGTCGGATGGGTCCTATCGGTCCTATCGCCTTCTCCTCGTGAGGTAAGCCATGCCTGAATACGACGCCTACTCTGTCTGCTACGACCTGCTCTGGGCAAACAAGCAGGACGACGTGCCGTTCTACCTAGCCATGGCAAAGGAAACCCGCGGGCCGGTGCTTGAGTTGGCCTGCGGTACGGGTCGGGTCCTGCTTCCGCTGGCCAGGGCCGAGTTCGAGGTGACCGGGCTCGACGTGAGCCAGGCGATGCTCGACAAGCTGCAGGCCAAGCTCGACCAGGAACCGCGCGAGGTGCAGGGCCGGGTCGCGCTCAAGTGCGCGGACATGCGCGACTACCGCTTCTCGCAGAAGTTCAAGCTCGTCTTCTGCGCCTTCAACTCGTTCCTGCATCTGATGACAACCGACGACCAACTCGCCTGCCTGCGTTCAGTCCGGGAGTACCTGGCGGACGACGGCCGGCTCGTTCTCAACGTCTTCGCGCCGGACCACAATCGGCTGACCGGGCGCGCTGACACGGAGGTAGCCGTAGAGCGTGACCCGGAAACCGGCCGAGACATGGTCGTAACCGATATCTCGAAGCGAGACCTGACGAACCAGACAATCGAAGTCTGGGAAGGAGTCGACCGCATCGGCGACGACGGGACGGTCAAACGCTACTCGGCGACCTTCACGCTCTCCTGGATTCACAACCGCGAGATGCACCTGCTCCTCCGCCTTGCCGGCTTCGAGGTCGTGGCCGTCTACGGCGGCTACGACAAGCGCCCCTACGACTACGCTTCCGGTATCCAGCTCTTCGTGGCGAAGAAGGTATAGGCGCCGCCGATGAGTGACGACCTGCCCGTGCTCGAGACCGAACGGCTCGTGCTGAGGTCGTTCACTGCGGCGGACGCAAAACGGGTTCAGGAACTGGCCGGCGAACGGGACATTGCGTCCGCGACGCTCGCAGTTACCCTAAAGCCGAGCGGGCTCGTGGTCGGCAGCGTAGCCCTGTTCGTGGAAAAGGAACACCACCGGGCCGAGCTCGGGTACTTGGTCGCGAAGGAGCACTGGAACCACGGCCATTGCACGGAAGCTGCCCAAGCCCTGGTGAGCTTCGGTTTCAGGAACCTCGATCTGAACCGCATCCAGGCGATGCACGTACCCCGTAATCCCGGCTCCGGCCGCGTTATGGAGAAGCTGGGCATGACGCGAGAAGGTCTCCTGCGTCAGCACGTGTACAACCGCGGTGTGTTCGAGGACCTTGTCATGTACTCGATACTCCGCTCCGACTTCGAGGCCGCCGGCAAGGCCGGGTAGACTGACGTGGCCAGCAGAACCGGCCCGGTCATCGTCCAGCTCATCGTTACGTATGTCGTCATCGCATTCATCGTTCGGGCAATCCGCCGGGCGCGCAAGGCATCACCGCCTTCGTCTGAACCTGACCGCAGAGGCCCTGTTTCCTCTATCCCCCAGACACCGCTTCCCGCCGGTCACCCTGCGTCCCCGCGGACGCCGCGTTTCGTTGGGTTACGGCGCGAGGAGCGGACGTTCGGCGGCGTGGTCTGGCAGATAGTCCACCGGCCTCACCGCGACTTATCCGAAGGCGCGGGCTCGCGCGCGGCCGGCGACGAGGTCTACGTCGAGGAACCGCCACGCTGCCCGAAGTGCGGCCTGGGTGTGATCGAGACTCACTCCTGGCTGGGCTACAGATGGGCCTGCCCGGAATGCGGCACGCGCTCGCGAAGCTCGACCAGCATCGAGGAGACCGCCCGGATGCTCGCGCGCCGGCGCTGAGTCATCCCCGCTGACCAGTGAAGGGGCGGGCTTGCGCCCGCCCCTCTGGTATTCGGGGTTGGAAACCCCTCCTACATCTATCTGGCTACTATGACCTTCTGCTGCTGCGTGCCGGTCGGGGTCGAGAGCTTGCAGAAGTAGATGCCCCCTGCGACCCGCTTGCCGTTATCGGCCCGGCCGTCCCAGGTAACCGTGTACCGGCCCGGGTTCATGCTGCGACTGACGAAGTTGCGGACCTCTCTGCCCGAAGCGTCGTAGAGCTTGAGCGACACGTTGCCCGCGATGCTTACGCCCCAGGAAATCGTGGCGGTGCCCTTGAACGGATTCGGGTATGCAGCCAGCCGCACCTTGCGCAGGTCGCCGGTCACGCCGTACTCGTCCGCCACGCCACTCGGGAAGGGCGGGTCGGTCGTGTACAGGATGGCCCTGCCCGCGGCAATCGGCTCGCAAGCCTTGTGGTACGTGCCGTTGTACAGAGCCTGAATGGCGACGGTCTCGCCCGGGTTCTCGAGTCCGAGCGTGGAACTGGTGTAGCCGTTCGCGGTCAGGTACTGCACGAGGATGGCGTTGTCGCCCGAGTAGGTAGCGACAGTGGTGTCGGAGATGACGACCTCGAACTTGTCGCGGTTGGAGCCGGAGTAGTAGCGAACGCTGTCGTACTCGATGATGAACCGATGGTTGTCCGCGTCGTGGTAGTAGTAGACGTATCCCGCCCCGCTGCCGCCCGACACCGGGTATAGGTCATCCCAGTTCGCGCAAATCATGCCCGGCGGGTCGGTCGGGTCTGGGAGCGCGGCGTTGTCGTAATTGGGGGTCGTGTGATTGCCCGGGCAAATCCAGCCATCCGCGGAAATCGAGACCTGCGTGAACCGCTGGCCGTAGAACCTGAGCGGCCCGAACTCGGTCGGCAAGCCCACCATGTCTACGGCGTCGTTGTCGGAGTAGGTAAGCCGCGTGCCCACGGAGTTGATTTCAACCCAACTGAAGGTCGGGTGCAAATCGTACATCACATCGCCGTCGTCGTAGGCGTAGTAGAGGGGCGGGTTGCGCGGCCCGTCCGGAATCGGGTCGGTCTCGCGCAGTTCGCCAACGATTATCGTAAACGGCTCGGACCTGACGTAGCCGCCGTCGGCATAGTAGTGGAGCGTGCAGGATATCGGCGTCTCCGGCGGAATCGTGCCGTCGGCATAGACGGTGAACAGGTCCGCGGCGTTGCTTGCGCTGTCGCCCTTGCGAATCACGCCATAGTCCGCGGTCGGGTCGGAGACTGTAAACCGCACATCGCCGGACTTGAGCACGGCTTGGCAGTCGTACCCGTGGCCCATGCCGGTGTTGCCGATACGGACCATCAGGTCAGCGGTCTCGTTCGGGTCGATCCGGCCGTTGTTGTTGCCGCCGTTTGCCGAGTCAACCACGGTCACGGCCTGCTTGGCCAGCACTGGTGTCCCGACGAGGAACGTCACGATGGAAACCCAGGTCGAGTCGAGCGCGTCCTTGCAGAAAAGCGAACATGTGACCGCATAACCGTTCGCGAGTCCGGTGTTGACGTGCAGCCCGAACCCATCCGCGCCGGTGTAGGCTGAGTCTCCGGCGTTGATCGTACCATAGACCTTGGCCGAATCGGTGACCTGGGCATTCGGGTCAAAGGTCCGCAGCTTCGCAGTCACCGAGCTCGCGGTCTGTTGCCCCCAGTTCTTCACCCAGGTCGGTATCTTCACCGTCTCGCCCGGGTTTAGAATCGAGTCACCGTTTCCGCCCGGACCGGGATCGAGGATGGTCGAACGAAGATACGACACGTAACGCGTGCTGGCAATCACCACCACCGTGTCCTGTAGGATGTAGTGGTCGTGCGCGTTCACCGTCATGAACATCTGCCCCGGCGTCGTGGCGGAAACGTAAAGCGTTACTTGTCCGCTGGAATTAGTCCAGCCCTTGAGGTCCACCTCGTCGCCCTTCTTCAGGCACACCATGGCCGACTCCACCGGCGCATCCAGTGCGGTCGTCACCGTAATCGGGTACGGGACGTTGTTGCCGATATTGATGACCCCGGCGTGCGACACGTTGAGGGCCGTCGGTTCCGCGGTCCAGAGCGGGGTTTCCGGGTCGCCGATAAGGTTCAAGTCGTAGATACAGTAGCGCTGCTGGTCGTACTCGTAGAGCGAGTCGGCGTACGGAGCCCAGCACGCCTTTGAGCGTCCCAGGGCCTGGCCGATGTGGGGCGCGTGGTAGTAGAAGACCCCGGCATAGAACGTGGTGTCCAGCCGCTCGGACGGGCCGAACACGTAGCCGCCGCCGGACCCGATGGCGCCGTATCCGTACCTGGTATTCATGATCGTCGCGATGCAGCCGCCGCCGGCGCGCATCACCATGTGCTCGGCAAGACAGTCGCCGCCAGCGACCCAGTCCCACGCCGCGCAATCGCAGGCGATGGACACCGCAATGCCGGTCTTGTCGCCATTGGTCAGCGCATCGGCATCGCTCGACACGAAGAACGGCACGCTACCTCCGCCCATGTAGATGCCGCTCTCGTTGCCGTGGCCCATCCAGTGGCCCATGCCGACGCCGGCGTTCATCGAGTCCATCACCGCCTGGTGGGACAGCGCGCCGGTCCGCTCATAGAGCTTCTGGTCCGACCAGCCCGAGGGCGTCATCCGGGCGATGGACTCTTGCCCCGGTCTTTCTTCGTAGTCGGTCCAGAGGATGCCGGTCGGCAGAGTCATCTTCTGAATGAACCCGGAAGGCGGGTTCTGCTCGTACTTGAGAGTCTTGGACACGAAGGTCTGCGCCGTCGCGACGTTGTAGGTCGGCGCCCGGCCCACGAACACGTCCGAATACATGTCGGTCGAGTCGGCGACTTCACCGTAGGTGTGATTGTTGTTGAGATCCCACGTCCCATCGAGCCCGGCATAGTAGAGGTCGGACGGCTCCGGGTCCGACTCATAGTCGAGCATCCGGGTCGGGACGATGTTCTGGCCGCTCGTGTTGTAGTCGCCCTGGCCGCCTAGGAGCACGTACATCGTGCCCCAGGTCGCGTAGGCGTCCTTGATGAAATTGCGAATCTTCTCTTGGAGGTCGTAGCCGGTGTAGTTCGCGCTTATCCACGAAACCAACACCACCTTGCCCGGGACGCCCTTCAGCGTCTTCCAGTCGGCGAGGCGCTGGAACACGGTATCCATCGGAATCTCGGTGACCACGACGTACTCGTAGTGCCCGGCCGGCAGGGAAAACGACGTTGCGGTACGCACGCGCGGCGCGTAACGGTTCACGTCTTCGGGGTTCCTGACCAGTGACCGTACCATCTCCCCGAACGCTTCTTTCTGCTCCGTGGTCGCCACGGCTGCGGACACCCCACTGGTGTACTGCAGCCGATAGCTCAGCCGGGTCGCAAGCTGAAGCTCGTGGGTTGTCGGGATGTAGCGCACCGGGTGCAGCTCGACGTGCGCGATGCGATATCCGGCCATCGTACCCGAGCCCGCGAGTATTGCCACGCTCTTCGGATACGCCTCGCTCGACGAGTAGATTGTCGCATCGGGCGCATAGAGCTTCGGTGTCGGTGTCTTGCCGGGCTGCGGGAACGGCAGGTCGGCCTGGGCCGGCCCGACGTTGTAGGTCCCGGGCAGCGTGACCCATTCCTGGGCCGTAATCTCAACGCCTACCGGCACCGCACCGGCCGGTATGGCCACGGCCTCAACCACGCGCGGGACGCGCGGCGCACCGAGCTGGAGCAGAGCCGCCCCGCCCCGGAGCTCGACATTGTCAAAACCATTCTGCGTAGAGATGATCAAGTCACCTCTATCGAAAGTCGCTGTTCTCGTCATCGTCCCGGCCATAAGCGGGACCGCAACCAGAACCAGCAACACTAACATCTGTCTCATGGACACTCCTTTTACCTGTTTGGGGACTAAATATGCTAATGACTCATACCACACAGGTCAATAACGGCGTGCAACCGACCGACTTGACCTTCCTGTCTTACACTCGTAGGATTCCGAGTAATGATGTACGCCGCACACGTGCCAAAGAAGAGCGCCGCCCGCACCGTCCTCCGCAAACGCTCGTTCGACGTGGTCGCGCGTCTGTACGACCGAACCCGGCCCGGCTATCCCGAACCTCTGTTCGACGACGTGGTGCGGCTGTCACGTATCCCCGAAGGCGGCCGGATTCTCGAAATCGGCCCCGGCACCGGACAGGCAACCCTTCCCCTTGCCCGTCGCGGCTTCTCCATCCTCGGGATTGAACTCGGCGCAAGCATGGCGCGCGTGTGCCGCAGGAACTGCCGCGAGTTCCCGAAAGTGGAAATCCGCAACACGGCCTTTGAGGACTGGGAAGTCGAACCTGAGAGCTTTGGCGTGGTTCTGGCTGCCACTGCATTCCACTGGATTCCGTACAAGGTCGCGTACCCGTGCTGCGCCAAGGCGCTCAAGCCGACCGGCTCGCTTGCCCTGCTCTGGAACTTCGTGGATATTCCCGACGACAAGTTCTTCAACGACCTTCGGGCCATCTACCATCGAATCGCCCCGCACATGCGTCTTTCACTGCCGCCCGAACTGCGCATCGAGCGCCAGCGCAAGAAGATTGTCAACTCCGGCCCGTTCGGCCCGGTCACAATCTGCCGCTACCCATGGGAGAGCGAATACGGTGCGGACGACTACATCGGCCTGCTGAAAACGATGTCCGACCATGCCATCCTGGCCCCCGCGATTCGTAACTCGCTCTTCCGCGCCATCCGCAGGCTCATAAACGACAACGGCGGCTCCTTCATCCGCCCAGTCGTCGCGGTCCTCTTCCTCGCGCCCAAACGGTCCCGCTGACGTCCCAAGCCGGGGACATGACCGAAATCCGCCCGGGGGATTTCGGATCGTGTCCCAAGCCGCCGCCTCGTCTTCAGCCTTGACCCGCAAAGCGCTGTCGAATCCTACGCGACCCCAGATGCTGACCACTGCCTGCTGTTTGTTCATCCGTCGGCCGCCGGCCGTGAACCGTACGCCGTTTGCCCTAAGCCGTCCAAGCCCACCCCCCGCGAGGACGGAACTGAACCGCCAAGATGCGAAGGAGAAAGAGGAAATGGCGAAGTAGGGAGTGGAACGTCGCGAGGGATGTCATTCCGAGCGGAGCCGAGGAATCTCTCAGAGCATCCGCAGATGACGCAGATTCCGCAGATGGTAGGAACTCAGCGTGCTCCTTCCCGTCCGCCACTTCTGACTTCTCACATCTAGCTTCTAGCATCTGACTTCGTCCGCTTGACTTCAAACGCTCGACTGCTACCATCTCCGCGTGGACGTTCATAGAATGACCACAGGAGGCAATCATGTATCGTACCCGACTCGTTTCCGCTCTGGCCATGGCCGCATTGGCCGCAATCCTCTTGCCCTCAACCCTGACAGCCCAAATCACCTTCCAGCGCACCTACGGCGGCACGGACAACGACTTCGGCTACTCGGTTCAGCAGACGACCGACGGTGGCTACATCGTCGCAGGGCTGACTTATTCATACGGCGCGGGGTTTGCTGACGTTTTTCTTGTTAGGACCGATGCAAACGGCAACACGCTGTGGACCAAGACTTATGGGGGTACGATGGGCGACGAGGCGTACGCCATAGAGCGGACGTCTGATGGGGGCTTCATAGTTGTCGGATGTTCGAGCTTCTACGACGGTTACGTACTCAAGACCGATCCGAATGGGGACACGCTATGGTCGCGTTCTTTCAGCAATTCAAACGATGATGCCGGCCGCGCGGTTCAACAGACTTCCGACGGTGGCTACATCATTGCAGGACACACTTTGTCGTCCCACTCGGAATACGACGTCTACCTGATGAAAACCGACGCGCAGGGTGACACACTCTGGACGAGGACATACGGTGGCCGAACTTACGACTGGGGTAGTTCAGTCGAGCAGACTGCCGACGGAGGCTACATCATTGCGGGCTACACACTCTCCTTCGGCGCAGGTGACTATGACGTCTACATCATAAAGACCGATGCCAACGGCGACACGCTGTGGACCAGGGCCTATGGTGGCCCATACGACGATCGGGGCCACTCCATCCAGCAGACCATTGACAGCGGCTATATCATTGCTGGCTGCACCAGATCCTTGAGCAGCGGATTCGATGTCTACGTCGTCAAGGTCAACGCCAGCGGCGACACGCTGTGGACCAGGTGCTACGGGGGCCCGCTCAACGACTGGGGCAACTCCGTCCAGCAGACCGCGGACGGCGGCTACATCGTCGCTGGCTACACCGAGTCGTTCGGCGCAGGCCACAACGACGTCTATCTCATCAAGACCGACGCCAATGGCGGCACGCTGTGGACGAGGACATTCGGCGGCACCCGTGGCGAGGAAGGCTGGTCAGCTCAGCAGACCGCCGATGGCGGCTACATCGTCACGGGTCTGACCTACTCCTTCGGTGCAGGCGGGTCCGACGTCTATCTAATCAAGACCGACTCGTTGGGCAATGTCGCGGTTGCGGAACCGAAGACAAACCCGACCCGCGCCCCGGCCCTGTCGCTCTCCTGCGAGCCGAATCCTTGTCGCGGAGCGACAAGGATCAGCCTCACGCCACAAGCCTCAAGCTCCAGACCTCTGACTCTGCGCATCTACGATTCCCAAGGGTGTCTGGTTCATTCGGTATTCGGAATTCGAACTTCGTCATTCCCGCTTGACTTGCGGGCCTTGCCCTCCGGCGCTTACTTCGTGCGTCTCGACGCCGGCAGCCAGCACGCCACCGCGCGCATCGTTCTGCAGCGCTAGACGAAAGGAATCACCACCATGAAAGCCCAACTGACCGTACTCACGGCCCTGGCAGCGCTATTGCTGCCTCTCCCGCTGAAAGCCCAAATCACCTTCGAGCGCACCTACGGCGGGACGGACAATGACGGCGCCCAGGCGGTCGTGCAGACCACTGACGGCGGATATTATGTCGTTGGGTATACCTATTCCACTGGTTCGGGCGGGGCCGACGTCTTCGTGATAGCGACCGACCCAAGTGGCGAAGAACGCTGGACCCAGACATTCGGCGGGGCGCAAGACGACTATGGCTACGGAGTCGCGATGACCGCGCACGGCGATTGCCTCGCTGCCGGTTACCTGATGATGCTCGGGCGTGCCGACGTCGCCCTGCACGGCAACACCGCTGACGGCGAACAACTTTGGATACAGGTATACGGCGGCAGCAATGACGACATGGCGTACTCGATCGCCAGGAACTCAGACGGCGGCTTCATCGTCGCGGGCGCGACCTACTCGTTCGGCTCCGGCGTGCCCAACGCTTACGTCCTCCGGACCGACTCTCTTGGCGACACATTATGGACGCGCACCTACGGCGGCGCAGGCGAGGACTACGCCTTCTCAGCGCGGCAGACCGCAGACTCGGGCTTCATCATCTGCGGCACGACCTACTCGTACGGTGCGGGCCAGTCCGACATCTACCTAGTCAAGACCAATGCCGCGGGCGACACGCAGTGGACTCGGACTTACGGCGGCGCGGAACACGAGCACGGCCACTCTATCCTGCAGACTGCTGACTCGGGCTACCTCATCTGCGGTACCACTTACTCGTTCGGCGCGGGCGATGCCGACATCTGGCTTATCCGGACTGACGCGAACGGCGACACACTCTGGACCCGCACCTTTGGCGGCGACAGCAGTGACCTCGGCCACTCGGTCGCGCAGACTGCCGACCATGGTTTCATCCTCTGCGGTCAGACCTCGTCGTTCGGGGCAGGGAGCTACGACGCCTGGCTTATCAAGACTGACTCTGCGGGTGACACACTCTGGACCCGGACATTCGGTGGAGCGGGCGACGATCGAGGCTATTCGGTCCAGCAAACGGCGGATGGCGGCTTCGTCATGGCCGGCTACACAAGCTCGTCCGGCGCAGGTGAAGGAGACTTCTATCTCGTTAAGACCAACTCATCGGGCAACGTTGCGGTTGCGGAGCCGAAGACGAGCCCGCCCCGCGCCTCCGCCCTCTCGCTCTCCTGCGAGCCGAATCCTTGTCGCGGAGCGACGACAGTTCGTACATCGTACATCGTTCCTCGTTCGTCGCTGTCCGTCTACGACGCGCAGGGTCGCATGGTGCTGACGCGTGAGGTCTCGACTTCGCCATTTCCACTTTCCACTTCAGACTTGCCGCCAGGAGCTTACTTCGCGCGCCTCGACGCCGGCGGCCAGCACGCCACCGCGCGCCTCGTGCTGCAGCGGTGAAGGATTAGCAGGTAGCTGTTAGCAGTCAGCCGAAGAATCTGCGTAATCTGCGAAATCTGTGGATAGTCTCTCCATCCGGCTCCGAGCCATCAGCGTCCATCCGTAGTCTTCTCTCCGTCTGCCCGGGCCATCTGCGTCATCTGCGTAATCTGCGGATAGTCTCTCGTTCCGTTTCGTACCTTTTGTGCTTTTGTGGCTCTCCATCTGAGGATTCGGGTCACTCTGGTTTGACTCGGAGTCGCGTGGTTGTATAATCCGCCCATGCCATTTTCCCTCGACAATTGGACAGCAGAGTTCGCCAAAGCCAAAAGCCAACCCCGGCCCTATCGTAACGCTGCGGTATCATTCCGCCCCTGCTCAATCGACGACCGCGAGTTGCGGAGACGTCTATTAGAGGAAGGCGGGCTGAACGTCTTCAAGTTCCCGGCCGCGATGATTCCGGGCTGCGACCTGCTGACCGATTCGGGCACCACAACGATGACAATGAAGCAGTGGTCCCAGCTCCTGCTCGGCGACGAGTCCTACGGCTCCAATGAGGGCTACTTCGAGTTCAAGCAGCAGATAGTCGAGACGTTTGGACCCCAGTGGGAGAACCGCGACCGCGACCAGGAGAACGTCTTCATCTTCCACCAGGGACGCGCGGCCGAATCCGGTCTCTTCACCAGCATGGCCCAAATCCTCGGCGCGGCGGGCAAGCGCGCCGGGAAAGAGCCGTACTACGTCATTCCCTCGAACGGCCATTTCGACACCACGCAGGCGAACATCGAGGTAAACGGTTTCGAAGCCCGCAACCTCTTCTCCCCTGAACTCCGGGTCAAGGATGAATCGGCGCAGTTCAAAGGCAACATGGACTTGGACCAGCTCCGCGCCCTACTCGACGACCCGAAGACGAAAGAGCGCATACCGCTCGTCTACATGACGATTACCAACAACACCGGCGGCGGCCAGCCGGCGTCGCTTGCGAGCATCCGCAAGACTGCCGAACTGTGTCGCGCCCATGATGTGCCGTTCCTGTTCGACGCCTGCCGGTTCGCCGAGAACGCCTGGTTCAATCAGCAGCACGAACCGCTCTGCAAGGGCAAGAGTATCGCGGAAGTCGTCCGCATGATGTTTGAAGCGGTAGACGGGTTCCATATCAGC
>JAPLUO010000402.1 GCA_026397595.1 Caldifarciminota bacterium
ACCAGCTTCGCCGCGGTGTCGGTCTATCCCGAGGTCGAAGACATCGAAGTCGAAATCAACCCCAGCGACCTCAAGTTCGACACGTTCCGCGCCGGCGGCCACGGCGGCCAGAACGTCAACAAGGTCAGCTCGGCCGTACGCATCACCCACATCCCGACCAACATCGTGGTCGTCTGCCAGAACGAACGCTCCCAGTTCCAGAACAAGACCAACGCCCTGAAGATTCTCCGCTCCCGGCTCTTCGACCTCCACAAACGCGAGCAGGACGAGAAGCGCGAGAAGCTCGATGCGTCCAAGACCGAAATCGCCTGGGGCCACCAGATCCGCTCCTACGTCTTCTTCCCGTACCAGCAGGTCAAAGACCACCGGACCGAGTACACGAGCCACGACCTCGTCGGCGTGATGGACGGGCACATCGAGGGCTTTGTCCACGCCTTCCTCACCCGGCCCGAAAACGCTGAGCCTCAGAACCGAAGTTAACCACAGAGCGCACAGAGACATGAGAGTCCAGCCCGGATTCAAGCCCTCGCCCGGCTCTGCGTCCTCTGTACTACAAGGTCACAACATCATCGTTTTCGCGAAGATGTTTTCTTCTTTGCTCCTGTTTCGTGTATTTCGTGTCTTCGTGGCAGATTCCGCCTCCGCGCATTTTGCATTTTGATATTTGCATTTTGCACTTTGACTTGCACGTCCTACGTGCCCTGTGACCTCTGTGGTTGATTCTATCCCCGTTCCTGGGCCGAAAACCGGTCTTGACAAACCGATTTAGGGATATTACAGTTCAGGCCTGAAGAGAATAAACTGTGCCGGCGGGGCTGCCCCAGCCGGCCTTGAATGGAGGTCCAAATGAAAGCATCAGTCGACAAAGAACTCTGCACCGGCTGCGAGCTGTGTGTCAGCAGTTGCCCGGACATCTTCGAGATGGACGGTGACACGGCCAAGGCCAAGTTCGACATCGTCCCCGACGGGGGCGAAGAGTGCGTCCAGCAGGCAGCCGAGGACTGTCCGTCTAGCGCCATCAAAGTCGAAGAATAGCTCTAGGCAGCGTCGCCCGCCGGCACAACCTGTCGGTGGGCGCCTGCTTTCCCGACCGGCCCCATACCACAGATGACATGAAGTGTCACCCCGACGCTGAGGTGAGGTCTCGGCCGGCTGGACGGAGGCAATCCACAGACTCCGCAGATTACGCAGATGACATGAAGTGTCACCCCGACGCCGAGGAGGGGTCTCGCCCCAAGTTAGCACTCGACAATCGTCAATCGGAACTCAGATAACCGCCAAGCTCGCCAAGGCCGCCAAGACCGAACCAGAGTTCACCGTTAGGGCACTAGGACACCAAAGGTCCGGACGCTCGCAACTCGTAACTGGCAACTGGCGGCAAACCGTGAACCGTCCTCGTTCTTCCTCTGTCATTTCGAGCGAAGTCGAGAAATCTCTCGGCCCCGAGCACTGGACGCTGGCAACTGGAAACTGGTACCTCGGGCAATCCGCGCCCGCCCCAGTTTCCTATATGTCCTCAGCAAATCGGCCCCCGAAGTCGCCTAAGTTCATCACTCATCGCTCATTACTCATCGCTCCTGCATCTCCCCTACCTCATCCCCCAGGCTATATTGGAAATTGTCGGCAAAATCCTCCGGAGCACGATTCTGAAGACCATTTCCGACATTGTCCTGCGTACAACCATGATCACCGTACAGACGACTGTGAAGATGACCATCAGCAAGACAATCTCCCGTAGAATCACGCGGACAGTCTTGACCACCGCGTAGAGAACCATCTAACAGACGATTGCGCGGACAGCCCGGAAAGCCATTGGGAGAGCAATTTGGAGGGCAATTCACTCGGCAATCTGCTCCGCTATTCGACCGACTGCCTGACGAATCCTCCATCGAACTGCCGGCAGAATCGCCTGTGGAATCCTGACCCGAACCGGAAATCGGTAGCGTAGTCGCGACTGCTCGACGGAAGCCGGGATTCACCACCAAGTCACCAAGACACAAAGAAGCGTCCGGACGCAAATGCTCCTTGTCCCCTTGGCGCTCTTGGCGTCTTGGCGGTTCATCCTCCTTCTCTTCCATTTGCCATTTCCCCTTTCCCTTCGCCTCTTGGCGGTTCAATTCCGGTTTCCCGGTCGTAGAACACCGCTTGACACGCAGATGGATTCGGGTAGAACTACACGATGGACAGTGTCATCGCGCCGCGTCCGCCCCTGTGTACTGACTACTGAATGCTGACTACTCCCCTCTCGGCCGCGCTTCGTCTGCTTGACATCACTCCTGCTGCCGATATTCTGTCAGTGAGGACGTCACAATGAAGACCCGCAAAGAGATTGAGCGTACGCTACGGCCCCACTTGCCCGAACTGCGCCGGCGGTTCAAGGTCAAACGCATCGGGATCTTCGGCTCGGTCATTCGCGGAGAACAGCGCGGGCGCAGCGACCTCGACATCCTCGTGGAGTACTCGGAGACCCCATCCCTCCTCGCCATCGTGGCCCTCAAGCGACACTTGAGCGAACTGACCGGCGAGAAGGTAGACCTCGTGCCGGCCAGCGCCCTCAAGCCCGCATACCGCCGGATCATTCTCGACGAAGTCGTCTACGCGTGAAGAGTCGGCACTACCGTCGCACTACCGTCAGTCGCTTCAGGACATCATCGACGCAACCGCGGACATCGAGAGATTCATGGCGGACGTGAATCTCGAGCGGCTCACCGGCGACCGGAAGACGCTCTTCGCCGTGGCCAAGGCGCTTGAGAACATCGGCGAGGCAGTCAAACAGATTCCCTCCGCCGTGCGGCGCAAGTACCCGGACGTACCGTGGAAGGACATGGCCGGCATGAGAGACGTACTCGTGCACGACTACTTCGGCGTGGACGCGGCTATTGTCTGGAAGACGGTTCGGGAAGACCTGCCGCCGCTCAAGCGCAGCATCGCGAGCATCCTCGTGGCGACGGGCGAGTAACTCGCGACCTCACCCCTGAACACTGACGACTGTATGCCGCCTACTCTCCCATGGTCGTCCCCGTAACTCGCAACTCGTAGCGCGCAACCCGCAACTCGTAGCGCAGCCGCGCCCGCTCCGCCCAATCTACAATCTGCAATCTGAAATCTACAATCGCGCGGTGCCCTTCCACCCCCACGGTATAGGGGATGGCCCTTTGGGCCCAAATGAAATCCCGAATCGAATCCCAAATGGAACCCCAAGTGCAATCCCAAATGGAATCCCAAATTGAGCCCCAAGTGGAATCCCAAATGAAGTCCCAAGTGAACTCCCAAGTGAAATGCCCTTTTCGGTCCCAAGTGGAATCCCAACTTCAGTTCCAAATGAAGTCCCAACTTGAACCCCAAATGGAATCCCAACTGAAATCCCGAGTGAAATCCCTTGTGGAAATCCCTCTGGAATTCCTACTGGAAACCCTGCCTTCGACTGAGCTACTCATCCCAACCTCTGCATTTCAACTTCGTGGGGTGCCCGTCATGTCAGCCAACCCCTACCTCCTACCTACTCCCTGCCAACTCGGGCGTTCGCTCCGCGCCCCTGACTACTGTGTACTGACTACTCCCCTGTTCGCCGCGCCCGCCTCCGCTTGACACGCCGTTTGATTTGGATAGAACTACAGCGTGTTCAACGGCATCGCGCCGCGTCACGCCAAAACCGAGCTTGACTGTGGTTACTTATAGGTTACCATAGTGCTGACCTTTGAGGAACTGCGGCGAGGACGTCGGTGCGCGGTGCTGGCGCTGGTCGTAGACGGTAGTTCCGGGATTGTTGACTTCCTCAACGACCTGCCTCGGCCGCAGTTCGACAAGATGGAGAACCTTGTTCAGAGACTGGCAAACGACGGGTTCATTGCGAACCGGGAGAAGTTCAGGAGGCTGGATACCGGGGTCTACGAACTGAAGCTCTGGCATCCACCGATAAGGATGTTCTGCTTTCAACACGGACCGGATTGGGTCTGTACGCACGCGGACCGCAAACCCGGAAACCGGGAACTGCGGTCGCACGTCGCCCGGGTCAAGGCCCTGCGGCAGCGCTGCGCTGAGGAGCGAATATGAGTATGAGCGCAATCGAGAAGTACCGGGAGAAGGTTCGAAGCATCGAGAACACGCCCGAATTCCTCCTCGAAGAGGTGAAACTCGCCTTTGCCGAGGAACTCTGCCGTCTGCTGGAAGAGCAGGGGGTTAGTCGCGGGCAACTCGCGGAACGCCTTGGCACGTCGCGGGCGTATGTCACGCGAATCCTCAGAACCGACTACAACCTGACTGCCGAGACGATGGTCAAAGTAGCCCTGGCGCTTGACGCGCGGGTCTTGCTGAACCTCAAGTCGCGGCAAGCGCCCTCCCGCTCAGCGGCCACAGTGCCGGCCCGTGCGGCTCATCGCCGCATCCCGCGCAACGAATTCGTGGCCTCGGACAAACCCGCCCGCCGCCGACCCCGCAAGCCATGAGCCAATTCCGCGATCCTGAATGCTGTGTACTGTGTGCTGACTACTCTCCTGTTCGCCGCGCCTGACTCCGCGGTCAAATCGCTCCACGGGCCGGTCTATCTTCGCCGGCAAGAACTCCCGCACCTTGGCCAGAGCCTTGCTCGTCTCGACCTCAACCGCCGTCTGCTTCGCCGTGTAGCGGTCGAGCACGTCCTGGATGTCAGCGAAGCTTGCCCGGCAGGCGCGCAGATAGTCGGCCAGCAGGCCCACACCGGGGTTCGGGACCTCGCCCCGCTCAAGCCTGCCCGCGACGTAATGACTGCCCTTACCCTGGCGGCCCATCGCAGTCGCCAGCTTCTGCTGGGTCAGACCTACCCTAAGCCTGCACTCGCGCAGCCGTTTGCCCAACTCCTTCTCGCCGTCAAACCGGTCTTTGAGGCTCTTCATATGCGGCTACCAGCATACGCATGATAAGGATTCTTATCAAGCGTATTCTCTCGTCTGTTTGTGTAAGCTCCGAATTCTGAATTCGCTAGTCTCCACTGGCTGGAAATGACACCCCCGTTGGGGGGAGGCTCTCCCCAGGCCTTTGGCAGGCTCATTGGCAAAGCCTCTGTCAAGGCCTTGGGCAGGCTCTCCATCAAAGCCTCCGCCAAACTCATTGGTCAAGCCTCTGGCAAGGTCTTTGCCCCGCTCTCCGGCAAGGTCTCTCGTGAGGCCCCTGCCGAGGTCTCTGGTAATGTCTCTCCTCCGCTCCGTGGCAGAGACTCCGGCAAGGTCTCTTCCAAGCTCATTGGCAAGCTCTTCGGCAAGGTCTCTGGCAAAGCCTCTCCCAAGGCCTTTGGCAAGTTCTTTGGCAATGCCTCTCCCAAGCTCTTTCCTCCGTTCTTTGGCAGTACCTTTGCCCGGTTCCGACGCCCATCCCGCCGCCGAGTCGTTTGGCGTCTGCGACTCTCGGCTTGACACGACCCGCATTCGGGATACCCTGACTGCCGCTGGTCAGCGGACTCAGCCCAGCCTTGACGGGAGTAGAATTGTTCATTATGTCCCCGGAATTA
>JAPLUO010000419.1 GCA_026397595.1 Caldifarciminota bacterium
CGCGCCATCGGTATCACGGTGTCGCCGGTGTGCACGGTGCCGGTCGGCGAGAGAATCGCGGTGGCGCCGACGTCGTGCTCGGGCGGGCCGACCACTCGCACTGAATCCCTGATAGTGTCATTGGCCGGGTTCTCGTCCCCGACCAGCGCCGTGAAGCACGTAACCGCGATAGACCCGATCGGTTCGGCAGTCCACGGTGGAAACACGACCGTGTCAGCCAGTCCCGGCGCCAGTGTTTCCTGTGCCGTCTGGACATAGCCCGCACCGACAACCATGGTCACCGGAAACATCGCCGAGGTCAGACCGAAGTTGCGGACAATCGCACTTGGCACATACACGCCGCCGGACTCCGAAGTCCCGGGAGGCGACAGTATCTCGATTGGGCCAACGTCGAGATTCAGCACCCGCCGCACGTGCACCGAGTCCGTTATGGTATCATTGGCCGGGTTCTCGTCGCCGCTCAGGCCGGTGAAGCAGACGACCCGCAGAGTCCCGACCGGTCCAGCGGTCCAAGCCGGGAATTGAACCGTATCGGTTGCACCCGCGGCAAGGGTATCGGACAGGGTCTGGCTGTAGCCGCTGCCTATCAGAAGAGTCGCCGGAAACGTCGCGCTGTTCGTCCCGAAGTTGCGAACGACCACTGCCGGCATGACCTGCAGGCCTGAGTCCACGGTATCGGTCGGGGCCAGGATTGCCGTCGGGCCGACGTCGGATATCAGGCCCGGCCCGTAGTCAATGCGCACCTCGTAGAGCATCGGCAGCAGCGCCGGAGTTTGGTAGCGGAACGTCGCACGGTATTGTATGCACCGCGAGTCGAGTGAGTCGGGTACGGTATCACCGTTCGCGACCGCATACCACTCGCTCCACGTTGAGTCGGGCGCTGCAGTCGTGCCGGTTCGCACCGCAAGCGCGACGGCGGAGCCTACGGGTATCGAGTCATCCCACGTGACAGTCTGCCAACTGGTGGTGCCGGTTGCGTCGAAGACCGAGGAGACGTAGTCCTCTTGATACGAACGGTCGTAGATGTTCCCTATCTGCCGAGCCATGCCGTGGTGCCCTGAGGCGCAGGGAAGCTGAGTGACTGTGTTCCAGTCTGGTCCCCAAAGCACCTTTGCATCGCTGTTTCTGAAGTCGTCGAGATAGATGTCAACATTGCCGTCGTTGTTGAAGTCCGCAACGCGGCCCCCGGTCGAGTTCATGGTCAGCGTGCCGATGGTGGATGACTGCGCGTCGCTGAAGTACGGGAAGGAACCGGTGTTATAGTAGATGATGGGCTTGAACTGCGATGGTGAGTAGTAGGAACCACGAAAAAAGAGCAGGTCGAGCAGGCCGTCATTGTTGAAGTCGTAGGCAGCACTGCCACCAAAACATCGGTCCGTATTGATAACCGTACGGTCCTGAAATGTGAATCCCGAGTCTGAACCCCAGTAGACCCATGCCTGGGTGATGTTGTTGTGCCCCGTGTACACGATGTCCAACCAGCCGTTGCGGTCGAAGTCCGCGACAGTGATCCCCTGGGCGTTGAAGCCGCCGCCGGCCGAGAAATCCAGCCACTCCGTGCGGTAGGTGCGGTTGGGTCCGAAGTAGAAGATGGGCTGGCGTGTGTATGAATTGCAGCAGCACGTGAGCAGGTCGAGATACCCGTCCTTGTTCATATCAGCCGTCACCCAGTTGTGGCCGTTGTCGGTGGTGGTGTTCAAGAGCATGACGTTCGAAGGTGAGTAGCCGGCGGCGCTGCCCCAGTAGATGTAGCTGATGCCGTCCTCCGAAGAGAAGACGATGTCGAGATAGCCATCCGCGTCGATGTCTGCCGTCGTCGTGGCTTCCGATGTCCTTGCCGGCAGTTCAGTCGTATCCTGCGGGTCAGGGCCCGAGTCCGTCCCCCAGTAGATTGTTCCCGTGTTCCGCGCGCGCCAGCCCGAGTGCACCAGATCGGCATACCCGTCGTAGTTCAGGTCGGCGATGTCGCATCCGCCACCACCGGGCACGGCGTAGACCCGCGACCGGCTCGGGGAGAACCCGGACGAGTCGCCGAAGTAGACGCGGATGCTCGACCCGTAGCCCTCGGAACAGACCAGATCCATCCAGCCGTCGTTGTTCAGGTCGAAACGAGCGACGAACTCGACGGTACCGCCGTCGCGGTACGACACGTAAAGGTTGCTCTCGAACTTACCGTCGCTGAAATCCTGCCATGACGACTCAGTCCAGGTTAGGGCAAACGCGGCCCCGCAGACAAAAACCAAGGCATACAGGACTACAGCGGCTCGCAGCTTTGCGCTATGCACGCGATGATTCTATGGACGCGTCAGCCCGTGTCAACACCCTCATGCCCGCAGACCTTGCACTTCCTTCGTTTCGGCGAGAAGAGCATGGCAAGCGCAAATAGCACGGTCGCCACAATCACGATCGCCGCGCCCGAAGGGATGCCGAGCGCGTAGGAAACAACGAGCCCGATGACACAGGACACGACGCCGGCGACCCACGAGAGGACGAACATCATGCCGTAGCGGTTCGTGAGCTGGTACGCGGTCGCGGCCGGCGTTACGAGCAGGGCCTCGACCAGGATGATGCCGACGGCCTTGAGCGACACGACTACAGTCAAAGCCAGCAGCACAAGGAGCAGTGCGGCAAGCGCGCCGGTGGGCAGCCCGCTCGCTTCTGCCATCTCCTCGTCAAAGGTCAGGAACTTGAACTGCCGGTAGAGCAGCCCGATGACCCCGACCACAACCAGCCCCAGTGCCGCCATCAGTACCAAGTTCCCCGCGGTCACCCCGAGCACGTTGCCAAACAGGTACCCGTACACCCGGGCATCGTACCGTCTCATCAGGCCGATGAACAGCACTCCGAGCGCCATGGCGAAGGCAAAGAACACGCCGATGGCCGCGTCCATTCGGAGCTGCGCCTTGCGGCTCGCGACCTGAATCAGCCCGGCTGTGCCAAGACAAAAGAGCACCGCCGCGAACAGCGGGTTGATGGCAAGCAGGAATCCCAGCGCCACGCCGCCGAACGCTGCGTGCGCCAGCCCGGACCCGGCGAATGCCATCCCCCGCAGTACGACAAAGACGCCGATGAAGGAGCACGTCGTGCCCACGATTACGGAACTCAGGAGCGCCCGCTGCATGAACCCGTAGTGCAGAAACTCAAGCCCAATCATCAGTCTACAGTTCCCAGTGTCCGTATTTCTGCACTCTGACTTCTAGCCTCTGGCTTCTGACTTCGACCGCTCCCAGTGCTTCTTCCGACGTCCGCACTTCTGACTTCTTACATCTAGCTTCCAGCATCTGACTTCGCCCGGTCTTGAGTCCGCTGTTCTAGCTTCAGTGCTCTAGCTTCTAGCATCTGACTTCGACCGGTCTGCTTTCTCAAGTGCGACCAACGCTGCCGGGTAGCTGTGACCATCCTCAAGTGCGCACTGTTTGATGGCGTTCATTATCCTGCTAATCTGCACTCCCTGTGGGCAGCGGGAGAGACAGCGGAAATGAGTAGCGCAGATGTCCTTGAACTCGTCGGCCAGCGCTTCATCCCGCAGCCCGAGGTTAACCTTGCGGATGAAGCGGCGGGCGTCCTTGGAAGAATCGAACAGCGCCTCGGGGCAGACCGCCGTGCAGGAGCCGCAGGTGAAGCATGCCGAAACGCTCCCGGCCGCCTTCATCACCTGCTGCTTGAAGCCCCGGTCCCGCTCCGCCTGCGTCACATTGCCATTGTGGGAAGCCGGCCGCTTGCGCTCTTCTTCCGCCATACGCGAGACAGCATCGGCCACCTCGCCGATATTCACTTTCTGGGGGCAGCGGCTCAGGCAGGTCGTGTGATACGAGCACATCCAGACGAACTCGGACTTGTAGACTTCGTCCTTCATGCCGAGTATCGCCATTCTGATAATGCGTCTCGGGTTGTACTTCTCCTCGAGCTTTCGCACCGGGCAGGACGCCGAGCACGAACCGCAGGAGAGGCAGTGCATGAACCCGGTGTCGCCGTACTTCTCGGCCAACCGGGTCTTGAACTCGGTGTCGAGGTCGTTGACCAGAAGCTCCGGAGCGTCAGCCAACCCTACTCCTCGCCGACCTTCAGGAATTCAGATTCTCGGAAGGTCGTGAGCGGCAGCGGCTCGTCGAGATTGCGCCCGGATACGTAGTCGAACTCCTTCTGCGCGTTCTGCGAGACCTTCTTGAACAAGGTGGCAAGACCGATAGTAACCGGGCACGAATCCTCGCAGATGCCGCACTGCACGCACGAAGCCATCATGTGGTTCATGCGGGTCAGGTGGAACAGCAGGGTCTCGGACGGCATCCGGGTCGCGCCCTTGCGCAGGGAGACGCGGACGTGTTCGCCAATGTCGCGTTGGAACGTGTCGGAGTCAAAGAAGCACTCGCGGCAGTAGCAGACGGGGCAGACCTTCATGCAGTTATGGCAGTTGAGGCAGTCAGAGAAATACTCGACGAGCTTCTCCGGTCCCATCATCGCCTTGTCCAGCTCCTCAATGCGCTTTGCCGTCTTCGCCTTCCGGCTCGCACTCAGACTATCCAACGCCTTCTTACGCTTT
>JAPLUO010000289.1 GCA_026397595.1 Caldifarciminota bacterium
CTTCCGCCCTACGCTCCGGAACTTAATCCCGACGAAGGCGTCTGGCTACACCTCAAGTGCCATGCGCTGAAGGGCTATTGCCCACTTGACCTGAACCAACTGGTCAACAAGATCCGCCGAGAGACCAAGAACCTACGTCGGTGCCCGGCACTGATCCAATCGTTCTTCGATCAGACCCCTCTCTCTTTTTGACATCTGGTCAAGCTATTTAGGAGACTATCAGTAGGAGTCTGTCGGAGAACCCATTGACAGAGCTACGATGCTACAACCCATTGCGGTACTGCGCGAGGCCGATGTCAACGGGTGGTGGTTGCGTGTGCAGAATAGCCGGTACTCCGACACACTCCTATGTTCCCACTACAGCGAGCCAAGTGCGGACGAAAGCACGGCTGCCGGCGGTTCGCGGCGGGCGTTAGAGGAGCCCGTTCATCCGGAGCCGGGCGCGCCTGATTTCGGCCTTGCAGGCAGTGAGCGTACGCTGGTAGCCACGGCGGCGCAGAGCGCGCTGGAGCACGGTTGCGAAGTCCCACGTCGTGTGCCTGCCGCCGTCCGCCGCAAACAGTCCGGCGTACCGGGCGGCAATGCGCCCTTCCGGACCGCGCCAGCGACGGAACAGGGGCCTCGCTACGCCGCGGCTGACGGCCCGCTGGCTGAGGTGCAGATGGACGGCAAGGAAGGAGCGGCCATACGGCCGTCCGCGTTCCGGGTGCTTCCGTCGGTCGGCGTCGAGCCGCCGGAGTTCGGTGCGGCACGCCCTCGCGGTGCTGCGGAGGCTGCGGAATTCCCCTTTCGAGTACCGGTCGATGAATTGGTCCACGACCCGGTCTTCTTCGGGCGACCAGTCGCGGAAGCCCCAGGCCAGACCTACTTCTTTTGCCACCCGCGCGAGTTTCTGGTCAACGGAGCCGAGCGTGCGCACGGGGACCATGCTGCCGTCGGCGTGCGTTCGCCGGCGCCGGGCCATTATGGCAAGGAACATGCGCGAGGCGTCCTTCGCTTCGCGGAACCGGCCCGACGACACTTGGGGGACAAGCTCCCTGAGTACTCGCCATTCTTCCGGCGTGAAGTTGACGCGGGCGTGCTCCCGGCCGAACTCAAGCGCGCGCGCGCCGATGCGGGCCGATACGGCAATGAGGGACCTAGGGAAGTGTCGTTTGTGCCGGGCCAAAGCTCTAAGGCACGCGCGGCCCGCGGCGGTTGCGTCGTGGTACTCGTGTCGGGCCACGGCATGAGCAAGACGGTCGATGACGCGGTCTTCGGCTCGGGTCCAGTACGCCCGTGACGGCGGTTTGTCCAGCCCGCGCGACTCGGTCCGGATCCGGTACCGGATGGCCTCAGTGGTATGTCGGCCTCCAAGCCCGGCGCGCGCCAGCGCGGCCCGGCACGCCCGGAGGGCCGCGGCCTCGGTTTCGAACCGGCCGTTCCAGAGGCCGCGCGCGCCAAGGAGAACGATTCGTTTGTCTTTAGTGTACCACGGAGCCGGATCGGCCGGGCTAGGCTTCACATGGTCGGCGGCGCGAGTCTTCCGTCGCATCGCCGCGATTTTACCCTATGGCAGTCGCAGGTCAAGCAGACGCGGAGCGCAAGGCGCCGGAGTTAGCAGAAAGCAGGTAGCAGTTAGCAGTGGCGGACGGCGGAAAGCGAACAGCGGTCAGCGGTTTGGCTTGGCGATTGACGATATGCCCGCGTTGCCGGCAATCTATATGTAGTATCCGGATGCGGGCGGGAACACAATTTCCCCGTATGGGGTACGGACTGGAGACCGCCCCCCCAGGCTGCAATTGAACAAGGTTTAGGTTAAGGTTTAGGCTAAGGTTTTGGCTGAGCTTTGAACCGAGCTTTGCGAGAAGCTCTTGAACGAGCTTTTCGCCGAGCTTTGAACGGTGCTTCGAAGTGAGCTTTCAAACAAGCTCTTGAACAAGCTTTCCAAGGAGCTTTCCGGCGAGCTTTCATCGCAACTTTGAGCTGCGAGTTTTCAGGTACCAGTTACCAGTTTCCAGTGACGGAGGCTGAGAGATTCCTCGACTCGTCGGACTCCCTCGGAATGACAGAACTCTTGGCGCTCTTGGCGGTTCACTCCTCCCGTCCCCGCTTTCGCACCTTCGTGGCTCTGCCTCTGCTTGACTTTCCGGCCAGCGGTGCTAATTTGAAGCGGCATGGATGAGATAAAGCTCCGCTACGGCGTCAACCCGCATCAATCCCCGGCCCGGGCGTTTGTCACGGACCGCGAGCTGCCGTTCAAGGTGCTGTCCGGCGCGCCCGGGTACATAAACCTGCTCGATGCGCTCAACTCGTGGCAACTGGTCAAGGAGTTGAAGGCGCTGACCGGCCTTCCGTCCGCCGCCTCGTTCAAGCACGTCAGCCCGACCGGCGCGGGCACCGGCCGGCCGCTTTCCCCCGACCTCGCTGAATCGTACTTCGTAACCAATACCGAACTCTCGCCGCTCGCGATTGCCTACGTGCGGGCGCGCGGCGCGGATCGGCTTTCGTCCTTCGGCGACTGGATTGCCTTGAGCGACAAGGTTGACGAGCTGACCGCGAAGGTTATCAGCCGCGAAGTCTCGGATGGCTGCATCGCGCCCGGGTTTGAGCCGGCCGCGTTCGAACTGCTCAAGGCCAAGAAGAACGGCACCTACCCGGTGCTCGAAATCGACCCCGGTTACGAGCCGCCGGAGACCGAGTCGCGCCAGGTCTTCGGCGTGACGCTGGAGCAGACCCGCAACAATACGCTCATCACGTCCGCCCTGCTCGATAAGGTCGTCACAGTCAAGAAGCAGATGCCTGACGACGCCCGCACCGACATGCTCGTGGCCACGCTCGCCCTGAAATACACCCAGTCCAACTCGGTCTGCGTTGCGTACGACGGCCAAGTCATCGGCATGGGCGCGGGCCAGCAGTCGCGCATCCACTGCACGCGCATCGCCTGCGCCAAGGCCGACAAGTGGCTGCTGCGGCTTAACCCGAAGGTGCGTGCGCTCGACATCAAGAAGGGCGTCACCCGCACCGACCGGTCAAACGCGATTGACCTTTACCTTGAGGAAGACGCGACCGAGGCCGAACTCAAGTCATGGCGACTCCATTTCAACGCCGTGCCGGTGCCGCTCACCCGCGAGGAGAAGCACGAGTGGCTTGCCCGCTTTGACGGCGTGGCGCTCAGTTCCGACGCCTTCATCCCGTTCCGCGACAACATCGACCGCGCGGCCCGCTCCGGCGTGCGCTACGTGGTCCAGACCGGCGGGTCGAGCCGCGACGAAGGCGTCATCCGCGCCGCGGACGAATACGGCATGGTCATGGTATTCACCGGGCTGCGCCTCTTTCACCACTGACCCGCTGGCGCGGGAAATCCCAAACACCAAGCCCCAACGGGGCAAGGGCAAAGAGAGGGCCGAACGCCCGCCCGGCAGCTCCGTCGCAGATGCGAGTCGGCTACTATGAGCTTGCCTTCGGTGAACGCGGTCCCGGCGTTGATGCGACTAGGAAAGGTGGCGGGCGAACTCGGCGGCGCGGGCGTCGAAGAACCACTTCACCGCCGACCAGTCGGCCGGTATCAGGAGGCGCGGCTCCGGCTCCGCTTCGGCGTCGGCAAACCAGGTCAGGCTCTTGGCTACATGCGGGTAGTTGATGCCGGTCCCCGAGAACCGGCCCTTGAGGATGGCGACAGCTTCAGCGACCGAGAGCTTCTTCATCGTGAGGCAGGCATAGATGTCGTAGAAGTCGCGCCGACGGCCACGCTGTGACACGGTCTTGAACTTCTCAGCCAGTATGTCCCGCCAGTCGGCAACCTTGGCTGAGAGATACTCAACGGTCGGCTGTTTGAGCGGCACCGGGTAGTACAGGAACGAGAGCTTGACCCCGGCTATCCGGCAGTAGAGCGTGCCCTTGCTGACGAGCGTTTCAGAGTAGCCGGGCCTGTCCTCCAGGTGCCGGGCCAGGAGGGCCGGGTCGAACTCCGCCGCGCTGAAGAAGTCAAGGTCTTCGGAAACCCTGTGCCCGAGTTGCAGCGCGAGGCCGGTGCCGCCGGCAAGGTAGAAGGCGCATCGCTCAAGTTCGCCGTTCAGGTCACGCAGCAGCCCGAGCGAATCGGGCGGCAGTACGTTGTCAAACATCGGGCTTCTCCGCGACGCGGTCGGCCAAGGCGTCATCGGTCATTAGGCCAAATCGTTTGCGCCAGTAGTTCATGGATTTGGGATGCAGGGGCGGATTCGAGGCGACTACCTGTTTGATGGCCTCTTCGCCGTAGGTGTCGAAGAGCCAGCGGACCTCGGCCGTGTCACCGAAGTCGAGTACGCGGCAGATGATGTAGCGGGCGTGTCGCCGGACGTCAATCCCGAACTTGTCCGCGTCCCAGAAGAGCTTGAGCACGTTGTCGGGAATCGCGGCGGGTCCAGCGTCCATCTCCCCAGATTATAGCCGGTCACCAGGGCCAATCAAGCGAGCGACCAGACCCCAGAACCGATATGGACATAACCACAGAGACCATAGCGCGGCCTCGGAGGCCGCAAGTCAAAGGTCAAAATGCAGATGTCAAAGGTCAAAATGCCCGGAGGAGGAATCCGGCATGAAGACAGAGGCGGCGGAGAGAAACAACGTCGCGAAAGCGACGATCCTGTACGCTTGTGGTACAGAGAACGCAGAGTGGGTGAAGCCAGGAGTCCGGCCCGTACCCTCAGTTGTCTCTGTGCGCTCTGTGGTTCAATGTCGGGTTTGGGGCCAGACCCGAAAGAGAGGGAGACGAAGAGGGCGGGCACGAAGCCCGCCCCTGAATCGGAAGGTTGGGTCAGTCGGTCACGACCAGTTTGCCTTCGGCAGTTGCGGTTCCGGCGTTGACGCGGTAGAGGTATATGCCGCGCGGGATCCCGGCGCGATTCCATGTCGCCTTGTTCGCAGCCGTCTCGAAACTACTCACGAGCCGGCCGTCGGGCGCGTACACAGTAATCCGTGCACCGTGTGCGGCCGCGCCGGAGAGCGCAAACTCGCAACCGGTCCGGCAGGGATTCGGGCTGACCTGCACCCGGAGGTCGCGGGCAGCAAGCAGTTTCGTCTCCTCCACGCCGGTGAAGCTGAGCACGCCGCCGATGGCGCCCTGGTAGCAGGGCTTCGACGAGTCGGGCTGCGTGGTCATGTTCTGCAGGTAGGTCACTATCTTCACGTACTCTTCCACCCAACTCGGCTGGAGCGAGTAGGCGACCGTGACCGTGTCGGCCGCGCCCGCGGGAATCGTGACCGAGGTGCCGTTCTGGTCGGGTACGTAGTCACGGCAGACGTGGTTGTGGATCGGGTCGCCGTTCGGCCCGGTGTAGTGCAGGCTGTCCTCGGTGATGACAACCTGCAGGGCCGCGTTGATTTCGGTCGACCCGCCGTTCAGGCACTCCAGCACCACTTCGCCGGTGCGGGTGGCCGGGTCGTAGCTGGTCCCGACGTGGCTCAGCCGGACGTCGGACGGTATGAGTATCTGGTTCGACACGTAGCCGCCCCAGGAGCTGTAGATGTAGCCGCGACTCCTGCCGTCGACCCACAGCCACGGCGTGGCGTAGCCGCCCTGGTACGGCGGCGGGTAGGCATACCACTTGGCGTTGCCTTCGGCATTATAGAGCGGGTAGCTGGAAACGGTGTGCCACTCGATGGGCGCGACCCAGCCTGCATAGTCCCGTGATATCTGGTCCAGCACACTGCTGGCTGCGGGACAGGACGGTCAGCCTTCCTGGTAGGCTTCCTCGAGCACCACGCAGCGGTCATAGGCCATGACCACGGTCGCGGCGCAGAGGAGCATTGCGAAAACGGTCAGCTTCTTCATGACGTCTCCTTATCTCGAATTGCAGTCACGCGCCTCAGTGATCGTACGGATATTGTAGGCATAACGCGCGGCCAGTCAAATCAGGGCTGGTCCTTGTCCCGCAGACCCAGCGCGCCGAGCACGAAGTCCTTGCCGGCGTTGAGCTGCCAGAGCGCCATCGTGCCGAGCGCGCGCATCGTGTGGCCCACCGACTTCGAGTCGCGCTCGTGGACCCTCACCAGCAGCGGCAGGGTGACGAACCGGGACAGGCCGGCAACGAGAAACATGACGTGGTAGTTAATGAAAGGATGCCCGGCGATAGTGACGTGGAAGCCGTGCATCGCCTGGGCGACGACGCCGGACAGCATCGAGGCCGCGAAGGCGCACAGGCCGGTGACCGCGCTGTAGATGGCGAAATAACTCTCCTTGCGCGCCGGGTTGTCCGCCAACTCCAGGAGCAGGCTCCAGAGTCCGAGGCTGGCGCCGGTCCAGACTACGCCGTTCAAGAGCGCGTCGCCCCAGATCGGCAGCCGGAACGACGGCGTGGCAAAAAGCCAGAGCAGCGGCATGATGCCGACCAGCGCGAAGTTGAGGATGGTGACCGGCCTTGCGCCGAAGCGGTCAATCGCTCTACCCCAGAAAAGCTGGAACACCATGCCCGCCACGCCGCCGATTATCGAGTAGATACCGATGGCGGCGAAGGAAAAGTGGAGATTCTTCATCATGTGGACGATGTAGAACGGTGAGGCAAGGGTGCCGGTCACGAACCAGACCGCAAGAAAGAGCATGAGCTTGCTGAACTGCGGGTCTTTCAGCGGCCCGAGCAGAGTCTCGCGCAGGTTCAGGGCCGGCCGCGGCTCGAGCCTTGGCTCGGGCTGCCTGAACAGGACCAGCGTCGAGACCAGCCCGAAAAGCACCGCCAGCCCGAACGCAAGGCCGTACCCGACTGGCTCATGCCCCGCGGCCTTGAGCCAGTCCATGCCCCGACCCGCAAGGTAGGCGGTCGTCACGCCGAGGATACCGTGGATGGCGTTGCGCAGGCCGAAGAAACGTCCGCGCCTCTCTTCCGGCACAAGGTCGGATATCCACGAGGTCCATACCGTGCCGGCGATGGTCATGATCAGGCTCGACAGCGTGACTGTTGCGAAGAAGAGCACGAGGCTGACCTTCACCCGCAGCAGCAGGAACGGGACGAGCACGATGAAGACCGAACGGCCGATGCCCGCGGTCCAGATGAGCAGGCGCTTGCGGGCCCCGGCCCGGCGCACGAGGTAGCCGGACAGGAACCCAAACCCGGTGACCAACGCGGGAATGGCGGACACGAGCGCTATCTGAAACGAGTTGGCCCCGAGCCAGAGCGCGAGGCCGATGAGAAACATGCCGCCGCCGAGCGTGGCGTAGAGCATCGCGAAACCACCTTCGACGATGGAGACGCGCAGGCCGCGGCTGACTTCGGAAGCGGAGAGGGATCGACGTATCAAGGGATCAAGGGATAGAGTGTCAGGCCGCCGTTGCCTGCACTACCTGGCTGCTTCTTCGCCATTCGGGTTTCAATCGTCATTGGCCTCAGAGGCCCCTGTCGGACAGTGCGGACTTCGGGCTTCGGGTTTTCCCGCCGCTGCGACTTCCGCGGCGCGGTAAGAACTCCGCACGAGCGGGCCGCAGAACGCACCTTTGAAGCCCATCGCAAGCGCCTCCTGCTCCAGCGCGGCAAACTCCTCGGGGGTCACGTAGCGTTCGACCGGCAGAGAGCGGCGGTCCGGCTGCAGGTACTGGCCGACGGTAACGATGTCGCAGCCGACGAAACGCAGGTCACGCATCGCCTGCCGAATCTCGTCGCCGGTCTCCCCCAGCCCGACCATCAGCCCGCTCTTGGTGGTCACTTCCGGCGCCAGTCTCTTGACCGCCTCGAGCAGGCCGAGCGACATTCGGTAGGATGCCTGTCGGTCCCGCACGTGTGGTGTCAGCCGCTCGATGGTCTCGAGGTTGTGACCGAACACGTCCGGCGCGGCGTCGGCCACCTGCTCTATCAACGCATCCCGCCCGCCGAAGTCGGGGGTCAGGATCTCGACCAGGACGCGCCGACCGCTTACCGCTGACCGCTGACCGCTCGGAGAGTCCGACAGGTCGGACTTGTCTGACCCGGAAGCGACCCGGAGAGAACGCAGGGCTTCGAGCGTCGCAACAAAGCCTCCTGCCCCTAAGTCGGAAAGGTCATCGCGGTCGACCGAAGTCAGGACGACGTATTTGAGCCCCAGTTCCGCAACCGCTTGCGCCACGCGCCCAGGCTCGGTTTCGTCAACCGCGCCTCCCGGGTTGCCGGTCGCGACCGAGCAGAACCGACAGTGCCGGGTGCAGGTGTCGCCGAGAATCATGAATGTGGCGGTGCCGCGGCCCCAGCAGTCGGCGAGGTTGGGACAACGGGCCGAACTGCAGACCGTGTGCAGCCCGTACTGTTTGAGCCGGGTGTTGACCGCGTCGAACTCGGCCCCGGACGGGAGCTTTATCCGCAGCCAGTCAGGTTTTCTCATCGGGTTGGTATCATACCACAAGGAAGACGGAACTCAACGGAGGGAACGAAGTGAGACGTGAGACGTAAGATGCTAGATGTAAGAAGTCAGAAGGACGCACGACGGCGCACGGTTCACGGTTTACGGTGTACGGCCTGTCGCTAGACCTTGAACTTGAGGCCGGACTTCGGGCAGTTCGAGACACACTCGCCGCAGCGGATGCACTCAAGCTGGTTCTGACCGGTGTGCGGCTCGATGTCCATCGGGCAAACTTTGCGGCAGAGTTGACACTCGCTGCAACTCTGCGGCTCGAGTTTCATGTGCAGCATGCTGCCTTTGTTGAACACCGAATAGACCGCGCCGATGGGACAAATCACGCGGCAGAACGGACGCTTGATTGCGATGGCGGCGACGATAAAAGCAAGCAGGATGCCGATCTTCACGAAGTAGAGCCAGCCGACCAGGCCACGCAGGGCGTGAACCGGGTCCCAAAGCACGAGCGGGATGCCGGCGCCCAGCGTGCCCTGCGGGCAGAGTTTGCAGAACCACGGCTCGGCCACGAGATAGGGAACCAGCCCGGCAACCAGCAGCAGCACGCCGAACTTGAGGAAGTTGGACGGCAGCGACAGCTTGATGACGATGTCGAGAATCGCCACGAGGCCGAACCCCGCGACGGCCAGCACCAGCCCGAGCGGCAACCGGGACAGCGGGCCGACGTGGAACGCCGGGTTGCCGAGCCAGCCGAGCAGGAACCCGGCGACGGCGGCGAACGCCGCGGCGAACCAGCGGCCGGTGAGCGCGAGCAGGACAAGGCCGAGGAAACCGAACGCGACCGCATACCCTATCTCGAACTTGAACCAGACCACGGCTGCAAGCCCGACCGCGGCCAGGAAACCGCCCAGCCACATCCGGCGCGGCAGGTCAAGCTTGCCCCGGATTGCCACGGCCAGCACGAGCAGGTTGAACGGCAGCCACGCGAACAGGAATACCGGCAGCGGCGACAGCTTAAGGAATAGAACCAGCGCCGCGCCGATGAGTGCGGTCACGATGGCAATCACCGCGAACGACGCCCAACGCTTGCCCTTTGCCTTCGCGCCAACCTTGATCTTGTAGAGCAGGTCCTGCCACATCCCGAACGGGCATATCCATCCGCACGCCGCCCGGCCGACAAACGCGCCGACGATGATGAACACGCCCAGCGGCAGCCAGGGCAGCAGTCTCATGCCGACCATCTGCTGGGTCGAGCCGATGGGGCAGGCAAATACGGCCAGCGGCCCGCCGTAGCAGTTGAGAATCGGCTGGGGTATGTACTTGAAGAATCCCTGGTAGAGAATCCTGTTCTGCAGGTAGGAGGCGATGTAGGCGTTGAGCAGCACCGCCGACGCGATCTGGACCACCCGGTACGGCGCGACCCGGCGTCGCACGAACACGACCGCGCCGAGCATAATGAGCGTGAACGGCACCCAGCCGAAGAGCAGCACCCGGCCGAGCGGCAGCCCCTGGCCGAAACTCAGGAAGGCCGCGGCGAGCGCGCCCGTCAGCGCGATGACGATGAACGACAGCCAGCGATTGAGCGTCGTCAGCCGGCCGAGGAACAGCGCGAGAAACAACCCCAGCCCCAGCATTGAAGCCAGACCGTAGTAGATCACGCCCCAGTCGAACCCGGCAAGGAACTTGAGCAACAGGGTGGCGAGCGTCGCGGTTCCGGCGATGGCGGCGAAGACCACGACGCGCGTCCGCGTGCTGACTTCTGGCTGGTTCTTTGCCATGTGGCGGGGCGGCTATGGGGCTACACGAGCCCCATGCAGGAGAGTCATATCTGGGCGGCGAAGCGGTGAATCGTCTCCGGGTCGCCGGCCCTGATGCCCAGCACGACCGCGGCAACCCCGATGACGGCAAGCAGCATGAACGCGATGCGCCGTTTCATCTTAGAATGAACTGATGAGCTGCAGCTTGGCGCCGGTGAAAGGCGACTCGAACCGGCACACGCCGCCCGAGCAGGTGTAGCCTCCGCGCTCCGCGCCGATGCGCACTCGCAGGACGTTGCGCTCAGTGATGGACCAGACCGTCTCGAACATCGGCCACGACTGCTGGCCCGCGTAGCGGATGTCGAGCTTCTTGTCGACGTACTGCCAGCCGACCGTGAAGAGCAGCGCCTGGCCGTACCCGTAGCTCAACGCGAGCGCGGTCTCGTGATAATCGACGTTCGGCTCCGCCGGCGTATCGTCGCGTCCCTCAGTGACGAAATTGTACTCGCCTTCGAGCGCGAATGTGCTCTGCCCCAGAAGATAGTTGACCAGGACGGACGGTTTGTCCGTACCCCGGCTCAGGACGTGGAGCTCGACGTTCTGCTGAACCATGTGATTGAACTTCGCCTCGACCGTCCAGTCGGTGCCGAGCGAGTAGCGCGACTTCCCTTCCCACTCGACTACGCCCGAATTCGGATCCTTGTGTTTGTACAGCCGGCCATAATCACCTTCGAGGTAGAGTGTGCCGACCGGTGTGGCGGTCGCGATGATGCCGAAGCCTTTCTCGTCCTCGCCCCGGTTGAGGGCAACGCCCGACTTTATCGGAGTCGGCGGGTCATTCCAGTGGTAGACGCCGGTCGGAAACCCGATCCTGTCATAGTTCATGTATTCGCCGACGACCGAGTAGCCGGAGAATGCCGCGGTGGCACTCAGGTAGTACCCCAGCCCCTTTTCTCGCCCGCCGAGACCGGATTTGGTACCCAACCGTTGGCAGATCTCGCCGTAGAAATCAAGCGGACCGGCCGTGGCGGCAATGTCGCCGCCGTACAACTCGGTAAAGGCTCTGGCGGTCCGATCTTTGGTCGAATCGCGGTTGACTCGCACGTAGCGTGCGCCCAAACCGCCCCACTCGAACGGCCGCGACGACAGGTCTGCGCCCAGCGCCTGGTCGGTCGTGTCGGTGACGTTCATGATCTTGTAGGCGCCCTCCTGGAAGAAGAGGTCGCGCATCCTGGCACCGAGCAAGACAACGTCGGTTGAGAATGGGAGGTGTGCTATGCCGCGCAGGCCGTTGAGGCTTTTGTAGTGGCGGAAATCGTCGTCAGAATAGGCCCGCAGCGTCAGGCCCTTCCCGAAGGTCTGGTAGAACTGGCCGTACAGCACCTCCAACTGCTTCGGGCTGTAGGCGACGGTGTAATCGAAGAACCTTAACGGTTTCTTGATTGCGGTCCACGGCTGTGACGGCTCGAACAGAAACAACCCGAGTCCACCCTTCAGGTCTCCGTATTTCAGGTTGAGGTCCAGCTTGTCCTCGGCGTGCGTCGCCCAGTTGTCCCGGTAGGCCCAGAACTCGGCCCGGTTGACGCCCTGGATTGTCAGATTGGCGCCAAAGGCAAGCGAACCCGCGACGGCGAGCAGACAGGCGACTCGGACGGCTCTAGCAGTCACCGTCCGCTACTTATCTTCTTCGGCCGGAGTCTCCTCGACCGGCGCCTCCGGCAGCCACTTCACGAACTCGTCCGCTATCTTCTTCTCGTCACCCTTCTTGTACCCGATGTGGGTGTAGACGATTTCGCCGTCCATGTTGATGAGATAGGCGGTTGGCTTGATGATGATTCCGTAGGCCTTCTTCACTTCATTCTGAGCGTCGAGCAGGATGATGTAGGGCCACTTCTTGCTCTTCACGAACGCCTTGACCCTGGCCTCGTCGGACGGCTTGTCCACCGAGAGCGCGACAATCTGCAACCCTCGCTCCTTGAGCGAGTCATAGACGGGCATCAGGGCGTCGAGCTCGGCGATGCAGTTGACGCACGGCAGGTCCCAGCACTCCATGTACACGGGCCCGACCTTGAGCAGGCTGTCGAGCGTGATGGACGCGCCTTTGACGTCCTTCAGTGTGAAGTCGGACGCCTGTTCGTACTCCGTCTCCTCCGCGGCAAAAGCGAAGCCGGCTGCGAACAAGAGCACCAGGAAAAACCGTGCGAGTTTCATCATTTCTCCTTTGACCATCTGCTAGTTTCCGAAGCGTAATTTGCCCACCGACTGCATCACGTGCAGGCTCGACGTATCCTGGACGAAGACCGCGGCACCAAGGCGCGAGCGGTTCCAGTCGCCGAGCGGTGTGGAAAGCACAGTGTCGTAGTCGGCGCCAAAATGAAGTGTCAGTGGAATGCCCCACGTGTCGCCAATGACGCGGCGGGCGCAGAACCGGACATAGGCCGTGTCTTGGCGTAGCGTCGAGTAGTAGGGTGCGCTGTCCTCGTAGACAACCGCGACCAGCATCAGGCTACCCATCCCATCGACGGCGGAATCGGTGGGCGTGATGTGAACGCCGATGCGTAGCTGCGTCGAATCCAGCCCGGTCGTGGCCGAGTCGAGCGACATCTCCAGAACCGTGGTCAGGGACCGGGCCTGCTCTACCATGTTGTGGTAGACCTCGTAGAACGAGTCTGAGATCTGGGGCGCCCGGTAGAAAGCGTCGAAGAAGGCAGTGGGCCAGAACCCTCCGACATTGTAGCGCCTGCCGCGCTCATCGCCGGCCTGGGTCGAAAGCTCCGGATGATCCGGCGCCTGATACCAGACGAAGTGCACGAGCGAATCGCCGTAAGTAATCCCCAAGCTGTCAAGAGACCGCTCCGCGGCCTCGCAGTATGCTCACTCGGTGGTCGAGAAGAGCTCGCTCAACACCAGCCGGTTTGCCTGGCGGGTTATGAGCGGCGCATCCGAACAGCCAACCGTGAGCACCAGCAGCACGGCCAGCGCCGCGAAGCCGGCTGCCGCCCGTGAGTCCTGGGACCGGAAGAGTTTGCGTGCCATGCAGGTAATCTTAGAAGCGTATGCCAGCACTGTCAAATAGCGCTACCTCCTACTGTTATTTACCACGACCGGGCCCGGGATATTCCTGGCCGGCTTGAGTCCCCGCCACCATTATGCCTTGGCGACAATCGTTGACTGCATCTCAGGCGGAGTATAATAGTGCGTCCGCCGACCGCGTAACCTTCCGGACTTGCCCAAAGGAGGTTCTGTGAACGTCCGCCGGGTCAGTGGTCCGTACGACCGAGCCGTCATCGCGTCTCTGCTTTCGGCACTGGCGCTCTGCGCGTCGGCATACGGCCAGATTGAGGCCGGCGGCCGGTTGCTGATAGTTGCCGCAGACAGCTTCTGCGAGGCAGTGCAGCCGCTGGCTGAATGGCGGACTGCAACTGGGCAGCAGGCAGCCGTGGTTCCGCTCTCCGAGGCCGGGTCCACGCCGTCCGAGGTCCGCACCTTCATCCGCAACGCCTGGAGTACGTGGCCGGTCAGTCCGCAGTACGTCCTCCTGTTCTGCAACCCGACCCAGCTTCAGGGGTATAGCTACGACAACGACTGCTACTACGGCGACATGGCCGGGGACTGGCGGATGGAAATCCCGGTGGGCCGGCTGCCGGCCTGGGACGTGTCCGAAGCGCAGTTGATGGTCGCCAAAATCCTGGCCTACGAGCGGCTGTCAGGATGGACCGATACGGCGTGGCTGACCCGGGGCAGCACGACCGTGCAGGAAGGCAACCCCAACAACCCAGATAGCTTCTACCTGCCTGACTGCTACTTTGTCCACGCGCTCTGGCAGGCCGCCGGCTACACCCATATTGACACTTTCTACAGTGTCTGGGGTCACACCTGGGTCGACCTCAACGGCGCCCTGAACGACGGCCGGGCGTTCATCACGTCGCGGTTCAGCCTCAGGCACGTGGTACTCGCCATTCGACCGGTTCGTGCCCGGTCCGAACTGGCGGAACGGATACAAGACACCGATTCTGGTTGCCGGTACGTGCGGTACGGTCACGGTCGCGCCCGGAGAAGAGATGCTTGGGGACAAGTCAGTCCGTTTCGGCACGCTGGACAGCCTCGGCGGCGCAGTCGCCTACTTCGGTACGACCCGCGCGGCGTCATCGGTATCCCGCTACCGGGGCGCGTGCTATCGAGGTTTCTTTCACGGTCTGTTCGCAGAAAGCCTGGCGGAAATCGGCCCCGCGACCGTGCGTGGCCGGCAGTGGATAGACTCGCTGTACCAGAACCAGACCCGGTATGAGGAATGGACGCTTATCGGCGACCCGGCGATGCGGGTCTGGACCGGCGCGCCGCGGCCGCTTGCGGTCACCCATCCGGCCTGGGTCAGCGCTGTGCCTCAGGAGTTGGCCGTGGGTGTCACGTCCGCGGGTGGCCCGGTTGCGAACGCCCGTGTCTGCGCGTGGCTCGACTCGGTCGCGTACGCGGTCGATACCACCGATGCGTCCGGCAACGCGGTGCTCGGCATCGCCCCTGACCACCCGGGCCTGATGCGCATCACCGTCACCGGCCGCAACCTCGCGCCGTACCAGGGGACCTGCGAGGTCCACGTCACCGGCGCGCCCTATGTTGTGTACCTGAAACACGAGGTAAATGATTCTTTCCCGGCTGGCAACTCGGACGGCATTGTCGGCGCGGGCGAGACCATCACCATCCCGACGTGGCTGCGAAACTTCGGCGACTCGACTGCCCGTGGCGTGCGGGCGCGGTTACGCTGCGCGGACTCCAAGGTCGTCCTCCTCGACAGCGTCCGCTATTTCGGCACCTTGCTGCCGCACGACTCGGCCCAAACCGGCCGGGACGGGTTTGAGTTCCATGTTGACCCGACCTGTCCTGACGGCCGGGAGCTCCTGTTCCGCGTCCATACATCGGATACGATGGGCCGGGCCTGGGACGCGGATTTCCAGGAGACCGTGGTAACGGTTGCGCTCAGCTTTGTCAGCGATACGGTCAGGGATTCGGCCGGGAACCACAATGGCAGGCTCGACCCCAATGAAACCGCGGATCTGATTGTGACGCTGCACAACGTCGGGTCGGGCACCGCGAGACAGACCACCGCCTCGCTGCGTTCGTCCGACCAGCGGCTCGTCGTGCTCGATTCAGCCGGGTCCTGGGGCGACATCCCCGGCCACGGCTCGCGCAACAACAACGCCGACCGATTCACGGTCCACGCGGCTATGATGGTGCCGGCTACGCCGATTCTGTGCACCCTCATCGTCAGCTCGCCCTGCTACTCGGCGCGCCTGCTGTTCACTCTCACGCCGGGGGTGTTGCGCCAGACCGACCCGGGCTGCGACGGGCCGCGAATCCCGCCGCTGTACTGGGCCTATGACAACGTTGACAGCACTTACGTTGAACACCCGGCGTTCAACTGGGTCGAAGCGAGCGACGCCGGCACGAACCTCGCGCTCAGGGACAACCACACCATCCGGTTCGACCTGCCGGCCGGCTTCGGCCCGTTCAAGTACTATGGCCGGCGATATGAACAGCTTTCGGTCTGCTCCAACGGCTGGATTGCGCCGGGGGTGTCGAGTTTCATCGGCTGGGAGAACTATCGCTTGCCGCGGGGCATCGAGCCGCCGATGCTTGCGGTCGGCTGGGACGACCTCCTCCCCGACACGATCGGCAACGTCTGGTGCCTGTTCGACAGCGCGTCGCACCGGCTGGTCATCGAGTGGGATTCGGTACCGTCGCGCAACCTGCCGACCCACCGCGACAAGTTCGAAATAGTCATATACGACACGACGCTCGCCGCGGCGGACGGAAACAGCGAGTTCGACTTCCAGTATCAGATTTCCGGAAGCCAAGGCTACGCAACGGTCGGGATTCAGGACCCTTCGGACAGCATCGGGATTACGGCGGTATTCAACGGCACTTACAACCGCGCGGCGGCGCGCATCCAGGCCGGCCGCTGCATCCGGTTCAGCACCGACCTGCCGATGGTCGGGCTCGCCGAGCTGCCGGGGCCGACGCCCTGCCGTATCACGACCGCCGCGACCATCGTTCGCGGCGTGCTGGTACTCGGCGCGGGACATGACCGAAACTCTCCTGGAGTTTCGGATCGTGTCCCAAAGCCGGCCCTGCTCGACATCAGTGGCCGCAAGGTCCTCGACTTGAGGCCCGGTCCGAATGATGTGAGTGCACTTGCCCCCGGCGTCTATTTCGTCCGGGCTGTTAGCCGTGAGCTGTTAGCTGTGAGCTGTCACAAGGTCGTGATTGCGAGGTAGGGAGGCGAGATGAAGACTGCATCCGTGCTGCTGGCCGTTAGCTGTTGGCTGTCGGCTGTCAGCGGGCAATGGTTCGAGAAGTCCATTGGGCTGCCGGATTCACTGGGCAATTTGGAGTACCCGTGGGCGGCATACTACGTTCCCTCCAGCAACTGCGTATACGTCGCCGGTGCAGATGGAGTGATGGTTGTTGACGCTGCGACCGACGCCCGGGTTGCGCGCATGGACCTGGAATGCCCGATGTACATGGCCTTTGACTCGCGCGACGACAAGATGTACCTGTCGACAAACTACTACGATTACGAAGGAGAGTCGTTGTCGGTAGTCGACGCGCTGTCGCACCGCCTGGTTTCGCGGATCCGAGTCGGCTGGTATCCGGGTCCGGTGTGCTACAACCCGACGGCGAACAAGGTGTACTGCATCGTCGGCGAGGAGAGCCTTGCGGTTATAGACTGCACGACCGATTCAGTGCTGGCCCGATTCTGGGTCGGATATAGCAGCTATGACTACTGCACGATGTACTGCGACACGGCGGGCAACAAGGTGTATATCACGTCATACGACGTGGACGGAGTCGCAGTAGTGGACGGTGTCGGCGACAGCTTGCTCAAGTTCCTGACGGTTGGCGACCATCCTTACGGGCTTGCATACAGCCCGGTCAGCAACAAGCTCTACTGTTCGGTGCACGACAGTGACGTTGTGGCAGTATTCGATGCCGGGCCGGACACGCTGCTTGGTCGGGTCAGCGTCGGCGACGGTCCCGCCAAGCTCGGCTACAACCCGCTCTCGAACAAGGTATACTGCGGGGACGACCATGCTGGCACCGTTGATATCATTGACTGCTCCGCGGACACTGTGCTGGCTTCGGTCGGGGAGACAGATGACAACCTGACGTCCTTCGTGTTCGATTCGGTGGACAACCGGATTTTCTGCGTTCCCTACTACTACGAGCAGATACTGGCGATTAGCGGCGACCGCGACTCGATTGTCGGCCAGGTTGAACTGGAGAACGCGGGTGAGTATCCGGACCCGGCCTGCTATAGCCCGCTGCAGAACCGTCTGTATCTGGTTGGCGAGGAGACCCCGGACCTTGCCGTGGTGGACGCGGCGACGTGTGCCGTCACGGGCAGCGTGCAGATGAGTTCCGACCCTTACGTGGTATGCTATGCCGCGGCGCAGGACAAGCTCTACTGCCTCGATTACGAGAGCGGCTCGATTGCGGTTATAGACTGTTCCACGAGCCGCCTGTTGCGGATGATATCGACTCCGGCGACACGATTGCGGCTGCCGGTGTACAGCTCCGGCTCGGGCAAGCTTTACTGCGCGGCCCGGCGGGGCAGCGACTACGTCTTGGTCGCAATCGACTGCGTGCGCGACAGCGTCGTGGCCACGCTACAGATGAGCTCGAGGACGTACGCGCTCGCGTACAACCCGACAAACGACCGGGTCTACTATGCCAACTACGACGACGTAGCATCCACGGTCACCGTGGTTGACTGCCGCAGAGACAGCATCGTCGTCGACGTGCCGGTCGGGCGGTACACCGGCGGGCTGACGTGCAATCTCGATTCGAACCGTGTCTACTGCGCATCGAACCTAGACGATACGCTGTGCATCAGCGCGATAGACTGCAGCGGCGACACGGTCACGAGCACAGTCAAGGTCCATCAAGGCCAAAGTTCCAGTTCGGTTTCGATGTGCTATATCCCTTCGCTGGACGTAGTGTGCAGCACGACCGGAAGCGACGACATCGTCGTGGTTGACGGCGCGGCTAGGCAGGTGCTGGGGCCGCTGCCGCTTGGCGGCCAACCCACAAGATTGCTGTTCAACCCGGTTTCGAACAAGCTCTACGGACTGGTGCCTGACGCCAACAACCTGGTCGTGATTGATTGCCGGTACATGAGTCTGGAGACCACGGTCCGGCTGGCCGCCTACCCCACCGAGATGGGATTCGATTCCATCGCCAACCGGGTCTATACAACGCATTCGTCGTACGGTTGCGTCTCGGTAGTTGACGGACAGACCAGCCGGTTCCTCGGCCTGGTAGAGGCAGGCGTAAGCCCGGGCGCGCTCGCGTGGGTCCCGCAGCATCGACGGATGTACATCGCCGACGAAGACGGCCACGCGGTCATCGTGCTGAAAGACAGCGCGGTCGCTGGCCTCGCCGGCGAGCCGGCACCCGTCTTATCCCGGAGCATGGCGACAATCGTCCGCGGCGTGCTGGTGCTGGGGGACTGTCCCCGCACGGGGACTGTCCCCAAAACGGTGCCCCGGGATCGTGTCCCAAAGCCGGCCCTGCTCGATATCAGCGGCCGCAAGGTCCTTGACTTGCATCCCGACGCGAATGACGTACGGCATCTGGCCCCCGGCGTCTACTTCATCCGGGAAGCCCAGGCACAGGCTCAAGCCCAAACCATCCGCAAGGTCGTCGTTACCAGATAGGGAGGTGTTGTGAAACGCATCTTGGCGTCCCTGGCGCTCTTGGCGGTTGTTGCCTCGGGACAGTGGGTTGAAAAGACCATCGGCCTGCCGGACTCGCTGTCAGGATTGCGCGACCCGGGCTCGATGCTCTACAACCCCGGCAGCAACATCCTCTTCATCAGCGGCAGCAACGGGCTGTTGCTGGTGGACGGCCTCTCGAACCGGGTGGTTGCGCGGACTCCGCTGACCGACTTCAGTTCCGCGGCCCGGTGCTACGCCTCGCAGGTCAACAAGGTCTACTGGGCCGGAGGAGGCTACAATGACAACGCGGTCTACTCGCTTGACGGCGCGAGTGGCCGGGTGCTGGCGCGCGTCAGCGTCTCCTACCAGGACGACATCTGCTACAATCCCGTGGCAAACAGGACGTACGTCTCGGGAGGGTACTCCTCATCGACACTGACGGTCATTAACGCCGCGAATGATTCTGCTGTTCGGACTCTGGACCTCGGCAGCCAATGGGCACAGTCGCTCTGCTGCAACCCCGGTGACAACAAGGTCTACTTCGTGTCATACGGCGCCGCCACCGTCGGTGTCGTCGACTGCAGCGTGGACAGCATCAGGCGATACATCAGTGTGGGTGGCGAGCCTGATGGTCTTGTGTACAACCGCGTCAGCAACTAGCTGTACTGCTACGATTACGACACTTTGACCATCATTGACGGCCACAGCGACAGCATCATCACGCGTGTGGCTTTGACCGGACCGCAAGCACAAGTCGCGTACAACCCGACAGCCAATAAGCTCTACTGCGCCGATGAGGATGGAGTGGACATCATCTGCGGGGTTGGTGACACGCTGCTTGCCCACGTGGAGCTCACCAGAGAGGTGAGGGCGTTTACCTTCGATTCGACCGACAATCTCATGTGGTGCAGGTTTTCCTCCTCGGACACGCTCGTCGCCATTGACGGTCAGGGCGACACCCTGTGCGGCGCTGTGGCAACCGGAGCTACGCCAAACGACGTGTGCTACAATCCGACCCGCAATCGGTTGTACGCCTCGCAGAATCAACTCGCGGTCGTTGATTCGGCAGCGAAGCGAGTGGACCAGCGCATCCTGCTGAGCTTCACCCCGACCGCGCTCTGTTGGGCCAAGTCTGCGAACAAGGTCTATTGCGCCGGGCTCGACGAGGCCTCGGTCGCGGTCGTCAGCAGCCAGCAAAATCTTCTCTTGCGTCTGATCCAGGTCGGACAAGAGCCGCGTGCGCTGGTTTATGACCGGCCGCTCGGGCTGGTCTGCTGCGCCAACTCGGGCGACTCCACGGTCAGCATCATCACCTGCAACGGCGACAGTGTGACCGGAACCGTCTACGTCGGCAGCGGGCCGGACCAGCTCTGTGTCGACACGGTTCTGCACAAGGTATGGTGCAACACCTACAGCGGAGTCGCGATCATTGACCTGCGGGCCGAGAGCCTGCGCGCAGTCTTACCGCTTTCCGGCACGGCAGCGCTGCTGGCAGATCCGGTCCACAGCCGGGTCTGGTGCGCGACCAGGTACGACGGACACGTGGTCGTGCTGGATGCGGCCGGCGACAGCATCATCGCGAGCATCCCGGTCGGCGGAGAGGTAAGCGCCCTCTGCCTGATTCCGAACGCCAATCTCGTCTGCTGTGCCACTCAGTCAAACAATGCGGTCGCGGTCATCGACGGCGCGACAAACCGGGTGGTCGGCATCATCCCGGTCGGCGAGACCCCGCAGGCGTTGTTGTACAATCAACGGCGGAACAAGCTCTACTGTGCGAACCAAGGCAGCGACGACGTTACCGTCGTCGATTGCAGCACCTTGACGCCGGTAGCCACGATTCCAGTCTGGCTGTCGCCGGAGGCACTCGCCTATGATTCGGCAGGCGACAGGGCCTGTTGTACAGGCCCGTATGACAACAGCGTGACCGTGATAGGTTGTCGGCGGGACACGGTGGTCGCGCGCATTCAAGTCGGCAACAACCCCGTAGCCATGGCTTACGCCTCGACGCAACGCCGGATGTTCGTCGCGAACCAGGACGGATCCAGCCTGTCAGTAATCAGGGATACGGTGCGGGTGGGCATCGAGGAAACTTCGAACGCCGAAGTGCGGACCATGAATGCGGCAACGGTTGTCCGCGGCGTGCTGCTCCTGTCGGACGACCGAAGACCGGGGACCGGAGACCGGGCAGCGCTCCTCGACATCACCGGCCGCAAGGTGCTCGACCTCAATACGGGCGCGAACGATGTGCGCCGGCTGGCCCCGGGCGTCTACTTTGTCTGTGAAGAGCCACAAGCCGCAAGCCACAAGCCGCAGGCAATCCGGAAAGTAGTGGTGACAAGGTAGCGAGAGAGAGTATACAGCATTCAGTAGTCAGCATTCAGGGACGGGCGTAACGGGATTTGGGGAACACATTATCTCGTATCGGGCAAGACTGTTCGGTCTTTCGTGGCCATCGCCGAGATAATGGCGGTCAGAAATACGCCGTCAATGCCGGGCCGCGCTGCGCGCGAGTGACGAGTTGCGAGAGGTGAGTTGCGAGTAGCGAGTTACGAGTTGCGGACGGCGGAAAGCGGGCTACGAGTCACGGATTACGGCTTGCGGTTCCGTCGGGCCGGACGGTCGTGGGCGATGACGTTGTCGTCCGGGTCGGTGGCGAAGCCGATTTTGCGGCGCTGCGGGGACGGCGGTTGCATGAGCTGGCGGATGGCGTCAAAGACAACCTTGAACTGGACGTCGTACTTCTTCTCCAGTTCATCCAGCCTTTGGGCGAGCCCGGCATTCTCGGCCAGAATCCGACGCAGTCGGACACAGGTACGCATTATCTCGACGTTGACCTGCGCTGCACGCTTGCTGCGCAGTACGCTTGAGAGCATGGCTACGCCCTGCTCGGTGAAAGCATACGGCGGGTGGCGTCGGCCGCCCCAGGAACTTGATATGCCAAATTGGCATCTCAAGTTGTCGAACTCCGGCGGGGTGAGCTGGAACATGAAGTCCTCCGGGAATCGGTACGCGTTGCGCTTCACGGCCCGAACCAGCGCGCCGGTTTCAACCTCGTAGAGCGCCGCCAAGTCGGCATCGAGCATCACCCTGTGTCCGCGGACCTGCAGAATCGCCTGCTCGATTCGTCGTATCGGAACCGGCAGAGTCGGTCGCCGGTCATCCGGTTGCTGCATAGCAACGTGAGGCTAGAAGCCCGGCCGGAAACCCCTCCGGTAGCTTGCAGACCGTGAAATGGCACTACGTAAGTCCTTGATTATCAATGGCCGTAAGAATGACAATCTTGCGGTAGGTGGCTTTTCGGCCGGACTCCTAGG
>JAPLUO010000488.1 GCA_026397595.1 Caldifarciminota bacterium
CCGCCTGGCAAGAGCTGGTGCCGACTCTCCGCCGGGACCACCACTACGCAAGCGCTGAGCGGGTGTATGGGAAGTACCTCTAGTAATTGCGGGGACGCAACAAAGAATTACTGACATCGGACGCGCGCCGCGCATTTGACATCCCCGCCCGCGAGTCTTAGAATCCAGCCATGACGTGGAACCCTGAGCCCTTGGAACGCCACGAACCACGGACATCAAAGGAGGAAAGGTGACAAAGAAGGTTTGCGCTCCTGGCCTGATTATTCTGCTATCCGTCATCTGTCTTACTTCTATTGCCTATGCTCAAACCAGTTGGTGGAGAACCTATGGCGGAACAGGTGCTGATCAGGGCTTTTCCGTTCAACAGACTACTGACGGCGGCTACATCATTGCAGGATACACCTTGTCATTTGGCGCAGGAGGGGCTGACTTCTATCTCATCAAGACCGATGCCGTGGGCGACACGCTCTGGACCAGAACCTACGGCGGGCCATATACTGACGATGGCTATTCGGTCCAACAGACTACTGATGGCGGCTACATCATCGCGGGCACTACCTATTCCTTCGGCGCAGGGGACGGTGATGTCTTTCTCATCAAGACTGACTCGTTGGGACTCGCGGTCGCGGAACCGAAGGCAAGCCTGCCCCGCGCGACGGTTCTTTCTCTCTCGTGCGAGCCGAACCCGTTTCGCACGAGGACGGCTATCAGCTTACAGCTTACGGCTGACAGCCCCGCCGGATTGGCGATATTCGATGCCTCCGGCCGTCTCGTGCGGACGCTCACGGTGAACCGTACTCCGAACGCCGTCTGGGACGGAAAGGACGAGTTCGGGCAACCCCTGCCGTCAGGAGCCTACTTCATCCTCTGCGACGTTGCGGGAGAGCACTCCGCCACGCGCCTCGTGCTCCAGCGCTAGCGGGGACGAACTCCGAACCCCAGACTCCAGGGACTGGCCGGGACGCCGCCCAGTTGCCCGCGTATCAAATGCGTGGGCGGCTTTCCTGCCATCAGCGCAAGCCGTGAGCCGGTGACCGTGAACCGCACACCGTAAACCGTAGACCGTTTGGCGCGCCCCGCGGGCGCGAGTTACCAGCCAACCTATTCTAGATTCAAGATTGTAGATTGCAGATTGACGGTCAGGACGACGCCGAGCGCCGGTTTGCAGTCCGCAGTAACGGACTCCTGACTCCAGACAACCAAAAAGCTACCCGTGTCGCGCGGTTCATTATGATGAACCAGCCCATGCCAGATTACGGATCGTAAATTGTGGATAGGCGGGCAAGGCTTGCGTGGTGTACCCGAAATGGGTACAATCGTACCCTAAATGGGTACGCAACCTTCCGACCGCATCGGCGAGGTGCTGTTCGGCCGGACGCGGCGGGCGGTGCTGGCGCTGCTCTACGGCCACGCCGACGAGGAGTTCTACCTGCGCCAGATAATCCGGGCAGCCGGCGTCGGGCAGGGTTCGATGCAGCGCGAACTAAAGATGCTTGTCGGGTCCGGGCTCGTGCTTCGGCGCGCGCTTGGCCGTCAGGTGTACTTCAGGGCGAATCCGGACAGCCCTGTCTATAAGGAACTGCGCGGTCTGTTGCTAAAGACGGCTGGCGTCGCCGACGTGCTCCGGGAGGCACTGGCGCCGCTGGCCGTACGCATTGAGGTTGCGTTCGTGTACGGCTCCATCGCACGGGGCGAAGAGCGCCGGGCGAGCGACGTTGACATCATGGTCGTAGGAGAGGCGTCGTTTGCCGAGGTGTCGCAGGCGCTTGGGCCCGCGCAGCAGCGGCTCGGACGCGAGGTGAACCCGACCGTGTATTCGCCGGCTGAGTACAAGAAGAAGCTCGCCGCCGGTCACCACTTTCTCAGGAGCGTGACGGAGCGAGACAGAATCTTCCTTTTGGGCGATGAGCACGACATTAGACGTCTGGGTAAGTAGCGGATCGCTGCAGCGGCACACCACCAGCCCGCAGGAGGTCGCTGACCTCTTGTCAATCGTAGAGCGCGACCTCGCCGCGTCGCAAACCCCGGATCTCTCGGACGACTGGAAGCTGACGATTGCGTACAATGCCGCGCTCCAGGCGGCAAAGGCGGCGCTCGCAGTTGCCGGCTATAGAGTATCAAGCAGTGAGAAGGGTCACCACTTCCGGCTGGTGGAGTCGCTTCGTTACACCGTCGAAGCGCCGGCTCGGGACGTCGACCTCCTGCAGCGGATGAAGAAGAAGCGGCATGTGAGTGACTATGAGGTCGCGGGCGCGGTCTCGGAGTGCGAGGCGAAGGAGATGCTGGAACTCGCGGGCAGGATTCGCGGCCTGGTCGTGCGCTGGCTGCAGGAGCATCACTCGCACCTGCTGGCAAAGTAGCGCGGCCCCCGTTTCTAGTTCCTGGTTCTGAGTTCCCTGTTCCCAGCTACGCTCGACCCCTTTGTCTCCTTATCCCTCGGTCTCTCGGACGCAGATGCTCAAGCGCAAGCCCAAGCACAAGCTGCTCGGACTTCCGGCTCTTGACTTCTGGCTTCCGCACTCTATCCCTCAATCCCTCAATGCCTCAATCCCTCTCGTGCTCATTCCAGATTAGCCACAGGCGTCCAGCCGCCTATTTGACACAGCGCGGCTAAGCCGCGAGTTTCCAGCCAACCTATTCTAGATTCAAGATTGGAGATTGCAGATTAGCGGACACTAGTGCCGGCCTCGGTCAGCAGTTCGCAGTAACGGACTTCTGACTCCAGACAGCCAAAGTGCTGCCCATGTCGCGTGGTTCACTATAATGAACCATGGACCATCGGCCCAAAGCCGTCAGCCGTTAGCTGTCGGCCGTCCAACTCCGCCTCCTTGACTTTCCGGACCGCACGGCCATACTAGTTTTCGCAGTCTGGGCAATCGGCATCGACCGTTTGGCGTATGCGACGAAAGGACGCAAGTGAGTCAAACTGACAAACAGAAGAAGGGCCGGCGGTTTGGTCTGGGCGTGGCCATGGGGTCGGCGCTCGGGATCGGCATCGGGGTTGCCGTCGGATTGGGCACGGGCAACCTCGCGCTCTGGCTTTCCGTCGGGGTCGCAATCGGAATGGGCGTCGGGGTCGCCATCGGAGCAGCAATCCGCCGCCGTCCCTGAAATCAGCCCTGCGGACTTCCTGCCATCAGCGCAAGCCGTTGTCCGTAAACCGCGCACCGTAGACCGTCAACCGTAGGGCCGCAGACCGCTAGCCGCGCCCAGCGGGCGCGAGTTTCCAGTTCGCAGACGTGAGAGACCCTCTCACTTCGTTCAGGGCGGCTCAGCGCCGGTTTGCAGACCGCAGTTGTCGGCATCCGCACTTCTACATTCTGCCTTCTGACTTCTGCGACCTATCTCGGCCTCGGCGGCGCCCGGTGGACACGGCATGATTTGACGGACGACCGAGATTTGGCTATCATCTGGCCAGAATGGAGTTCCGGGTAGTCTTCTCCCCCGAAGCTCGTGACGACTTCCGTGCGCTGCCGAGTCACGTCCGGGCCGAGGTGAGAGATGCTATCAACCGCCATCTCCTGCACGACCCGATGCAGGTGAGCCGGAGTCGCATCAAACGCCTGCGGGGCACCCGGAAGCCGCAGTACCGGTTGCGCGTCGGCGACACAAGGGTCTTCTATGACGTGCAGCCGGGCGCGGTCCAAGTGCTCGGGATCGTCGAGAAGGCACGCGCGTCGGATTGGCTGGAGGCACGAGGAGTGTACGATGAAGAAAGTAGCGCTGGCTGAAGTCAAGGACCACCTGTCCGAGTATCTCAATGACGCGGCCGAGGAGGAGATAATCATCACGCGTCACGGCCGGCCCGCCGGCGTGCTCATCGGTTTCGCTGACGAAGACGCGTGGTTCGATTTCCGGCTCGAGAATGATCCGCGCTTCCTTGCACGAATCGCCCAGGCGCGCGCCAGCCTGCGCAAGGGACGAGGCATCCCGTGGGACGAAGTGCAGATGGAACCAGAATCGGCGGCAGCGGAGTTCACGGCCTCGGACAAGCC
>JAPLUO010000241.1 GCA_026397595.1 Caldifarciminota bacterium
CTAATGGCGTTGCTGCGGTCCTATCACCAGCGCGGGCGCGACCTGAAGGACCTGCTGGACAATATCGAACCCTGAGGGGGCGACCCCTTATCATCACACCACTATCCCAAACAACCGGTTTGCAGCTTTCGATTTCTCTGAAGCAGGGCAGGCTTGCTGCCTGCCCCGTTTTGTCTATGCTTGCTCTGTGAAGACCGTCACAATCGTCGGCGCCGGCCTCGCCGGGTGCGAGGCGGCGCTGCAGTGCGCGAAGCGCGGCGTGCCGGTCCGGCTGTTCGAGATGCGGCCGGGTAAGATGACCGAGGCGCACGAAACCGGCGACGTGGCCGAACTCGTTTGCTCCAACTCGCTCAAATCGGACGAACCGGAGAACGCACATGGCCTGCTTAAGGCCGAACTCCGCATCTTCGGTTCAGTCCTGCTCGAGTGCGCTGAGCGAGCGCGGGTTCCCGGCGGCAAAGCCCTGGTCGTTGACCGCAGGCGATTCTCGGTTGAGGTCCAGTTCGAGTTCTCGCGCGCCGGGGTCAGTATTGAACGGGCAGAAGTCAGCTCTTTGCCGCCGCTGGCAGCCTGGTACCGCTCGCGGGCCGAGTTGTCTGACCCACACCAGCCAACGGTCGCGCTTAGCCGGCAGGCCGAGCCGGCCGCGCCGGTCACCGTCATAGCCACCGGCCCGCTGACATCACCGTCGCTCGCCGAGGCGCTTCAGGCATTGCTTGGCGCGGAGAATCTGTCTTTCTACGACGCCATCGCGCCAATTGTAGCCGCAGAGTCGCTCGATATGAGCCGGGTCTTCGAAGGCTCGCGCTATGGCGCGGGCTCGGACTATCTCAACTGCCCGATGGACGAGGAGGAGTATGGTCGGTTCGTAGACGCTCTGCTTGGGGCGGAGCTGCATCCGATTCACGAGTTCGAGAACCCCGAAGGAGAACATCCGCAGATTACGCAGATTACGCAGATGTCCCGCCAGCACCTCCGGACCCCGCAGCAAGAACCAGGAACCAAGGACGAAGAACCAGGAACTTTCTTCGAGGGCTGTCTGCCGGTCGAGGAGATTGCGCGGCGGGGAAGACTCGCCCTCGCGTTCGGCCCGATGAAGCCGGTTGGGCTTGTGGACCCGCGGACCGGCAAGCGGCCGTTCGCGGTCGTACAGCTCCGACGCGAGAACGCAGAGGGAACAATGTACAACCTGGTCGGGTTTCAGACCCGGTTGAAGCAGGGCGAGCAGCAGCGCGTGTTCCGGATGATTCCCGGCCTTGCGAAGGTCGCGTTCCTGCGGTTCGGTAGCATCCACCGGAACACGTTCCTCGATTCGCCGAAGGTGCTGTTGCCGACGCTGCAGACGAGGGCAAGTCCGGACCTACTTGTTGCTGGACAACTGGCCGGCGTCGAGGGCTACGTTGAGTCAATCGGCGCAGGATTGGTTGCAGGCATCAACGCGGCACGACTGGCTGGAGGCGGTGAGCCGACGGTGCTTCCAGATGATACGATGCTCGGCAGCCTGATACGGTACATCACCGCGTCGGCGAGCGACAGCTCTTTGGAGTGCGGGAGCGCAGCTCCCGCTTTGGCCCTGCCTCCCGGAAAAGCGGCAGCTTCGCTGCCGCACTCCAAGGCCTTCCAGCCGATGAATGCCAACTATGGTCTCTTGCCGCCGCTGGCCGAACGGCTGCGCGGCCGGGACAAGCGCCGGGCCATGGCCGAACGCGCACTCAGTGCGGCACGCGGGTTTGCCTTGACAGTGGCCGAGAACCGGGCATGATTGCCGGTTGCAATTGAAAGGAACAATACCATGGATAACCTGAGATTATTGCCCGAGAAGGCCACCGAGATGCTCGCGTGGTCGTGGCCGCAGTTTGAGCCGTACTACCAGGAGTTGGCCGTGCGCGCGCTGTCGGCCGGGAACGTGGACGCGTTCCTTACCGACTGGACCCGGCTGCACGAACGGCTCGACGAGGTCGCGACGCGTCTCGCCATTGCCAAGGACGTGAACACTGCGGACAAAGAGGCGGAGCAGCGCTTCAATCGCTTCCTTGAGGAGATATACCAGAAGTCGCAGGAGGCAGAGCAGAAGTTGAAGATGAAGCTGCTCGAAAGCGGCCTTAAGCCTGCCGGGTTTGAGTTGCCGCTGCGGAAGATGCAGGCCGATGCGGCATTGTTCCGCGAGGCGAACCTGCCGTTGCAGGTTGAGGTGACCAAGCTCTGCACCGAGTACTCTAAGGTAACCGGCAGCCAGACCGTGCAGTGGGACGGCAAGGAGATTACGGTCACGCAACTCAGGCCGGTATTCCAAGAGACGGACCGGGCACGACGCGAGAAGGCGTGGCGACTCGCCGCCGAGCGGCAACTCGCGGACCGCGCCGCCCTGAACGAGCTTTGGCAGAAGTTGCTCAAACTCAGGCTGCAGATGGCGGCCAATGCCGGGTTCGCCGACTATCGATCGCTCATCTGGCAGGAGATGTTCCGGTTCGACTACACGCCGGAGAACTGCAAGCAGTTCCACGGGGCGATTGAGGAGGCGGTCGTACCGGCGGCCGCTCGTGTATACCAGCGAAGGGCCAAGCGGCTCGGTCTGGAGGCGATGCGGCCGTGGGACCTTGATGTTGACGTCGAGGGCAGGCCGGCGCTTGCCCCGTTCAAGGAAGTCGAGCAGTTCAAGTCCGGGGTTCACACCATCCTGCAGCGGGTTCACCCACAGCTCGGCGGGTACTTCCAGACGATGATGACCGAGGGTCTGCTCGACCTGGAGAACCGCAACAACAAGGCGCCGGGCGGCTACTGCTCGACGCTCGAGGCCGCGAAGCGTCCGTTCATTTTCATGAACGCAGTCGGCCTGCACGGTGACGTGATGACACTCATCCACGAAGGCGGCCATGCCTGCCATAGCTTCGAGGCGAGCCGGTTGCCGTGGCACCAGCAGCGCCAGGTCGGTCTTGAGTTCGCCGAAGTGGCATCGATGGGAATGGAGTTGCTGGCCGCGCCGTATTTCGCAAAGGCAGCGGGCGGGTTCTATACCGAGGCGGAGGCCGGCCGCGCGCTGGCTGAGAACCTGGAGAAGGATCTCCTGTTCTGGCCTTACATGGCGGTCGTCGACGCGTTCCAGCACTGGGTTTACGAGAATCCGGCGGCGGCGATGGAGCCGGCGAACTGCGACCGGCAGTGGACAAAGCTCTGGCGCCGGTTCACGGCCGGGGTTGACTGGACCGGCCTCGAGGACGTGCTCGAAACCGGCTGGCAACGGAAGCTGCACATCTTCCTCGTGCCGTTCTACTACGTTGAGTACGGGCTGGCGCAGCTCGGCGCGGCGCAGGTCTGGGCCAACGCGCTCAAAGACCAGGCCGGGGCGGTGGCCGCCTATCGGCGTGCACTTGCTCTTGGCGGTACGAAGTCTCTGCCGGAACTGTACGCCACGGCCGGAGCCAAGTTCGCCTTTGACTCGGTCACGCTCGGCCCCGTCGTGAGCCTGATGGAGGAGAAGCTGGCGGTGTAGTGGCCGGCAATCCGTGCCAGCTCCATCACCGACCCAGCTTGATCGCTCTCAGGCCATAGTTCTCTCATGCCGAAGTCAGCAGGAAACGGTCAGACCGGTGCGGCTCCGTTCTGGAGCGTCCCGGCCGGTGAACTGCTGCAGCGGCTTGAGACCACGGCGCAGGGCCTGACCGAGGCCGAGGCTGAGGCCCGGCTTTCCCGCTACGGCGCGAACAGCCTCAAGCCGAAACGCGAGCTGAGCTGGCCCGGGCTGCTTTTCGGCCAATTCAAGAGTCCGCTTGTCCTGATACTGGTCGCGGCAGCGTCGCTCGCCTTCTTTCTACACGACCGAACCAACGCCGGAATCATCCTCGGCATAGTGCTCGTCAGTTCCGTGCTCGGGTTCTGGCAGGAGTACAGCGCGGCCGGCGCGGTGGCAAAGCTGCTGGCGGTGGTACAGGTCAAGGTGCAGGCGCTGCGCGATGGTAGTCAGCGGGACGTTCCGGTCGACGAGATTGTGCCGGGCGACGTGCTGGCGCTCAACGCCGGGGACGTTGTGCCGGGCGACTGCCTGGTGCTTGAGTCCAAGGACCTGTTCGCCAATGAGGCGGCGCTGACCGGGGAGAGCTTTCCGGCCGAGAAGCTGGTCGGCGTGGTTGCGGCTGAGACGGCGCTCGGCGGGCGGACCAACGTGCTGTTCATGGGTACGCACGTGGTGAGCGGCACCGGGCGGGCGCTGGTCGTGCGGACCGGCCGGGATACCGAGTTCGGCAAAGTGTCGGACCGGCTGCGGCTGCGGCCGCCGGAGACCGATTTCGAGCGCGGGCTGCGCCGGTTCGGGTATCTCCTGATGCAGGTCACGCTGATTCTCGTCGTCGGCATCTTCGCGTTCAACGTGTTCCTGAAACGGCCGGTGTTCGACTCGTTCCTGTTCGCGCTGGCGCTCGCGGTCGGGCTTACGCCCCAGTTGTTGCCCGTAATCGTCACCGTAAGCCTGAGCCGGGGCGCGCAGAAGATGGCCCGACAGAAAGTGATTGTCCGGCGCCTCTCCTCGGTCGAGAACTTCGGCAGCATGACCGTGCTTTGCTCGGACAAGACCGGCACGCTGACGCGCGGGACCGTGCAGGTGCGGGAAGCGCTGGATGAGGCGGGCAACGCGAGCGAGAAGGTGCTCCTCTACGCATTCGTGAATGCCGTGTTCCAGACCGGGTTCACCAACCCGATTGACGCGGCGATAAAGACCCAGCACCCCTTTGACCTTTCCGGCTGGACCAAGCTCGACGAAGTGCCGTATGACTTCGTGCGCAAGCGGCTGAGCGTGCTGGCCGAGCATGAGGGACGGTGCCTGCACATCACGAAAGGCGCGCTGCCCAACGTGCTGGAAGTCTGCACGCACGCCGAGCAGGCCGGCAACGCGGTTGACATCGCCGGGCTCGGGGAAGAGATTGAGGGCCGGCACCAGTGGCTGAGCGCAAAGGGCCTGCGCGTGCTCGGGGTCGCCTGCCGCGACACCGCCACGGACCGAACTATCACTCGCGAGGACGAGGTCGGGATGACGTTCATCGGGTTCCTGGTCCTCGAAGATCCGCTCAAGCCCGGCATCGCCGAGACCGTGGCCCAGTTACGCGGCAAGGGCGTGCGCCTGAAGATCGTCACCGGCGACAACCGGCTGGTCGCGACCAACATCGGCGTGCAGGTCGGGCTCGACAACCCCGAGATTCTCGCGGGGCCGGAAATGCACGACATTTCCGATGAGGCGCTGCCGGTGCTGGTGGACGACGTCGACATATTCGCCGAGGTGGAGCCGGGCCAGTAGGAGCGCATCGTCAACGCGCTCAAGTAGGCGGGTAACGTGGTCGGGTTCCTCGGCGACGGCATCAACGACGCCCCGGCGCTGCGGGCCGCGGACGTCGGTATCTCGGTTGACGGCGCGGTGGACGTGGCGAAAGAGGCGGCGGACATCGTTCTCCTCGAGCGCGACCTCGGCGTACTGACCAACGGCGTCGAGGCCGGGCGCCGGACGTTTGCCAACACGCTCAAGTACGTGTTCATGGCCACCAGCGCCAACTTCGGCAACATGTTCAGCATGGCCGGCGCGTCGCTGTTCCTGCCCTTCCTGCCGCTGCTGCCAACGCAGATACTGCTTACCAACCTGCTGACCGACCTGCCCGAGATGACGATTGCCACCGACCACGTTGACCCGGAGATGGTCGAGAAACCGCGGCGCTGGGACATCCGGTTCATCCGGCGGTTCATGCTCACGTTCGGGCTCTTAAGCTCGGTATTCGACTACCTGACCTTCGGCGTGCTGATGCTGGTGCTGCACGCGGACATGGCCAAGTTTCGCACCGGCTGGTTTATCGAATCGGTTCTCTCGGCCTCGCTTATCGTGCTGGTCATCCGGACGCGGCGCCCGTTCTTCAAGAGCCCGCCGCGCAGCTACCTGACGCTGGCCACGCTGTTCGTCGTCGCATTCACGGTCGCCCTGCCCTGGACGCCGCTGGGCCGGCTCTTCGGGTTTGTCCCGCTGCCGCTGGAGTTCATCACACTGCTGGGGGCGATACTCGTCCTCTACGTGGCGAGCGCCGAAGTCGTCAAGCGCATCTTCTACCGGCACGTGCCGTAGCACGCGCTGCCCGGATAAGTCAGAATTCAGAGACCAGAATGCAGAACTGCGGATACGGAGAGGGAAACCGCCAAGAACGCCAAGGCCGGATTCTGTCGCTGCAGACTGCAGACTGCGAACTGGAACCTCGCGGCGCGGCCGCGCTGTCTGAACTCGATCCCTTGATCTCTCTATCCCCTTCTTCCTGCACTCGACCACTCGACCACTGGATCACTTGACCACTTCCTCCTCGTTCGGTGCTTGACTTCCGCCGGATCCGGCGGAAAATCGCAGTCAGCACATGAGTATCCGCGAACCCAGGGCCCACAAAGGAGGACACTGATGGTCAAGGAATTCAAAGAGTTCATCATGCGCGGGAACGTGATGGACATGGCAATCGGCATCATCATCGGCGCCGCATTCGGGGGAATCGTCAAGTCGCTGGTGGACGATGTCATCATGCCGCCCATCGGCCTGCTACTCGGCAAGGTGGACTTCGCCAACCTCTTTGTCGTGCTCAAGCATGGCGCTATGCCCGGCCCGTATCCATCGGTGGCGGCGGCCAAAGCGGCTGGGGCGGTCACGCTCAACTTCGGCGTGTTCGTCAACACCATAATCAACTTCGTGATCGTCGGCTTTGCCATCTTCCTGATGGTCAAGGGCGTGAACCATCTCCGCCGCCCGAAGTCGGTGCCGGCAGGCGAGCCGACGACGAAGGACTGCCCGCACTGCTTCACGTCAATACCAATCAAGGCGACGCGCTGCCCGAACTGCACGTCGGGATTGGGGGCCTGAGCCTGGGGAATGACCAAACCCCAGGCGCCAATTCCCAATCAAGCCCCAATGCCCACTTCCGAACGTCGGCCCGGTTATTCGGTCATTCGGACTTGAATGGTCATTGGGATTTGGGAATTGGCACTTTGTGCCCTGCAAGGCCTTCTTTCCTCCACTAGGCCACTGGACCACTAGACCACTTTCTCTTCCCTGCGCCGTCCTTGCCGTTTGTCCCGCTGCCTGCTATATTGATGTCGCATGAAAGGCAGAATCGAGCTGGAGCTGCACGAGGCGAACCAGCTCTTCAATTCGATGGATCCGTCGCCGTTCGTCGATAAGGACCTGGACGGGGACGCCGAGGAGTTCATCGTGAACTGGGCGCAAGAGTATTCGCATGGCGAACCGCTGACGCTGACCATCCACCTTGAGCATATGCCGGCCCAGGACCCGACCGCCCTGATGAGCGAAGCCGTGCACAACTTCTTCGCCTACCGAGCCAACCTGAACCGGCTAGAGTTCCGGCGCCTGATGGCGCAGGGACAGACTAGCCTGATGGTCGGTCTCGCTTTTCTCGCCGGCTGCCTCGCAATCCGTAACCTACTGCTTGGGAACGTGGTCAGCCCGTGGGCCGGGCTGGCTCGAGAAGGTCTGACCATCGTGGGATGGGTCGCGATGTGGCGGCCGGTGCAGATTTACCTCCACGACTGGTGGCCGCTATGGCGAAGGGGCCGGACTCTTAGCAAGCTGAGTACGATGCCGGTCGAAGTCGTCCAGAAGATACCGGACCACGGACCGACGGGCAAGCCGCCGGCCCACACGCCGTGACGGGAGCGACGAACATGAGTAATCCCTCAGGGAGTGCGCGACGGCTCTTCATCTGGACCGCGGTCATCTCTCTGCTGCTCGACCAGGCGTCGAAACTGCTGGCCCACAGCCTGCTGCATCCGTACGTGCCGCACCAGGTGCTCGGGCAGATGCTCCGGCTCGTACTGGTGTCGAACCCGCGGGGGCTGTTCGGCATGTCCTACGGGCCAATCTGGATGCACTACGTCCTTCCGCTCCTTGGCATGTGTTTTGTCATCTACTTCGCCTGGCGCAGTTCGAGTCGCTGGTCCAGCGTGGCCTTCGGTTTGATCCTTGCCGGCGGGCTGGGCAACAACCTGATCGACCGTGTCCGGCTCGGGTCGGTCATCGACTTCATCGACTTCGGATTCGGCAACTGGCGCTGGTACACGTTCAACCTTGCCGATGCCTTCGTTGTGGTCGGCGTCATCATGCTGCTGTGGTATGAGTTCTTCGGTGCGAAACAGGGCACAATCGCCTCGGCCGCTGCCGGCCAGGAACCGGGGAAAACAGGACTCCCGTCAGCTTCCGGGCGGACCTGATACCGGGCCGGGGATGGCCGCGAATCACGCGGACATGACAGGGTCGAACCCGATAGTGATAGTCGCGCCCGACCCGCGCTGGCCTGAATGGTTCGGCGAAGAGAGCCTGTTGGTTCGCGCCGCCCTCGGCAGGAGCCTGCTCGGCCTTGAGCGTACTTGCGTGTCATCTACGTCGCGGACGTCGAACCCGGCAGCATGTTCGTCATCACCGCTTACGAGCTAACAGGCAAAGCACTGCTGGCGTACCGAAAACGCCGGCGTCGAGGCAAGAAGAAGAGATGAAGAAACAGCATTTCCCTCCCGGCTGGGATCAAGAGCGAGTTCAGCGGCTACTGGCACACTACGAGACCCAGACCGAAGAAGAAGCCGTTGCCGAAGACGAGGCGGCATACGCGCAACGCGGGCTGACCATGGTTGAAGTCCCCAGCGCGCTCGTGCCCAGAGTCCGGCGACTCATCGCGGAATACTCTTCCAGCTAGCCTGCCCGCAACCGCCGACGGCCCAGGCCTCAAGTTCCGGCCCGCCAGCACCGCAAACGCGGACCGCCCCGCCAATCGGCAATCGCCAATCGTCAATCGGAAATGGAGTGAACCGCCAAGAGCGCCAAGTACGCCAAGAGTTCTGTCATTCCGAGGGAGTCCGACGAATCGAGGAATCTCTCAACCTCCGCCACTGGGAACTGGAAACTCGCGCGCAAGCGCGTGGGCTATCCGCAGATTACGCAGATGACGCAGATTCTGGTTTGGGACTTAGGGCTTGTGATTTGCCATTTCCCGCACCCGCTTCGGGCGCGCGAAAGCTCTTTGCAGAGCTCGCCGGAAAGCTCACCGGAAAGTTCGGTCGAAAGCTCGTTCAAGAGCTCATTTGAAAGCTCATTTCAGAGCATCGGTCAAAGCTTGGTTCATCGCTTAGCGCATCGCTCGGTTCAAACCTCGCTTCAAAGCTCCTCGCAAAGCTCGGTTCAAAGCTCGCGGCAAACCTTGTTCTAAAGCTCGGTTCAAACCTCAATTCAAACCTCGTTCAAGAGCTTGTTCGAAAGCTAACTCGAAAGCTGCCCAGGGGGCGACCCCTCAGAGTCTTATTCTGTCTGCCCGACAGGGCTTAACCGGCTGACTGCACCGGCGTTAGGCCTGATTGTGGCCCATTGCGAAACCGGTGGCGATGAGACAGTGTCTCGCCCGGCCGCTACGCCCACGGAGAAACGCCGATTTCAGCCCTTGCGTCCTGTCCTTTCCGGTTGCTTAGTCCTTGTCACTTGGTACTTGCCCGTGTGCGCCGTGTCACTGAAACCCGCGAATCGTGGCGGCAAACATGGACTTACACGCGGGCAGGACGGCTTGCGGCTCACGGTCGAAGGCAGGCGGGTTCGCGTCTTGGGAAACGATGAACGAAGAACGATGAACGAGGGAACGACCCGTGGCCGAAAACGCGGGGGGCACATAGTCTCACGCATGGCCCGAAACGTGGTCTGATTCACGGCCGCACAAATGGCCTGACAAACGGCCCGACACATAACCCGACAAGCAGTCCCGCACATGGCGGTCTGCATGTAGGTCTAAGCGTATCCGGACGTTTCGGTCAACGTAGATTCGCTCATGGTACGGCGCATGGCGGTCGAAATCTTGCTCTTCATGGTCGTCATCATGGAATCGCTCATGGTGTGGTGCATCCGGGCCTAAACCCTGGTCTTCATGGCATCCATCATGGAATCATGCGCGTAAGGGGAGACCACCTACCCCATGACGTAGGTGCCGATCCCACCGCTGTACCCAGTGCCGTCCTCGGGGCTGGGGTCGTTTCTCCCCAACCCTTGCGCCTATAAGAACTTAGCCCCAGCGCCGCCGCCCACCCCTGCCCACCGACGCCCCGTCGCCCGTTCGGGGCAATCAACACTCGTCAATCGTAACTCGCCACTCGCAACCGACCTTGTGTCACCGGTATTGGAGAAACCACGACCCCAAAACGGAACATCGCTCGTTCCTTCGTACATCGTACATCGTTCTTCGTTCGCCTTGCAGTCGTGCACCGTACACCGTGAACCGTAGTTCGTTTCCGGCACTTCTGACTTCTGCAATCTGACATCTGACTTCGCCCCCGCCTTCACGTCCCAACTCCTTCTCCTTCCGAGAGCCCCGTCCGCCTCCGCCATTTTGCATTTTGACTTCGCCTTGGCGATTCTGCCGTCCCCCCGACCATGGTGATGTCCTATACTTCCTGTAAATTCGGGGACGATTTTGACTGGGAAGAAAGAGGGCGTAAGCTCCAATGTCCGTTAAACAACAGCCGGCGATGACCGGCAGAAAGGATACTTACGCCGTGGAAAGAATACCACCGAGTGAGCGCGTTCGCAAGGAGATCGATGAGCTGCTGAATGGCAAGACGCCCACCAAGAGCCAGGATGAAACCGAGCAGAGCCTCTTGCTCTTGGCCATGAAGCGGATACTCCAGGAGGTAGTCGAGCAGGAGCAGGCCGAATTCCTTGGCCGGGAACGTTACAGGCATCAGGCCGAGGGGCGCGGCTGGCGCAACGGTTACGAGCCGAAGACGCTGCGGACCACGGTCGGCAAAGTGCCGCTGGAAGTCCCGCAAACCCGGGGTACGGAGCAGCCGTTTCACTCCAAGCTGCTGGATGGGCTGAGTGGCCGGACCGGAGCCTTGGAACGGCTGGTAACGGAGATGTACGCCAGGGGGCTTTCGGCCCGGGACATTGAGGCAGTCTTTGTCAGTGCGACCGGGGAGCCGTTGGTGTCCCGGAGCGTGGTGAGCGAGGTAACTGAGAGTCTTGAGCAGGAGTTTGATGCGTTCCAGAAGCACGACCTGACGTGCTATGATTTGGAGTGTCTGTACCTGGACGCTATCTACGAGGCGCTGCGGCTGCGGGCAGGAGTGAAAGAAGCGGTGCTGTGTGCCTGGGGAGTGCTGCGGGACGGACGTAAGATACTGCTGTACATGACGCTGGGCAACAAAGAGAGCTATGATGCCTGGCTGGAGATGCTGCGGAACATGGTGAGCCGCGGCTTGAAGGTGCCGCTGAGCATCACGGCGGATGGTGCGCCCGGACTCAA
>JAPLUO010000287.1 GCA_026397595.1 Caldifarciminota bacterium
CGTCCTTCCCAATCGTTGCCCCCGGTTATCGGTTGGAGCCTAACCCGGCGCCGCTAGCAGCGCCAGTTGCCGGCGCACGGTACTGAACAACTCGAAGTGACTCTCCTGTACCCGCAGGATGAGCTTGCGCCCATGCCGCACCACCTTGCCCGCAAGCTGTATCAGCCGCCAACGCAAGCTCGCAATCGTCCGCCGCACCCAGTCGCCTCCCAGGAGCAGTCGCTTCACCGCTATCGTCAGGTTGTAGGATAGCACCCCAATCTCGAAGTAGACCGCATCCGCCCGAAGACTCCGGCACGGCGCATAGTCCATCCCAAACCCGCTCTTCAACTCCTTGTTGTAGTTCTCCGCATCACCCCGGCCGTTGTGAAACCAGATGACCTTATGCGGCTTCCGTTCGTCATTGGTCGCAATCACGTGGTAGCAGTATGGCTGAGGGTGGAACAGGTCCGGCTTCGGATTGGGCCAGCGCTGGACGATCAAGGTGAATGCCTTGTCCGTCTTCCCCATGCAGTGTCCGGCCGTCTTGTACCACCGGTCGGTCGGCTTCCCGTCCGGACGGAAGAGCCGAATCCACCCGCCCGACTGGTCGAGTCCCTCGATTATCTCGCTCACCGCCGAGTCCTGGTCGGCCGTGATCGTGAAGGTCACGCCCAACTCGTTGCAGGTGTTGATGACATCAGCCGTGTAGCCGGCCGAGTCGCTCCGCAAGTACGCCAGCCGCTTGCCACAGGATTTGAGCAAGCGGTGAACCGCCAGCAGTTGTTTCTTCACACCCGCGCCGGCCGGCACCGACCCTTGTCGATACTCACACGCCACACAAAGGTCCAACTCGGCAATGAAGCTCAACAGCGACTGGAAAGCACGGCACCCAAGGTAGGTCATATTGGCGCACTGCTTCTTGGTCTCAATCATCGTCGCATCCACGTCCATAGTGAAATCGTTCTTGTCGCTCCGGACAATCACCTGACGTGCCTGGAACTCGTTGACCCGTTTCAGTCCCTCAAGGTGCTTGGGCTTCCTCAGCCACTGACCGATGGCGTCGGCCCCGGGCAGCCGGGCAAAGCCACAGAGCTGTTTCAGCCCCTTGTCCAGCTCAATCTCCCGGATGTCTTCCATCGTCCGGCCGCCACCGCAGAGCATCATGACCAGGGGCAGCACATACTCCTGGGGCTTAAAGCCATTGCCGGAGCCCGGTGGCGGTAGATTCTCCTCGATGCTCTTCCTGACGCCCAGCACCAGCGCGGCTTCCTGGAATAGAGCCAGTCCGGCCCGAGCGGTGATGGTATCGCGCGTCGCTGCCAGCCGGAAGTCGAGTCGTTCCTGTGTCACAATCGGTCTAAACACTCGGCGGCTCCTCTCTTCACCTAACGGGTGACGTAGTTGCATACCGTTTAGACGCCGGTGATACAGGGGAAGCTGCATCTTCTTTTCACTGCAGCTCAAGCCCCAATGTCGGGACTAGGGTTGACAGGGCACAAGGGCATCGGGGAGAAGATAGGGCGGCAAATGCCAGGGTCAAGCGAGACTCACTCAAGTCAGAAGAAGTCGGGACGCTCGGAGACTGGACCACTGGATACTGCGCTTCTGTTTTGACTTCTTACCGCCCTGTCCTAGTCTGATTCATTGAAGCCGAAGCTGTTGCTCCACATCTGCTGCGGGCCGTGCTCGACCGAGGTGATCCGCCGACTCAAGGAGGACTATGAGGTGGTCGGGTTCTTCTACAACCCGAACATCCATCCTGAGGAAGAACACAATAAGAGGCTGATGGAAGTGCAGCGACTCTCCGCGCTGTGGCGCGTGCTGGTTGACGTCGGACCCTACGACCACGAGCGGTTTCTCGAAGCTGCGCGCGGGCTTGAGGAGGAACCGGAGGGCGGGAATCGGTGCCACGCCTGTTATCGGCTGAGACTCGAAGAAAGTGCGCGACGGGCGGGCGACAACGGCTGCACGCACCTTGCCACGACTCTGACTATCGCGCCGATGAAGCGGGCAGCCGTAATCAACCTTATCGGCCGCGAAGCCGCGGCCCGGCACGGACTTGTCTTTGTAGAGGAAGATTGGAAGAAGCGGGACGGGTTCAAGCGCAGCATCGAGCTGTCAAAGGACCTCGGGCTGTATCGTCAGAATTACTGTGGCTGCGAGTTTTCGCGCCGCAGGGAGACCGAAAAGAGCGAGCAGCGCTGATTGCCCGCGAGGAGCGGGCGTGTCCAGCGCCGGCCCCCCGCGTCGGATTGACAGGGCCGGGGCCGGGCAGGATAATGTTATCTTCCGATTGACGGTAGAACACTGAAAGGAATCTTGTGAGAACCATAGTTATCGTCGTGCTCGCCGCGCTGGTCGGGCTGGCTTCAGCCAACCTGCTGGTGAACGGCGACTTCGAGCAGCCGTTTGACGTCGGCTGGGACACCATTTCCTCGAACACCGCCGGCAGCGATACGTTCACCTGGTCCGACACGCTCGGCCAGCCGTCGCCGGGCCATGCGGCCGCGGTCTACAAGTACCTGGCCCACCATGCCTCGATGAACCAGACCGTGGAAGTCCCCGGCGTGAACCTGACGCTGACATTCGACGCGCGCCTCCAGATCGGCGGCGGGTCTTCGACCTGCTGGCCGGTCGCGGCGTTCGTGGTACGGTATCTGGACGCGGCGGGCACCAGCCTGGGCAACTCACAAATCTACCTCCACGACCAGTACTGCACGTGGGCCGGGAGCGATACGCAGAACCTGATTGACATCACGACGCCCGGGGTCTGGACGCCATTCAGCCTCGATATCGCGGACGAGCTTTCCAAGCACCTGCCCGGCATCGACCCGGCGAACGTGAAGAAACTGACCGTAGACCTGTACTCGTATGACAACGGAACCTGAGGGGGCGGCTGGGCGGAAGTTTCCGCCGATAACGTATCGCTGACCACCACCGGCATCCTGGAGGGAAATGCTTCGGTGCTCGCGCGGTCGATGCGGGTGTCGCCGAACCCGGTCGGGGCGCAGGCCGCAATCAGCTACCACCTGTCGCGTGCCGCATCGGTCAGTTGCATCGTCTACGACGCAGCCGGCAACGTGGTGTCCCGGCTGGCAACAGGGAGCCAGGCCGCGGGCGAGCACATCCTGACGTGGAACGCCGCGGGCGTGAAACCGGGCATCTACTTCTGCAAGCTCGTCGCCGGCGGCAGTACCTATACCGCCCGACTGGCCAGAGTCCGGTAGCCCGAGGCGAACCCAATGAGAGTGCGCGTCCTTGCCGCTATCATTCTGCTCACTTGCGCGGGATTCGCGGCCGATTCCCTGAACTGCCGACTCGTCGGCAATTGGCCGTTCGGCCCTTCATCGAACTCGACGGTTGACCCGGCGCGCAGCCTCGTGTTCTGCGGTTCGGGCGGAGGCGTGTACGTGCTCGATATGAGCAACCCGAATTCGCCGGTCGTGCTGTCCGATGCGATTCGCACGCGCGGCTACATCCGCGATATGTGGTACGAAAACAACCGGCTCTACGTCGTGTCCGGGCCGCTCGATATCTACGACGTCTCCGTGCCGTCTGCTCCGGTGCGGCTGAGTACGGTACCGGTGGCCGGGCCGGGCAACGGCGTCGCCGTGTCGGGAAGCTCCGTCTATGTCGCCGCTCGGGATTCGGGCCTGCGCGTCTTTGACGCTTCGGACCCGTCGAACCCGCACGAGGTCGGTCGACTAAATACGCGCGGCCCGGCATGGGACGTCTGGGTGCAGGCGGGCTACGCCTACGTTGCGGGCGGGGACTCGGGGCTGGTGACCGTCAATATCGCCGACCCGGCTAACCCGCACGAGACCGGTCGGTGCGTATTCGGAGCTGTGGCCAAGACCCTGGTCACATTGGGCTCGTTTGCCTACGCGACGTGCGAAGCCGGCGGCCTGCGTATTATCAATATCGCCGATACCCTCAATCCGTGCGAAGTGGGCAGGTTCGACAGCCTGCATGGTGTGATGGGCGTGGTTGTCAGGGATACGCTCGCCTACGTCGCGGACTGGGCCGAGGGTCTGGTTGTCCTGAACGTGGCCAACTCGGCCGCGCCCGTTCGCCTGGGTACCGCGGGCATGATGCTCTATCCTCATGGCGTCCAGGTCATGGGTACATACGGTTACCTGTCGGACTGGAATGGCGGTCTGCGTATCGTGGATGTCTCCAACCCGTCCGCCCCGACCGAAATCCACCAGTTCGAAACACCGGAATGGACGCACAACGTGGCCGTCAGCAACAACAATGCTTATGTCACCGATGGCTATGGCGGCCTGCGCGTTATCAATGTCAGTGACCCGGCCAACCCGGTTGAGCGGAGTGTCCTTCCGACGCCGGACCAGGTGCAGGGCATCGCCATTGTAGATACGCTGGCCTTTCTGGCGGCGTGGGGTGAGGGCGTCCGCATCGTCAGTATCGCCAATCCCGACGCGCCCTACGAGGTCGGATACTTCGACACGCCGGACTACGCGATTAACGTCTTCGTCAGGATGCCCTATGCCTATGTGGCCGAGCGTGGCTCAGGCATGCGCATACTGAACGTCGCGGACCCGGCGCACCCGACCGAAGTCGGGCACTTCGACACGCCGGGCCTTGCCTGCGAAGTCCGGGTGGTGGACACGATTGCGTACGTGGCGGACCGGGAGAGCGGCCTGCGCATCATCAGCGTTGCCAACCCGGCAGCGCCCTGGGAAATCGGTTTCTTCGACACGCCCGACTACGCATTCGGACTCGACGTCGTGGCAGGCAGGGCGTACGTGGCCGACCGGAACTCGGGCCTGCATATCATTGACGTATCCGACCCGGCGCACCCGGCTGAACTCGGAGTATACGACACTCCGGGCCAGGCGATGTCGGTGCGAGTGCAGGGTGGGTATGCCTATGTTTCGGATGCTGCGTCCGGACTGCGGATCATCGACTGCGCCAACCCGGCGTACCCGGTCGAGCGGGCCTTCTATGACACGCCGCACACGGCCTGGGCCGCGTGCCTTGAGGGCAGCCGGGTTTATGTCGCGGACTTCGGCGCGGGCCTGCAGATACTCGAGCCGACCTTGGGCGTGGAAGAGGAACGCACCGTGCCTCACGCTTCACGCCTCACGCTTGGGCCGAATCCTGTGCGGGACGAACTGCTCGTGCAGATGCCGGACGGCTCCGCTTCCACAAAGCTCAGCCTCTATGATTGCGCGGGCAAGCTGGTGCGGCAGTTCAGCCTGAGCAGCTCGCGCGCGCGCGTCTCGGTGCGCGGGTTGAACCCGGGCATCTACGTGGCCCGGGTGGGTCCATTGTCCCGGAAGTTCGCGATAGCGCGATAGGCCGAAACCGATATGCTGACGGGCGGGCACAATGCCCGCCCGTCGGAGTTCAGACGCAGAGGGGACCAAACTCCGGGCGAAGTCAGAAGCTAGAATGCAGAAGCTAGAAGTCACAGCGGCGGGAGTCGAACCACAGAACACCAAGTCACCGAGGTTCCGGGCATGGGCGAAGTCAGAAGTCAGATGTCAGAAGCTAGAAGTCAGAACGAACGGAGTTTAGCCACAAAGGTTCCGGGCATGGGCGAAGTCAGAATGCAGAACGGAATCAGAACCCCGCCCGGCATCACTCGATCCAGCAATCAACGCCCCGGTCCGTAAACTCCGCCCGGATGTTGTCGAGTTCTTCCCGGGAGGGAGGCCGGGCATGCTCCAGCTTGTACTCCCGGCCCAACTCTTCGTACTTCGCGGAGCCGAGGGCGTGATATGGCAGTAGCCGCACCGCCCGGATGCCGAGCTCCCGGCAGAGGTCGGCGATTGCCGCCGGTTCCTCGTCAACGGTATTGACCCCGGGCACGACCGGCACGGTCACGATGGTCTTCGCGCGGCCCCGGACCACGCGGCGGAGGTTCTCAAGGATGAGGCGATTGTCGTGCCCGGTAAGCTGCCGGTGCCGGTCGGCCGACACGCACTTGAGGTCATAGTAGATGAAATCCAGCCGCTCGACTAGACTCTCCAGCCGGGTCCAATCCCAATAGCCGCAAGTCTCGATGCCCACCGCCAGGCTGGCTCGCGCGCAGTAGTCCAGCAGTCCGCGGACGAATTCCGGCTGGGCCAGGGGCTCACCACCGGACAGGGTCACGCCCCCGCCCGAGTTGCGGTAGAATCGCATCGGGCCAGCGAGCCGGCGATACAGGTCCTCCGGCAGCCAGTACTCGCCCATGACCCGGATTGCCTGCGCCGGACAAACCCGGACGCAGTCCCGGGTCACGCACGAGGCGCACAGTTCGCGTCGGAATCGGGGATAGTCGTCCGGGCCGACGACGATGGCCGCCTGCGGGCAGGCGCGGATGCACGTCCCGCAGCGCCGGCACCGGCTCCGGCCGTGCAGCGGCTCCGGGTGCTGGGACTGGCCCTCGGGATTCGCGCACCAGAGACAGCGCAGGGGACAGCCTTTCAGGAAGATAGTCGTCCGGATTCCCGGCCCGTCATGGACCGAGAATTCCTGTATGTTGAAAGTCAGTCAGAGGGGAGGGTCAGTCACGTTGGACATGCCTGGGACAATTCCTAATTCCCAATTCCTAATTCCTAACTAATGACCAATGTGGAAATGCGCGAGTGGAAT
>JAPLUO010000152.1 GCA_026397595.1 Caldifarciminota bacterium
GTTCTTTGACAATTCGGAGAGGGACATCCAGAGTGGACCGTCCCAAAAGCCGTAGCCGGAAGCGGCAGCCAACCCGGCACGGCCGAGTGGCGACTGCGAACCCTGCCACAGAGAGGAGGTGATTATCATGGCTCACAATGATCCAACCAGGCGGATAGCGAACTGGGACATCGGGTTTGATACCGCGCGGATCAAGACGGTGCTGGACCTGAAGCGGCCGAAGATGATCGAGCACGTGCAGGCCCAGATTGTCTCCATCGTCTCGATGGAACTTCAGGTCAAGCAGACGTGCGACGCCTCGGGCGTATCGGTGATTCAGTACCCGTTCTACCTCGGCTTCGGGCGCGAGCTGTGGCACATGACCCATGAGCGCGAGATGTCCGGTGAATCGGCTGCGAAGGAAGCCGCGGTCCTGATCTCGAAGTGGACCGCGAGAGGCCTGACGCAGGCGGTGCTGCAGGCCATCCGGACCGACGTGTTCAGCGTCGCCGCACCGGTAGCGCCGTGAGGCGCCTCGCCCCGGAGGCGAGGGCGCAAGTCATAAGTCCGAAGTGGAAATGACAAAGGCTTGCGCCGGTAGCCTCGGAGGCGAGTTCTGCTGACAGCGAAGGCCGCGCCCCAAACGCGCGGCCCTCTGCATTACGCGGCGGGCCGTTGCAGCCTGCCTGTCACGCTATTCGATAATGACCTTTGTCGTGCTGATGTCGCCAGCGCCTTCGAGTTTCACGAAGTAGACGCCACGCGACAGCCTGCTCGCGTCCAGCCTCGCAGTGTTCTTGCCCTTCTTGAATCCGTTCGTCGGCACCCGCGCGGCCAGCCTGCCGGTTGCGTCGTACAGCTTGATGGTGACGTTGCAGTTTCTCAGCAGGATGTAGCTCAACTGCCCCGCACCGTGGACCAGATTCGGCCAGACGCTCAACGTGTCGATGACAGAGCCGGGCCCGAAGGGCGGACCGTCCACGTGATACACGGTGTCGCAACTGATTCCGGCCACTTCGTCAATGAGCCAGCCCGGGTAGTTGTTGTTCGTCCCGTTGGAGGCGAAGCGCCAGCGGACCTTGAACTGGGCGTCCTTGGCCACCGGAATCGTGAACACGGACTGTTTCCAGCCTGACGAATTGCCGGACCAACCCCAACTGTCACCCATGGCGGAAACCACGCCGTTATAGCCCAGGCCGGAAGAGGGAAAGAGCGTGTCCCAGGTGGCAAAGTCGACGTCGTGTGAGTAGAAGAAGTTGCCGCCGTCCACGAGGGACTCAGTTCTGAAGCTGTGCTGGAACGCAATCGCCGGGTTGTCCTGCAGTGCCTCATAGACAGGCGAGGTCAGAATGGAGTTCTCGTTGTTGTCGTAGTTCCCGCTTACCCGGTCGCCCCACACGAACGAATCCATCGGCGGCCAGGTCCAGAAGGCGTGCGGCACGCCCCGGGCCCACGTGCCGGTCGGACTGGCGGTGAGGCCGCCGTCCGTCAGGTCGGAGAAGTTGATGAAGGTGCAGCCCTGGAAGCACGCGGTCAGCGCGTCGTTGCCGGAATGCAGGTCAGCGTACAGCATCGTCGAACACTTGACCGTGAACACACCGGTATCAAGAGCCAGAGAATCGAATTCAACTATGCACGTAGTACCCGCAGCCAAAGACGACACGGACTTCGTGCTCGAGTAGGTTCCCGGTCTCACGTAGCACCTGACGTCGAACCCCTCCAGGTCCTCCGTTCCATAGTTCTTGACTCTTGCCACGGGCGTGACTTTCCAGCTTGGCAGCAGGTAGGATGCAACCGGGCGCTGGATGATGTCCGTGCCTGCGTCGCCCCGGGCCAGAGGCACCAGCCGCGCCCAAATCCGGTTCGTGTTGCCGTAGTTGACTCCGTCGACCACGCCGGTGACGGAGTGGTATGCTACCAGCGCCCTGTCCCCGGCGCAGCAAACGCCCGGGTACTGCTGCGAGTTCGCCTGGGTGGAGATGGGGAAGTCACTCTCGACGACCTGCCCTGCCTGATTCACTTCGCAGCCGTAGATGTCGAAGCCAGTGGTGGCGGAGTTGCGGTTGTCCTGCCAGACCACGAGGTAGTAGCCGCCGCCGAAAGCGACCGCAGGGTATTGCTGGTCGTTCGTGGCGGTCGAAATCCGGATGCCGCTCGGGTCCTGAACCACACCCGCAGTGCTCACCCGCGCGCCGAAGATGATGTCGTAGCTTCTGTAGCGTTGGTCATGCCAGACCACGAGGTAGTAGCCGCCGCCGAAAGCGACCGCAGGGTACTCCCGGCGATATGTATTGGTCGAAATCACGATGCCGCTCGGGTCCTGAACCACACCCGCAGTGCTCACCCGCGCGCCGTAGATGTCGTAGCGGCCAAGTCTGAACTTGTCCACCCAGACCACGAGGTAACTTGTCCACCCAGACCACGAGGTAGTAGCCGCCGCCGAAAGCGACCGCAGGGTATTGCTCGTCGCTCGTGGCGGTCGAAATCCGGATGCCGCTTGCGTCCTGAACCACACCCGCAGTGCTCACCCGCGCGCCGTAGATGTCGTAGTTGCCGTTGCGGTTGTCATGCCAGACCACAAGGTAGTTGGTGCCGTCGAAAGCGACCGCAGGGGACTCCTGGGAACTCGTCGGCGTGTTGGTCGAAATCACGATACCGGCCGGGTCCAGAGGCGTACCGGTGGCGCTCACTCGGGCGGCGCAGATGTCGCTTGGGTAGTTGCGGTCGTCCTGCCAGACCACAAGGTAGTTGGTGCCGTCAAAGGCAACTGCGGAGTAGGTCTGGGCATTCACGCCGACGCCCACAAGGATGCCGTCCGGGTCCAGGGTCGTACCGGCAGTGCTCACCCGCGCGCCGTAGATGTCGCCGCCGTCGTTGCGTTCGTCCCACCAGACTACAAGGTAGTTGGTGCCGTCGAAAGCGACCGCAGGGTATTGCTGGATGTTCGTGGCGGTCGAAATCGCGATGCCGCTCGGGTCCTGAACCACACCCGCAGTGCTCACCCGCGCGCCGTAGATGTCGTAGTTGCCGTTGCGGTTGTCATGCCAGACCACGAGGTAGTTGGCGCCGTCGAAAGCGACCGCAGGGTAGGACTGGGAACTAGTCGGCGTGTTGGACGAAATCAAGATGCCGGCCGGGTCCAGGACCGAACCAGACTGGCTCACGCGCGCGCCGTAGATGTCGGAGTAGGAGCCGCTGCGGTTGTCCTGCCAGACCACGAGGTAGTAGCCGCCGCCGAAAGCGACCGCAGGGTATTGCTGGTCGCTCGTGGCGGTCGAAATCGCGATGCCGCTCGGGTCCTGAACCACACCCGCAGTGCTCACCCGCGCGCCGTAGATGTCGTTGTTGCCGTTGCGGTTGTCATGCCAGACCACAAGGTAGTTGGTGCCGTCGAAAGCGACCGCAGGGGACTCCTGGGAACTAGTCGGCGTGTTGGACGAAATCAAGATGCCGGCCGGGTCCAGGACCGAACCAGACTGGCTCACCCGCGCGCCGTAGATGTCGGAGTAGGAGGAGCCGCTGCGGTTGTCCTGCCAGACCACGAGGTAGTTGGTGCCGTCGAAAGCGACCGCAGGGCATTGCTGGACGTTCATGGCGGCCGAAATCGCGATGCCGCTCGGGTCCTGAACCACACCCGCAGTGCTCACCCGCGCGCCGTAGATGTCGTAGTAGGAACCACTGCCGTAGTCCATCCAGACCACAAGGTAGTTGGTGCCGTCGAAAGCAACCGCAGGGTCGTTCAGGGCACCTGTGCTGGTCGTAATCGCGATGCCGATCGAGTCCTGATCCACACCCGCAGTGCTTACCCGCGTGCCGTAGATGTCGTAGTTGCCGTTGCGGTAGTCCTGCCAGACCACGAGGTAGTTGGTGCCGTCGAAGGCGACCGAAGCGTATGCCTGGGTGCCTGCGCGCAACACCGGATAGGTGGTGGGCGCGGGCATGAACTCGTCTTCGGTGAACGGGTTGGCGTCGAGCTCAGGTGGCGGCGGCTCTGATTCCCGGGCACTGCGCACCTGCTGGATGACCTTGTTGACGTCAATCCCGGGCGGCAGGGCCGTTCCTGTTGTCCTAGTCGGAACCAGCGGAACGCGATCCAGGTCTTGACCCTGTCCAGCCTGCTTCCGGGTAGGAGTCGCCAAGTCGGCGCTCGGACCGGCATAGGCGAGAACAAGCAGTCCCGCAACCGCGAGAAGTACTGACATTCTCTGTAGCATTGTCTCCCTCCTACATCAGATGCCCATGTGGCAACCATCGGTAGCTGACTTGCCCGTGACGCAGATGCCTTCGAACTCATTCACACGGTAGCCCACGTTAGGCGCGTCGGCGTGCTGCCGGGTGTACAGTCCCCGTATGCTCGGTCCGCTTCGTTCAGTGTGTATCGCCTGTGGGGCTTCGTATTCGTCGTTCATATCTTTACCTCCGTTGTTCCTGGCCGGATTCTAACCGGCCTTCACCCGCGTTGCCGGCTGGGCGAGCCGTTTCGCCCTGTCCGTCACGCTATTCGATAATGACCTTGGTCGTACTCACGTCGCCGGCGCCTTCGAGTTTCAGGAAGTAGACGCCACGCGACAGCCTGCTCGCGTCCAGCCTCGCGGTGTTCTTACCCTTTTTGAATCCGTTCGTCGGCACCCGCGCGGCCAGCCTGCCGCTTGCGTCGTACAGTTTGATACTGACGTTGCAGTCTTTCACGAGGGTGTAGTTCACCTGCGCCGGCCCGCGGACCAGATTCGGCCAGACGCTCAACGTGTCGATGACAGAGCCTCGTCCGGACGGCTTCCTGCCATCAGCCGGGTCGTGATTGACAAAGCCCACCTCGTCAATAAGCCAGCCGTGGTAGTTGTTGTTCGACCCGTCGGAAGCGAAGCGCCAGCGGATCCAGAACGGAGAGTCCTTGGTTACGTGAGTAAGGGTGAATACCGACTGATTCCAGCCCGCCGTGGATGTGCCGGACCAGCCCGAGTCGCCCAGGGCGGTAACTACGCCGCCATAGCCCAGTCCGGCAGAGGGAATGAGCGTGTCATAGATGGAGCTGTTGGTCGAGTAGGAGAAATCGCCGCCGTCCACGCCGGGCTCGGTGTTGAAGCTATGCTGGAACGCGATCGCCGGGTGGTCCTGCAGCGCCGTGTACTCGGGCGAGGTCAGCGTGGCAACCGTGCTGCCGTTGTAGTACTTGGTCCCGTCCAACTGGTAGCCCCAGGCGGAAGCATCCATGGGCGGTAGGGTCCACGGGCTCGTAGGGTCGCCCAAGGCCCACGTGCCGCTCGGGCTTACGGCGAAGTAGTTGTCAGACATCGTGTCAGAGTAGAGGACGTCGTCGCAGCCCTGGAAATACGCGGTCCGCGCGTCGTTGCCCGAGGCCAGGTCGCCGGCCAGCATCGTCGAGCACTTGGCCGTGAACACACCGTAATCGAGAGTCAGGGAATCGAACTCGACCGCGCACGTGTCACCGGCGGCCAGAGACAACACGGTCTTCGTGCTCGTGTAGCTTCCCGGACCTATGGTGAACCGGACGTCGAACGGACCCTGGGTTACAGACCCGAAGTTCTTGACCCTCACCAAGGGTGGAATCTTCCAGCTCGGCATGAGGAAGGACGCGACCGGACGCAAGATGCTGTCTGTACCAACATCGCCAGGTTGGGTCAGAGCCCCGAGTCGAGCCCAGATTCGGTACGCGTCGCTGTAGTTGACGCCGCCGACCGTACCGGTGGGGACCTCGGATGTAGCCAGTGCCGTGCCGGGACCGCAGGCAACGGCCGGCAAGGTATGGTCGCCAGATTGGGTGGAGACGACGTATTCCTCCACGACCAGGCCGGCCGGGTCTACCAGGCAGCCGTAGATCTCGTCGAGGCCGCCGTTGCGCTGGTCCATCCAGACCGCGAGGTAGTTGGTGCCATCGAACGCGACCGAGGGCCCTTGCTGATGGCCAGTCGCCGTTGAAATCGCGATGCCGTTTGGGTCCAGGACCGAACCAGATTGAGCCACCCGCGCACCGTAGATGTCCATGGAGGCGTTGCTGCGGTTGTCACCCCAGACCGCGAGGTAGTTGGCGCCGTCAAACGCGACCGAAGGGTGGTACTGCCAACCCGTGGCGGTCGAAATCGCGATGCCGTTTGGGTCCAGGACCGAACCTAATTGACTCACCCGCGCGCCGTAGATGTCCCAGTCGACGTTTCTGCGGAGGTCATGCCAGACCACGAGGTAGTTGGTGCCATCGAACGCGACCGAAGGATGTGCCTCGTTATTCGTCGCGGCTGAAATCGCAATGCCGGCTGGGTCCAGGACCGAACCAGATTGACTCACCCGCGCGCCGTAGATGTCCCAGTCGACGTTGTCGCGGCTGTCCTGCCAGACCACGAGGAAGTTGGTGCCGTCGAACGCGACCGAGAGGCCTATCTGGCCTCCCGTCGCAGTTGAAATCGCAATGCCGGTTGGGTCCAGGACCGAACCAGATTGACTCACCCGAGCGCCGTAGATGTCGCCGTCGATGTCGCTGCGGCTGTCCAACCAGACCACAAGGTAGCGGGTGCCGTCGAAAGCGACCGAGGGGCCGCGCTGGTCGCTGGTCGGCGTATTCGTCGATATCGCGAAGCCGGCCAAGTCGAGCAGGGCGCCGTCCGCGGCGACCCGAGCACCGCAGATGTCGTAGTTGCCGTTGCGGTTGTCCTGCCAGACCACAAGGTAGTTGGTGCCGTCGAAGGCAACTGCGGGGCCGGTCTGGGTATTTACGCTGCCGGTCACTATGATGCCATACGGGTCCAGAATCGTGCCGGTGGGGCTCACCCGCGCGCCGTAGATGTCGCGGTTCGCGTTGCGGTATTCAGTCCAGATCACGAGGTAGTTGGAGCCGTCGAACGCGACCGAAGGTATGTCCTCGTAACTCGTCGGCGTGTTGGTCGAAACCAGGATCCCGCCTGCGTCCAGGACCGAACCAGATTGGCTCACCCGCGCGCCGTAGATGTCGGTGTAGGAACCGTTGCGGTAGTCCTGCCAGACCACGAGGTAGTTGTTGCCGTCGAACGCGACCGAAGCGTATTGTTGGCCACTCGTCGGCGTGTTGGGCGTAATCGCGATGCCGCTTGCGTCCAGAACTGCGCCCGCCTTACTCACCCGCGTGCCGTAGATGTCGGAGTTGGGGCCGTTGCGGTCGTCATACCAGACCACAAGGTAATTGGTGCCGTCGAAAGCGACCGAAGGGTACATCTGGCTGCTCGTCGGCGTGTTGGGCGTGATCGCGATGCCACTTGCGTCCAGAACTGCGCCCGCCTTGCTTACCCGAGCGCCGTAGATGTCCCCGTAGGCGTCGTTGCGCGTGTCCCGCCAGACCACGAGGTAGTTGGTGCCGCCGAAAGCGACCGCAGGGATCAACTGGCTACTCGTCGGCGTGTTGGTCGAAACCAGGATGCCGCCTGCGTCCAGGACCGTGCCGTTCTTGCTCACCCGAGCGCCGTAGATGTCCATCCACGTGTTGCGCCCGTCCTCCCAGACCACAAGGTAGTTCGTGCCGTCGAAGGCGACCGAAGGAAAGAATTGGTGACTCGTCGGCGTGTTGGGCGAAATCGCGATGCCGCTCGGGTCCAAGACCGAACCGGTAGGGCTCACTCGAGCGCCGTAGATGTCGTTGTAGGAACCGTTGCGCGTGTCCTCCCAGACCACGAGGTAATCGGTGCCGTCGAACGCGACCGAAGGGTTATACTGGTTACTCGCCGGCGTGTTGGGCGTTATCGCGATGCCGTCCGGGTCCAAGACCGAACCGGTAGGGGTCACTCGAGCGCCGTAGATGTCGTCGTCGCCGTTGCGGTCGTCAATCCAGACCACGAGGTAGTTGGTGCCGTCGAAGGCGGCCGAAGGTAGGTCCTGTCTGCCTGGGTACGATTTGGGAACGATCGTGGGCGCGGGCATGAACTCATCTTCGGTGAATGGGTTGCCGAACGGCTCAGGTGGCGGCTCGGGCTTCGGTCCGCGGCTTGCCCGCCGGATGACGTCGTTGACGTCAATCCCGGGCGGCAACTCCACGCCCTTTGCCTTGGCCGGAAGCGTCCGGACGCTATCTACGGCCTGCTGCCCGCCAGGCCTCTTGGCCGGAGTCGCCAAGTCGGCGTTCGGACCGGCATAGACGAGAACAAGCAGTCCCGCGACAGCGAGCAGCAAGAACAATCTCTGTAGCATCGCTCACATCCTTTGGTTAGTAGGCGCCCTAGGCACCCGCGTAGCAGCCGCCGGTAGCCGACTTGCCGGTGACGCAGATGCCCTCGAATCCGTAGACGCGGTAACCCACGTCCGTCCCTCCGCTACCGGTTGCGCAGACCCCGGGCGTGCTGCCGCTTGGTGAACAAGCCCCATATGCTCGGTCCGAATCGTTCAGGTGTATCGCCTGCGGTGGTTCGTATTCGTCCCGAAGTTCATCCCTGCAAAGCTTGGAATCGTCGTTCATTTTACCTCCGATGTAAAGACCGATGGAACGGACGTCGTCCGTAGTCCTTGGTCCTTGGTCCTTCGTCTCTGGTCATTCGTTATGTCCCGGCCGATGAAACCGTCTCGCGAAAGCGTGCCCAGCAGCGCCGTAACGTCGTCGTCCACGGAACTGGACGCATTGGGAAAGCGACGGCGGACCCCGGCGACGATGCCGTCGACCGTCCGCCTGCCGTTCGCGAGGCTCCAGATGAGGGCTCCCGTGCGGTTGACCGCAATCGCCGCTCCCGTGTCGGGGTTGACCAGCAGGGTCCAGCCGTCCGGCCCGTTCTCGCAGATAGTTAGCGGATTGGGAAATGGTCTGTCCGGGAGGGACATGGCAGGTAAGGTCGCGCTTTTGGGGGTACTCCGGCGCAGAGGCCTGGCTGGTCTTGGCCTTGTCGAGGTGACCGCGTTTCTCACGATGGCAGCCCTCGGCGAGACGGCAGGCAGCCGGCACGCTCCTCGGGTAACTCCGCACCAGCGAGATGCAGAAAGCCCGGCTGCAACGAGGCGCAGCCCCCGGAACATATCAGAAACAGACTCACCACTGCAGGTCGACCTTTCAGGCAACCCCGGCCCGTTTGCCAACTCAGGCTAGCATTAGATTCTGCAGTCCGCGGATGGACCCCGCAGAATAGTCCGCAGAATCCGGAAGTCTTCTTGAGCGAGCGCAGTCCAGTCTAACAGCGCGGCTCTTTGTGGAGTCGCTCTGGCTGCGCGTCTCGCCTCAACCTAAGCCCTATGTGGGGCGGAGTTTATATCACTTCCCTGACCTTGTCAAGCGATATTCTCAGCAATCTGATAGCTGTCACGACCTGACGAACCACTCGCCAGCGTGCCGGGGCAACGTCAACCGCTTTCTGATCACCCGCAGGGGATCACCGGAGTAGGTCGGCGTAGGGTATGGGCTCTTTCTTAATGCAACAACTTGGGACAAACTCACCCCATCAAACTACCCACATGAATCCGCGAAGAGCCTTTCTTAGGACGCGGCCCGATGAGGTCAATCAGTTCGAACCCGAGCCCCATCGCCGCGCCGAGCTTCGCGCCCAGAAACGTCTGACTCCAGACCGAACTGAGGCCGGTCTGTGTGTTCCACATGCCGGCGAACAACAGCGTCATCAGCGCGTAGCCGGCACCGACGATCAGCCCCATGCTGATGAACCGGCCGAACCTGAAGCCAGTAAGCGACTTCTGCACGTAGGCCGCCGCCATCAGGGAGAATCCGATCAGCAGCGTATAGGTGACCGCGGCCACCAGTGAGTATGAACGGGGACTCAGGGCCACCCGGGCCACGAACGACAGTGTGATCGCCAGGACCGCGAATCCGGCCCCGCGCATCTGTACCGACGCGTAGATGAGCGCGCCCATCAATCCGAGGAGAAGGAGCGACAGCATCGGCTCGGGGAAATGGAAGAACTGCCTGTGGTAAGTGAGGCAGCCCACGGCTCCGACCGCAATCAGTCCGACCGCGACATAGCCGATGGTGAAAAGGAACCCGCGGGCCGTCTTGCTCACGGGACATTGTCAGAATGCCGGGCCGGAAGTCAAGGACGACGGCGCCGTCCGCAGTCGCGGCGCTGGCCGGCGGAGTCGAGGCTGCGGGCGACCTGCCGCAGCCGGTGAAGCTGCCCACGCTCGACACTGCGGCCGAGCAGGTGGGCGGTAACGCGGTGCTGGTTGACGAGTGCCGGCGGATGACCGACTACCTGTCGAGCCGGGTCAAGGGCCAGGTGAATATCGGGACGGGACGCATCACCAGCGACCAGCGCGTGCTGACGAGCAGCGGCGTGGACGCGCGCTGCCTCATGACTAACTGCCATGCCTGTGCCGCCGTGCTCTATCCCGGCACCAACGCCAACATCAGCCGGGGGTTTTCGGCCAAGGCGTTCGCGCCGTTTCCCGAAAAGGACCTTCAGTTCATCGCCGATACTTACAACGCCTCGGAGAAGGAAGTCAAAGCCGTGTCCGGCCGGACCCGGGTGCTGTTCCTGCCCAACACGGGATACGCGCTGGTCTGGCGTCTGATTGAGGCGACACACGCCCGGAACGTCTACGAGAAGGTGTCGCCCCTGACCGGCCGAATCGGGGAACAGGTGCTGAGCGAGAAGCTCTCGCTCAAGGATGAACCGCTCAACGACAGCCTGCCCGGGGCGCGCGCGTTCGACGACGAAGGCACGCCATGCCGGGGCTTGACACTGTTCGAGCGCGGCGTGCTGAGAACGTTCTACAACGACCGGTTCTACGCTCACAAGACCGGAACCGAGCCGATCGGGCACGGGTGGCGCGACGACGTCACGTCGCAGCCCGAGCCGTCACTGGCGCATCTGACGATGGTACCGGGCGAGCACTCGTTCGAGCAGATGTTGAAACTGATGGGCCGGGGCGTGGTCGGCGTGATGGCGCTGGGCGCACATTCGGGCAACCGGCTAAACGGCGATTACTCAATCGGCCTCGCGCCCGGGCTTTGGGTCGAGGATGGTGTGATTGTCGGTGTGGTCAAGGACTCGCTGGTCGCCGGCAACGTCTACGAGGACCTGAAGAGAGTCATCGCGGTCGAGGACCGGGCGCACGACGCGCCGATGGGCCGGTTTCCGTCCCTGCTGCTGGACAACGTCAGCTTCACGGCCCGCGGATAGGTAGAGAAAGCGCCCGCATTCGCCGCGGACGCTCAAGATGAAGCGAAGGGCGGCTCGCGCCGCCCCTCGCTGTAACTCAGACCAGTGCTATTTCAATTTCAGCACGAAGATGTTGTGCTTCTCGCAGACAAGGGCCGGCTGACCCGCCCCGCGGTCACGGCGGGGAGCTGCTTCGGTCAGACCTTGCTTGCGGGCGAGGTGGCGCTCTCTACCCGATGGGCAGCCGACGAACACGCGCTGCCGCGTCCTCCAGAGTCACGATGGCCCCTTGAGCGAGCGGTCTCAATGTCGGGAAGGACTGCATTGCGCCGGGTCAACAGGTACTCGGGGAGCGTATTCGCAGTTCGAAAGGTGATGACCGATGGCGCGTCTTCCCCGGAAAAGGCAAGAATCGCGCCGTAGTCCAAGTCGTGGGTCGAGATGACTTCCCGTGTTTGCCTGGCCTCTGCGACAATCTGTTCGTCTGCGGCTGCGGCCAGTCCAATGTCGCCCACGTGTCGCCACGTGTGGCCGCAGGTCGCCAGACGCCGGCCAAGCTCCCGCGGAAGGTTCATGTTCAAAAGGAACTTCAAGTCGCGCTTGCCGGTTCGAGCGACACCAGACGCTCCTCCATGGCCCAAGAGGCGTACGCCAAGGCCTCGAGGATGTCATCGCGCTCGAGTTCCGGCCATTCGCGCAGCATCTCATCAATGCTCATGCCAGATGCCAGATAGCCGAGGATGGAAGCGACGGGCATCCTCAGCCCTCTGATGCAGGGCTTGCCAAAGCACTTGGCCGGGTCGAGAGTGATGCGGTTGAACCGGTAGTGGCGGATTTCCATAATTCAGTCTAACGCCGCGCGCTGATGCGTCAAGCGCGCGCAGGCTCCCAAGAACCGAGATAGGATTAACCACAGAGGCCACTGAGAGCACAGAGTCGGGTGAATAAGGTTTAGGTTAGGGTTTAGGTTGAGGTTTTGGCTGAGCTTTGCGCCGAGCTTTGAACTGTGCTTCGAAACGAGCTTTCAAAGGAGCTTTTGAGCAAGCTTTCGAATGAGCTTTCCAAGAAGCTTTCCGGCGAGCTTTGCGGGATGCTTTGCAGCTCCCGAGTGATCCAGACAAGAGAGACCCTCTCGCTTCCGCTCAGGGCGGCCCAGCGCCGGTTTCCAGTTACCAGTTACCAGTGTCCAGTGACGGAGGCTGAGAGATTCCTCGATTCGTCGGACTCCCTCGGAATGACGGGACTCTTGGCGCTCTTGGCGAGCTTGGCGGTTCATTTGATCTCCGATTTACGATTGTCGATTAGCAGATTGCGGAAAGCGGATGGCGGACGGCGGTAAGCGGATAGCGGTTGGCGGTGTGCGGACGCGGGCGACTGGTGTCTGAGCAGTACGTCGAGACGTGCGCCGCTTGAAGCCGGCGCGCCCTGCACTAGAATAGCCGGATGGTTCCGACCGATGGCAGCGCCGGTCCGAGGCGCGTGAGTCTGCGCGACATCGCGCGGGTGTTCGTCAGGGTGGGCGTGATTGGTTTCGGCGGCGGGGTCGGGATGCTGGCGCTCATCCGGCAGGAAGTGGTTGAGCGGCGGCGCTGGGTTGACGACGCGCAACTGAGCGTCGCGGTGGCGATGGGCCAGATGTTGCCCGGGCCGTTCGTCTCTAACTACGCTGAGTACATCGGGTACGAGCTGCGGGGGATGAAGGGCATGGTTGTGGCAGTGTTCGCTCTGCTTGCGCCGTGTTTTGTCCTGATGTGCGGGTTGAGCTTCCTCTATTTCCGGTTCGGCAGCGTCCCGCTGGTGACTAAGCTATTCGCCGGCGTGCAGCCGGTGGTCGTCGGAATCCTGGCTTGGGCGACGTGGTCAATCGGCAAGGCGAATGTCAGGAACTGGCGGGCGGGAGTCATCGGCGTGATAGCGGCGATTGCGCTGTTCTTCAAGGGGGATGTGCTGCTGGTGGTGGTGGGATGCGGAGTGCTGGGGATAGTGATGTCCGGGGCGTGGAGGAGACGGACGAAGTCAGATGCTAGATGTCAGATGTCAGAAGCTAGAAGTGAGGAGGGGGAGCAGCAGAAGGAAGAAGTCAGAAGCCAAGTGCCAGAAGCCAAGGGGCAAAAGGGCGGGCAGCGAAAGGCGAATGGCGAAAGGCGAATGGCGTTTGTGCCTTGGCTGCCCGTGATGCTGTTTGCTGCGGTCGCGGCCGGGCCGACGGTCTGGCAGAAGGCGGGCGAGCTGGCGCTGGTGTTTCTGAAGGTCGGCACGATCATTTTCGGCGGCGGGTTCGCGGCAATCCCGTTCCTGCAGCACGAAGTGGTCGACGTGCATCACTGGCTCTCGATGCGGGAGTTCATCGACGGCGTTGCGCTGGGCCAGATTACGCCCGGGCCGGTGGCGATAACCGCAACGTTCATCGGGTACAAGGTGCTCGGGCTTTGGGGCGCGCTGATAGCGACGCTGGGCACATTCGTGCCGTCTTCGCTGATGCTCTGGGGCTTGATTCACGTCTACCGTCGAGTATCATCTAACGTAGTGGTGCGGGGCTTCCTGTCGGGCGTGATGCCAGCCGTCACCGGCATGTTGCTGGTGTCCACGGTCTTCATCGGCCGGAGCGCGATTAACGGTCCGGTGCAGGCGGTTCTGGCGCCGCTTGCCTTGTGCCTGCTGCTTCGGTTCAAGGTTGAGCCGATATGGCTGATCCTGGGTGGCGCGCTGGTCGGCATGATAGTGTGAGGATGGAAGCTTTGGGGACAGTCCCCCCGGTTCACGGTGCAAGTTTGACTTAGGAGGAGCATGGCATAACATTTCTGTCGTATGATTAACACCGCCCGCCTTGTCCGCTCAATCTTTTCGGTTTCAATCCCGGCAATCATCACCGCCTTGGCGTTTGGCCAGACTGCGCTGCAGCAGCCGACCGGCAAGTCGGTTTCGGACGTAGGGAACCGCCAAGACGCGAAGGGGAAAGTGGAAATGGCGAAGCGCGAACAGGGACCCCAAGCGCGCGAAGCCGCGGAGCAGGCCAAGAGCCCGGAAACGACTGACTCGCTTCGGCTGGTCAGTTCGAGTCCGAATGGAGTTGTGCTGGAGTTCTCAACCGATAGTTTCAGCACGGCGGGCACGAGTGAGGGCCTGATGGTGTCGGCCACGGGCTTCGACCGGCTGGCTGAGCCGGGCGAGCCGGATCTGCCGAGCCGGGTGGTCTTTGTGGGCGTGCCGCAGACCGGCGGCGTGAGGCTGAGCGTTTCCACTGAAGGTACGGAGACCATGAATGGCGCGCGGGTCAGGCCGGCGGTCGGATTCTCGGAGAGAATGCCGGATACAGGATACAGCATACAGGGGAAGACCGGATTCTGGCCGGCGGCACCGGCCGAAATCTTGAGCATCGAAACGCTGCGCGGCGTGCGGGTGGCGCGGGTCAGAGTCAGTCCGGCCCAATACGATCCGAGCACGAGCTCGCTCCGGCTGCATCACACGGTGCGGGTAGCGCTGTCGTTCGACCGGCCGGCAGTTTCGGTTGACCGGCCGGACCCGATGGACAACGTCATCGAACCGATGCTCGTGAACGGCAAGGAAGCAATCGGGTGGAAGATCGACCTGCCGACGCAGGACACCCTCAACTTCTTCGACCGGTCAAACGTCTGGTGCCGGATAAAGACCGAGAGCACCGGCGTATACAGGGTTACCGCAGCCGACCTGAAGGCAGCCGGGTTCTCCCCGGAGGCAATCGCGCCGGCGACGATGAAGCTCTATTCAATCGGCCGGTATGCGGTCAACGGGCCGTATCCGGACACGATGGTCGAGGTGCCGGTGTACGTGAAGGACAATGGCGACGCGAAGTTCGATAAGGGTGAGTACCTGGCCTTCTACGCGGAGGCGCCTTCGTACTGGCAGGTCGACGATACGCTCTGGCGCACCAGCGACACGCTCTGGCGAACGAACGTGTTCACGAACAGCAATTGCTGGTGGCTGACATGGAGCGGTGACAACGGCCGCCGCATGGACACGGCCTCCGGCGCCGGCGCGACGAACCCGCAGCCGACCGCATACGAGCACGTCCGCCTCGAATCGGACAGCCTGTGTCCGGCCCGGTCCGGTCTGCTCTGGCTGTGGAAGGACATCGTCAAGATCGAGGGGCAGGACATGGCTGTCACGTTCAAGCTCGACCTGCCCCAGCGCGATACGTTGCGCTGGCTCAGATGCCGGTTCTACGGCAGGGGTGACGGGTACGCTTATGCGCGAGTGTACTTGAACGGGTCATTGGTAAAAGACTCGTTGCGGATCGTCAAGGGTATGTCCAGGCCACCGGCCGTGGACTTCCTGTTCGACAGCCTGCCGGCTGAGGCGGTCGCGCGCGCGGGCAAGCCGGACAGCCTGACCGTCGAGTTGCATGGCGACGAGGCGATGGAGGTCTTTCTCGACTTCGTCGAGGTCGGCTACGCGGAGAAGTTGAAGGTGACCAAGGCTATGCCGGAGCTTGAGTTTCTAGCCACCGACGGCAACGCGGCCGAGTTCGGGATCGAGGGTGCAACCGGCGACGTGCTGCTCTTGGACGTAACAGAGCCGCTCGACCCGGTTCGAATCGTCGATACCGACGTCTCGGCCAACCGTCGTAACCTGCGCTTGAACGTCGGCGGGTTCAGGCGGCTGCGATGTGCGCTTTCGTCCGGACTGCTCGCGCCAACGGAGGTTGTTCGCCGGACACCGGGTAACCTGCGCAGTCCGGCCGCATCGGGCGACTACTTCGTCGTCTGCCCGGACGAGTTCTACCATGCCGCGGAGCTGTTTGTCCGCTATCGTGACGGAAACGTCGCGGGAACACCGGACGCCCGCGTCCGGGTGGCGAAGCTCTCCGAAGTGTACGATGACTACGCGTTCGGTATCGAGGAACCGGGAGCCATCAAGCGGCTGCTTCAGGCGAAGCGGCCAGCGTATGTGCTGCTCGCCGGCGACGGCACCTACGACTATCGGAACATACTGAACCTGCGCACCGGGCCCGTGTTGCCTCCGTATGAGGTGGGAATCGACATCGACCCGGAGGTATATGGCAACGCCGCCATGGCCCTGGACGCGTGGTATGCTGACCTGGACGGCGGCGGTTCAGCTCCGGATCTGATACTCGGCCGGGTAACGGTCAGAAGCGCTGTGGAGTTCCGTCAGTTCCTCGACCGGCTGAAGAAGTATGAAACGCAGCCGCTGGGTTACTGGGCGAAGCGACTTCTTCTGCTGGCGGACGACGAGATAAAGGGCTCCTTCAGTGAACCGGATGACCCCGGACTCCGCGAGACTCACATACCGTACTCTGAGGAGCAGGCGGCGAACGCTGCCGGCCTGCTCGACCCGGTCAAGGTGTATCTCACCGAGTACCCGCTGACCGCCACCAACTTGAAGGCTGAGGCCAGTGCCGAGCTCATCCGGCAGCTCAACGTTGGCGCGCTGCTCTGGTGCTTCTTCGGGCACGGGGCCGGGTTCCAGCTTTGCCACGAACAGGCGCTGCACATTACGAACACAGTTCCGAGCGTGAACAACGGCACGCGGAGCCCGTTCGCGTTCTACGGCTCATGCGGCGTGGGTCGTTTCGAAGATACGCGGTACGAGGCTATTGCCGAAGAACTGGTACGTAAGGAAGGCGGGACGATTGCCGGGGTGGCAGCTACCAAAGCGACAGGGGCGGGCGGCAACAAGAACCTCGCCGTGGCCATGTTCGGGCGACTGGAGGCCTACCCGGATGACCCAATCGGGCCGGCGTTCCTGCAGGGTTTCATGGCCGGCGGAATGTCTCACGAGCATCTGTTCGGCGACCCGGCGACCGTGCTCAGGATGCCGCACCGCGGTCCGGTTCCCGAGGTCCGGCCGGACACCTTCTACCCAGGCGGCCGGAATGAGTTCGCGGCCATTGATACGGCGAGTACGAAGGGCTCCTACGAGGTATCGGCCCATGAGGCTATCTGGCATCGCGAGTATCACTCGGAATACGAGCCTCCTGCCCATGGCACGTTCTCGGCCACGTACGACCTTCCCGGATACGAAATCCACCATGCCGCAGGCACGTTCGATTCGAGCCAGATTCTCGGGTCGTTCATCGTGCCGAGAATCACGTACCCAGAGACTACCTATGTCGGCAACGGGCTCTACATCCGCCTTCCCAACACCGGGCGCGTCGGCCTGCTCAGCTTCGGCGGTTCAACCCCACTTTCCTACGAGCGCGATTCGATTCTGCTGTCGAAGGACACGGTCGGCAGTCCGGACAACGAGCCGCCCCTCGTCAGCCTTTACGCGGACGGCATGAAGCTGGTGCTGGGAGATACGACCCGGGTTCCACGTAGCTTCAACCTGGTGGGCCGGTTGAGCGACGCGTCGGGTATCTTCCTCGTGCCGAACATGGACCCGGCAATCCAGGATGTGGTGCTGAGTCTGAAGATCGCCGGCGCGAAGATACCGCTCGCCGACTACTTCCAGTACGACAAGAACTCGACGGTGACCGGCCGGTTCACATATCCGCTCGAACTGGAGAATGCGCTCGATTCGGTCGCGGTCGTGGCATCGGACAACATGGTGGACCCGACAAACCCCGGCCAGAACCGCACGCGGGTGACAGTGCTGCTACAGACCCAGCTCAACGACGCGCTCAAGCTGACCGACTGCCTGGTCTATCCCAACCCGACCGGCGGAGCCGCGAAGTTCACGTTCAGCATCTCCCGCGCGGCGATGGTCGCGGTGAAGATATACACGATTGCCGGCCGGCTGGTGCGCGTGCTGCCGGCGGCGCCCTGCGGGTTCGACTACAACCAGATTGAATGGGACGGTCTGGACAAGGACGGGCAGCCGCTCGCCAACGGTGTATACCTGTACAAACTGGATGCGCTGGCGACCGAGTCATCGGGCGGCAGTCAATCGGCCTCGACTTCCTTCCGGGGCAAGTTCATCGTTCACCGGTAGCCGCCGGCGCCGGTGGTGTGCTGGTATCTGCGTCGCCTCTGAGACGGACGAGTGTCCCGAAAGCTGCATCGGCTCCGCCGTGCCGCGCATGAGAAGCAGCCGGCTCCCTCAAGGCAGGTCAGATTCCTGTGTCGGAACGGTGAGTTTGACTGAGGGAGGAGCACGGCATAACATTTCTGTCGTATGATTAACACCGCCCGCCTTGTCCGCTCAGTCTTTTCGGCTTCAATCCCGGCAATCATCACCGCCTTGGCGTTTGGCCAGACTGCGCTATCGCGGCCGACCGGCAAGTCGGTTTCGGACGTAGGGAACCGCCAAGACGCGAAGGGGAAAGTGGAAATGGCGAAGCGCGAACAGGGACCCCAAGCGCGCCAAGCCGCGGAGCAGGCCAAGGGCCCGGAAACGACTGACTCGCTTCGGCTGGTCAGTTCGAGTCCGAATGGAGTTGTGCTGGAGTTCTCAACCGACAGTTTCAGCACGGCGGGCACGAGCGAGGGCCTGACGGTGTCGGCCCCGGGCTTCGACCGGCTGGCTGAGCCGGGCGAGCCGGACCTGCCGAGCCGGGTAATCTTTGTCGGCGTACCGCAGACAGGCGGCGTGAAGCTGAGCGTCTCCACTGAAGGTACGGAGACCATGAATGGCGCTCGGGTCAGGGCGGCGGTCGGATTCTCGGAGAGAATGCCGGATACAGGATACAGTATACAGGGGAAGACCGGATTCTGGCCGGCGGCACCGGCCGAAATCTTGAGCATCGAGACGCTGCGTGGGGTGCGGGTGGCGCGGGTCAGAGTCAGTCCGGCCCAATACGATCCGGGCACGAGTTCGCTCCGGCTGCATCACACGGTGCGGGTGGCGTTGTCGTTCGACCGGCCGGCAGTTTCGGTTGACCGGCCGGACCCGATGGACAATGTCATCGAGCCGATGCTCGCGAACGGCAAGGAAGCAATCGGGTGGAAGATCGACCTGCCGACGCAGGACACCATTAACTTCTTCGACCGGTCGAACGTCTGGTGCCGGATAAAGACCGAGAGCACCGGCGTATACAGGGTTACCGCGGCCGACCTGAAGGCAGCCGGGTTCTCCCCGGAGGCAATCGCGCCGGCGACGATGAGACTCTATTCAATCGGCCGGTACACCATCAACGGGCCGTATCCGGACACGATGGTCGAGGTGCCGGTGTACGTGAAGGACAATGGCGACGCGAAGTTCGATAAGGGCGAGTACCTGGCGTTCTACGCGGAGGCGCCTTCGTACTGGAACCGGGGCGACACGGTGTGGCGTACTAACGTCTTTACGAAGAACAATTGTTGGTGGCTGACTTGGGGCGGGGAGAACGGCCGCCGGATGGCGACTTCGTCCGGCGCCGGCGCGACGAACCCGTTGCCGACGGCCTATGAGCACATCCGGCAGGAGCCGGACAGCGTATGCCCGGCCCGGTCCGGCCTGCTTTGGTTGTGGAAGGACTTCGTCAAGACCCAGGGGCAGGACACGACAGTCGGAGTGGCACTGCATCTGCCGCAGCGGGATACGATTTACTCGATTACCGGCCGGTTCTATGGCAGAAGCGACAAGGACGGCGTCCGGTATCAGGCACGGTTGTCCCTGAACCAGACATTGCTCGACTCGCTCTCTATCGCGGCGGGGCCGACCATACAAGCCGCGGCCAACTTTACTCTCGACAGCATTCCTCCCGAGACAGGGGCCAGACCCGGCAAGACCGATACACTTTGGGTTGGGCTCTACGGTGACCAGGCGATGGATGTGTTTCTCGACTTCGTCGAGGTCCGTTATGCGGAGAAGCTGAGTGTGACCAAAGCCGAGCCGCAACTTGAGTTCGCGGTGCGGGATTCCGGCACTGCGGAGTTCGGAATCGAGGGGGCGACCGGCGACGTGTTGCTTCTGGATGTCACCGACCCCTACGGTCCGGTTCGGATAACCGATACCGATGTCTCCGGCACCCGCCGGAACCTGCGGCTGACCTCTACCGGGTTCAGCCGGCTGCGGTGCGCGCTTTCGTCCCGACTGCTTGCGCCTAAGGAGGTCGTGCGTCGGAGCCCGGGCGGCCTGCGCAACCCAGCGAACGGGGCCGACTACGTCATCGTCTGCCCGGACGAGTTCTATAGCGCCGCGGCGCTGTTTGCCCGCTATCGCGACGGAAACGTCGCAGGACTACCAAACGCGCGCGTGCGCGTCGTGAAGCTGTCTGAGGTGTATGATGACTATGCGTTCGGCATCGAGGAGCCGGGTGCGATAAAGCGGTTTTTGCAGGCGAAACGTCCGGCCTACGTGCTGCTCGCCGGCGACGGGACGTATGACTATCGGAACATACTGAACCTGCGCACCGGGCCGGTGCTGCCGCCATATGAGCTGGGCTATGATATTGACCCGGAAGTGTATAGTTACGCGGCGAAGGGTCTGGACGCGTGGTACGCGGACCTGGACGGGGAGGGCGGAACCCCGGACCTGATACTGGGTCGGGTTACGGTCCGGAGCGCCATTGAGATGCGGATGTTTCTCGATAAAGTTAGGCGGTACGAAACCCAGCCGCTGGGCTACTGGGCGAAGCGCTACCTGCTGCTGGCCGACGATGACATCGAGGGCAGCCCTGATCGTGGGGACCAGCTTTGGCCCGGGCACGTCCGGGGCTGCGAAGACCGGGCACGGGCCGCTGCCGGGTTGCTCGACCCGGTGAAGGTCTATCTGAATGAATACCCGCTCACCGCGACTAACCTGAAGGCTGAGGCCAGCGCCGAGCTCATCAGGCAACTCAATTCCGGCGCGCTGCTCTGGTGCTTCTTCGGGCACGGGGCCGGATTCCAGCTTTGCCACGAACAGGCGCTGCACATTACGAACACAGTCCCGAGCGTGAACAACGGCACGCGGAGTCCGTTCGCGTTCTACGGCTCGTGCGGCGTGGGCCGGTTCGAGGACACGCGGTATGAGGCAATAGCTGAAGAGCTGGTGCGTAGAGACGGCGGAACTATCGCCGGTGTCGGCGCGAGCAAGGCGACCCACCCGGGTAACAACGAGGTGCTTGCCCGGATCATGTTCTCCCGCCTGATGGACAAACCGGGTGACCCAATCGGGCCGGCGTTCTTCGATGCCTACACGCATTCGGACTTTACCTATCACCTGTTCGGCGACCCGGCGACCGTGCTCAGGATGCCGCGTCACGGGGCAGTGCCCGAGGTCCGGCCCGATACCTTCTATCCGGGCGGGAGAAATGAGTTTGAAGCCCTCGATACCGCGGACCGGGAAGGCCTGTATGAAGTCTCGGCGCGGGAGGCAATCTGGCAGCGCTGGTATCACTCGGAATGGGGATCGGTGACCTACGACCTTCCCGGGTACGAAATCCAGCGTGCCGCCGGGTCGTTCGATTCAAGCCGAATTCTCGGGTCGTTCATCGTGCCGAGGATTCAGTATCCGGAAACGACCGATGTCCCGAACGGACGCTACGTCCGCGTTCCCGGTTCCGGCCACGTGAGTCTGCTGAGCTCCGATGGTTCCATAGGCCTTTCATCCGAGCGCGATTCGGTTTGGCTGGACACTGCGTACGAGAGCTCGGACCACCAGCCGCCGGACTTGAGCCTGTACGCGGACGGTGTAAAGCTGGTGCCGGGGGATACGACTCGGGTTCCCCGCAGCTTCAACCTGGTGGGCCGGTTGAGCGACGCGTCGGGCATCTTCCTCGTGCCGAACATGGACCCGTCGATTCAAGACGTCGTGCTGAGCCTGAAGATGGGCGGCACGGCCACGCCGCTCGCGAGCTACTTCCACTACGACAACAACTCGACTGTCAGCGGGCAGTTCACGTACCCGATAGCACTTCAGAACGAGCTGGATTCGGTTACCGTCGTGGCCTCGGACAACATGGTGGACCCGACCAACCCGGGCCAGAATCGCACGCGCGTGACGGTGCTGCTCAAGACCCAGCTAACGGAT
>JAPLUO010000297.1 GCA_026397595.1 Caldifarciminota bacterium
TTCCTTGTACTGGAACGTAACCGACGAATCCTCCTTGGTCAGGATAAGCTGGAACGTGTTGTTGCCGCCGGTGCTCCAGAACTTGATGCTGTCGTATTCGACGATGAAGCTGTCAGCTCCATTGGACCAGTACCAGACCGAACCGTTGGGTGACATCGAGTCGCAGGTCAAGTCGCTGAGCAATGGAGCCAACTGGTTGTTCGGCCTGAACGTGCTCGGGACCGCGTGGAACGGCGATGCGTTCGCTGCGGCGTCGCCGAACGTGATGTAACCGTTGGACCCGACGATGCCCGAGTTGACCTGGTACCAGTAGTACGGGAAGCTGAACCCGATTGGGAACGGCCCGGCAGTGTTGTCGTCGCCCAGGGACGTTATCTCGGTCCCGACGCCCTTGATGCTTACCCAGTTGTAGGTCGGAGCGCCCGGACAGGTGGTATCTGAGTCCAGATACTTGTACCCGTACGAGTCCGGCCCGCCGCCGCCCAGCAACACCGGCGCGTTCGACGGCACAAGACCGGCCGGCGTCATCGCTACCAGCGCGATTGACAGAATTGTTACCAACATCAGACCTCCTTTTTGACCCTGCATCGGCAGGGCCGTGGTTCGCTTTGCCTCATGGCCGCCCACTCCGCCCGGGACGGCGACAGACCTTTGCTTGCGGACTCACCGCAGCGTGTAAGGCTGTCCGCTTTGTGCGTGACGATGACCTTGGCGACAAGCGCCTCGGTGCCTGCGACACGGACGAAGTAGATGCCGTCTGCCAGGTGCCGAGCGTCAAGCGCAGCCCGGCCGCGACTACAGGCTCTTCCTGACTACTGCATCGCAGCCATTCTATCTCGCTGGCAACCATCGGTCAAGAAGAAGGAACGCAACTGCGTTTCTTCGCGGCGACTCGGCGTGAGCAACGCCTCTAGAAGCCCGGCCGGAAACCCCTCCGGTAGCTTGCAGACCGTGAAATGGCACCCCGTAAGTCCTTGATTATCAATGGCCGCAAGAATGACGATCTTGCGGCAGGTGGCTTTTCGGCCGGACTCCTAGCGCATGACGAAGCGGCGGGGAGTTGCCTCCCCGCCGCAATGTGTAAGGCTATTCCCTTAGTGCGTGACGATGACTTTGGCCACCGGTGATTCGGTGCCAACGACACGTGCGAAGTAGATGCCGTCCGCCAGCAGCCGGCCGTCAAGCGTGGCCTGGCTGCGGCTGAGGGTGAGCGTGCGCACTACGCTGCCGGTCGCGTCGTAGAGTTCGATTGCGGTCTCGCGCCCGGTCGGGTTGAGCAGCCGGATGCTGGTCGCACCGCCGAACGGGTTGGGATTGACGTCAATCCGCGCCGGCACGTGCGCCGGCGTCGGGGAAATCCACTCGAAGACGCCGACCGAACCGGAGATCGTCGCGTTCGCGCAGACGTCGCGCACCGCGCCGTCACGGCTGGGCGACCAGGCGCCGGTGTTTTCCTCCCAGCCCTGGAAGGAAATCGGCGGTATCGAGTCCCAGCCGAACGACGGGTCTTGGGACGTCTCGGAGGCTGCGCCGACGAAGAACGCCAGACCGTCGTCGTCGTAGACCGCCAGCAGCACGTCAACCGACCCGGCCGAGGTCATATGCTGACGGATGGCGCTGATTGAGCACGGGTAGACCGGCGGTACGAAGCGGCTGCCCATTCCGCCCGGGCCGAGCCAGCCCGTCGAGTTGACCGGTGTGCCGCTGTCGTAGGTGAGTATCGCCGGAATGGTAACCACACGGAGTTCAATCGTCGCGGTGTCGTTCGCGGCAAGCATGTCACCGGCCATCTTGGTCATAACCTTGATGATGTACGTGCCGTTCGTGTTCGGACGCCAGGTGCTGGCGAGCGACAGTGACTCGGTCTCGCCCGGGTCTGACGCCATCGTGGTCATCGAATCGGAGAAGACAACCGAGTTGTTCTGCCTCAGGACTTTGAAGTAGGTCTTATACGCGGCTTCGGACTGGTTGCCGTAGTTCTTGACCACCGCCCAGAAGGAGAGCGGCCGATCCTTGACCGCAAACAGGCCGCCGTTGCGGTCATTCATCGCGTTACGAACACCCGCGTCATGAATCTCGAGGGAGGT
>JAPLUO010000100.1 GCA_026397595.1 Caldifarciminota bacterium
CACCAGGTGCAGAGTTCAGTCCTGGGGTGACCGCTACGTCTTTCCCCAAGTTGGATTTCCACCAACTGGCTAGTCATCAGCTTCTCTCGGCGCACCTATAGAAACCCAAGCTTGACAGGCGGCTCTTCATAGAAGTGTCCCTCGCCTCCCCCTCGCCTCCCCTCGCCTCCCCATGGTCTACTCCTTTCCGTTCTCAGCGTCATGGACCGCCGGCGCAGCCGGTGTTTTGGTTGTCGTGCTGAAACTTGGGCCATTGGACACTCGCGAGTCCCGCTGAGCCTTCAACAGCATAGATGCTACCGTCCGAGCATCCGAAGTAGATCGTGCCGTCAGCCGCTATTGCCGGGGAGTTGATGACGCCTCCTGCCTGATATCGCCACCTGAGCGTTCCGTCTGCATTCAGCGCGTAGAGTTCACCGTCTGTGTTGCCAAAATAGACTGTGCCATCTGAGGCGACCGCGGCCGATGGGTACCCTAGACTCATCTGCGGCATCTGGTATCGCCACTTGAGCGAACCATCGGGATTGACCGCATAGAGACATCCAACGGGTGATTCATCAGTTCCAAAGTAAACAGTCCCATCTGCAGCTATAGTCGGTGAAGAACAGAAATCGCCGGTCTGGAAGCGCCACTTGAGCGAACCATCGGGGGCAATCGCATATAGGTAGTTGTAACCATCCAACACGTATATGGTCCCGTCCGCAGCAACCGCCGGTGTCTCGCAGATATACCCATCGACGCTGCAGCGCCACTTGGGCGAACCGCCCGGGTCGACTGCACAGAGATAGAAAGGGCCGCCCGAAGATGATCTGCAGGCGGGTGCATAGACCGTGCCATTTGCGGCAACCACAGGTGATGCAAATTCAGAACTGCCGTACTCCAAGTTGTTCCATCTGAGTGTACCATCTGTGTTCAGTGCGAGTAGGCACCTCCCGTAGGATCCGCCCACGTCGTGGTCGATGATATAGACCGTTCCGTCGGCCCCGATAGCAGGCGATCGCCCTTCGCATCTGTTCGCTTCGTGATAGCGCCACCCGAGTGTGCCATCCGGGCTCAATGCGTATAGGAACGAGTCGTTTGATGCAACGTAGACCACCTCACCTTCGCCTATGGCCGGTGATGAAGATATGCCGGCCCCAGTTTTGTAGCGCCACCTTAGCGTTCCGTCTGCATTCAGAGCGTAGAAATAAGAGTCGTCGGACGCAACATAAACCGTACCATCAGCAGCGATTGCGGGCGAGCCATTGATGGCGCCTCCGGTTTGGTAGCGCCACTTGAGTGTGCCGGGACCAGACAGAATGACAATCGTATGCGCGCTTGACCAAGCAGACTCCAGACTGTCGCGGTTCTGAGCTTTGACGCGCACGCCATGGGTGCCAGGTGACGACCAGGAATGAGACAGCTGCGCCGTCTCGCCACTCGCACACCAGCCGGACCATGTTCTGTCGCCGTCGTCCCAGTCGAATTGATACCGGATAGAATCGCCGCGCGGGGCGGTAGTAGAAGTGGCGAAAACGAAGGGGTAGTTGACATGACCGGTATCCGGACCAGATGGAGTTGATGGAGTATCCGGCCTCGGACTCTGCTTGCTGCATGCCGCCGCGAACACCAGCAAGAACGATAGAAGGCCAACAGTGAGTTCTCTCATAATGACTGTTCCTTTCAGCACTCGCGTCAAGTGCACAACTGAATCAGTATCCCGAGCCGCTCATCGGAGTCCTACCCTCTGGTCGGGGCTTCTGGCTCGTCCCGATCCCGGAGCCCTACGCCGACGCCGCGTCGCCATTCTCGGATAGACTCTACTTTGATGAAGGAGACTCATCGGCACCGATGTCGACTCGACCATCGAGCACGCGCGGATCGCCGTCGATATCGGTCCACCCATCCTGGATGGCGGAGTTGTTACCCGCGTTGATGCAGGGCGACCCGGATGCCAGGTGATAACCACTCAATTGCGGGTCCACAAGGATATCTCCGTTGCCCGGTGCTACGTTCAGGTAGTCATATCTCGTGTTCCCGTATACGCAGTTGTTCTGGAGAACCGGCGGCGTGTTCTCATGCCAGTTGTAAACGCCGACGTCGTTGAAAGCGATGATGTTGTTAACAAGGTACGCCATGTTCGAGAAGACCGTATGAATGCCCGCGTCCGCGTTGCCAATGATCGTGTTGTTCACGACTGTTGGGCCGACTACCCACCCGCCGATGGTCACGCCTTGTCCGGCATTGCCGCTGACGACGTTACTCAAAATCACGGCCTGGGCAGCGTACGCGTAGATACCTGCCCCTCCCCGAGCGTGATTATCCTCAATCACATTGCCAGCTATCGTTGGCGCGCAGTTGTCGCACAAGATCCCTCCCCCAAGAGAAGTCGGTGAGAGATAGTCTATGCCGTTGCCGACGATGTGGTTGTTAATGATCTTCGAATCGGCCTGGCCGAGATAGACTCCGCTGCCGCTGTAAGCGGTATTGCCGGTTATCGTGTTGTTGGCAACCGTAAGGTATCCAAGAAGATCAAGGTGACAGTGAATCCCGCCGCCCTCACCTGTCCCGGTCGTTTCCTGGCCATTGCGGATGATGAAGCCATCAATCCTGGCGGGCGACATGAGACTACTGATTGTCAGCACGCTACCCGCGCCATCGCCATCAAGGATAGTCGTATTCGCCGACCAGTTGCGTTGTTCTCTGGCGGTCTCTGTGCCAATGAAGCCTCCATAGAGCTTGAGACCAAACCGAATTCGCATCATAATGCAGCCGGTGTAGGTGCCTTCTGCCACCCAGACTTCGCTGCTGTCGGTCGTAGCCTCGACGCAATCCTTGACTGACAGATAGGCGGTACTCCACGACTTACCGTCGTGGATTAGTCCCGACGCGCGGTAGTTGACATATACCACGCCCTTCGGCCCAGAATCCTGCTTGTGACAAGCAAGGAAAACCACGAGCGTAGAGATTGCCAAGATTCCGACTTTGCTTCTCATCGAGTCCCCTCCGGTGGTAACAAGTCAGGCCTGGCCGGCTGCGTTCGGACACCCGCTACCCCCTCTTGCTTGCCTGAGTAGATCGCCACGTTCTCGAACCGGCTGGAAACCGGTACGAATTCCTGACTATTGGCATCATAGAGATAGCCGGCCAGTACACCGGAAACCGACCCCATGCCCGGAGACTGGGGCCTGTCTATCTTCGTGAACGCGACGCGGCATTTGTCCTGGTAGAAAGTATTCCTATACTGCTCGCCGGTGGGCAGCAGCACGGTTACGACGTCTGGGATTACCGGAATCCCGATCTGCAATTGGGATGGATTCCGGATGTTGATTAGGGCAAGAGGGTACGTGCTGCCGACGGTCTGGAAAGTGATATCCAGCGTGTTTGTGCCCCAGGAACCCGCGATCCAGTCAAACGTCGGATTGTAGGGACCAACTCGCCAGCCGGCAGGGATCGGTTCCTGGAACGTCGTCAGAGGGTCGCCGGCATACAGAAGATGCACCATACGATCGTCAACCCAGTACTCGTGCATGGCTCTGTACTTAACGAAGTAGGCAGCCAAGGTCGCGGCGTAGGGGTCGCTCACGGGAGTCGCGCACATCGACGTGTAGAGCGAACATGCGCATCTGCTGTCCAGTTTTATGTACTCCAGCCAATCCCATCCTACGTAAGCCGACGCTCCCATCTCAAGCATCGTTTGAGGCCAACCAGCCAGAAAGCTGAAGCAGAACCCACCGTAGACCAGTGGGTTGTACCGGCTCCACTCGGTTCCATTGTGATTCCTTAGGAAGGCAGGCGCGATTGCGTACTTGTCTAGGTTGTGGTTAGTGCTTGGGATCAGGGCGCGGGTCTTCATGTCCTCGGGGTACCTCCCGCTGATGAGGTCATTGCTTTCGATCGCGGTCTCAAGAAAGACCTCACGCACGTTACCAGCAGGGTCCAGGTACGCGTAGCCGTGACCAGAGAAGTGAACTACGCCTTTGCCGGAAATCGAAGCGAACTCCTCAAGAGTGGCACTACCGTCGGGGTAGCACTGCACATCAGCGGGGAAGCCGACTCTGCTCAGATTGTCCTTCATGACCTGATATGGTGCTCTGAAATCCTCAAGCTCAGAGTAGAATGGGGCGTAGTAGCCAGCCCCATCCTTTGACGGTTCCCCTGTGATGACGACACCAGCTTGTGGCCCCAGAGTCTGCTCGTGACCCGGAGATGGAGGAGTCACGCTGTCGCTCCACACTGGATAATCGCGCACGACGACGATTCCGCCTAGGCTATCACGGTAGCATATGGAAATGACGTAGCGACCATCGTAGGCCGTCCAGGCAACCGTACCGGAGTTCTCCAGGTGAGCAATCGCTGCAGTGACAGCTTTTTCGGTGTCGCCGAGTGCAGCGCAGGAATCGAAGATACCCCATGCCGCAAGCTGGAGCTCGCAGTGAGAGTTCCATCCTTCAAGTACGTCAGACGGCTTCTTTTGACAGCCCACAAGACACCCCAGCGTCAACGCCGCCGCGACGAAAGTCGAAGTCAACCTCATTTCACGTTCCCATCATGCGCAGGAAGAACCGCAGCTACGTCTCTCGATCTCTGGAGCATTGAGGGGGCCTCGGCGGCCCGTTCCGAAGGGCGACACCGGACAGACACCAGATGGACTACGGGACATTGTCCGGATGGTTTCGACCGCCCCGGAGACTGGGGCATCAAATGCAGACTGGACGAGCCTCGAACCATCGAATCAGTTGGCCTTCGCGAATCGGCCGAAGGCGTAGGTCATTCCGAGGGTTACGGAGAGCGTCTTGAAGTCACTTAGAATCGCGTACTTCACCCGGCCCTGGAGAGAGAAATTGGGCGTAAAGGCTTTGCCGACCTCGGCGAAGAGATGAATCCCGAAGAAGCCCTTCGTATCAGCGATGCTGTAACCTCCAGCGCTGACGATCGTGGAAACGTTGTGGATCGCCGGACCCGCACTCACTGACACCAGCACTGGGCGATTGATCACATTGTACCTTCCCACGACAGCGAGGTCAAAGGCTCCGACCGTCACAGTCGCAGAGTAGCCGCCGGATGTTTGAGTCTGCGACGTCAGCCAGAGGTCAATCTCGGCATCGGCCGCAAATCTGGAGTTGAAACGATAGCCGCCGGTTATTCCAAGGGTAAACCCAAGAGGAGGAATACTCTCTACCTTCACTACTCCTCCTCTGGCACCAAGCTCGGTGCCGCCGCCAAACAGTGTCCCGGCGATGAGACATAGGACTACGATTGCTGTTGCTGTACGCATGTCTACCTCCTTTGATTTCGTTCTGTGCACCTTTGACGCGGCAACTCGCACACGCAGCGGGGACTCGCAACCTGAAAGAGTGAACCACCCGCCACGCCGCAGAGCCGATCACGATCGCACGTGACTTGCCCTGCCCGAACTGCGACCTAACGGGCAACCGCTGCCGTCATTTCCGACTCCTTCACCGCGCCGACCTGGCGGGCCCTTCAAAGTCTCGTCCTTTCCTTTCGCCGCAAGGCCCTGGCGGATGAGGTCTGCGGTCTGTTGGTAACCTGCCTGATCTCACTCTCTTTGCTCCTTGTTGAAGATGTTGACCGCACGCCTCAGAATGCCATACGATCCGACCTGAACGGCCATGCCGATTCGGTTCGTCGTGAATCCAACAGCCATGCCCCCGATGCCGGAGAGGAGCACGATGGCCGGCCAAGTCTTTACCGAGTCAGGCGAGTTCAGTTTGACAATTCCGTAGACCATCCCGGCCGCACCCAGCAAGCTCACCCAATTCCCGACATTCTGCATGACCGAACCGGTGGTGTTCGCTCCCTCGAACTGAGCCAGTTTCGCCGAAGGAATGGGCTTTGAGTCCAGGATGTTCCGCAAAGCCGGAGTCGTGTGCATGCCACCAGAACGGAAGTTCCACAGACAGCATCCTCCGTTGGACTCAAGCCCGCTGAACACCAGCTTGCCATCCTCGTTGACTCGGAATGAGCCGGGAGGTTCGTAGCTCGTAGTGTTGAAGGACGTACACCCACTCTTGGGGTAAAACTCATGTGGGGGCACGGACCACGAACCGTATTCGGTGACTACCCCACCGACTATCCACTCCAGTTTCTTCACGTCCGCCGGCTGCGGCAGGATGATGTAGGAGGGCAGTTGTTCGGCTCTGATGACTGAAGTCAGACTCAACGCCATCACAAGCCCGATGAACATTGTCTTTTCGAACAGCGTTCTCACGTCAAGATCTCCTTTCCTGTTAGTCGCTGCTTCTGACGTCGCATTCGTCCCATGGTTCTTCCAGTTGACTCAAGACGAAATGCTAGTGCCCAATGCCAAACTCGTCTCGGGCTATGTCAGAGAACAGTCTCCTGAGCATGTTGTTCTTAACCGACTCTGTCGGGTCCTCTTTGGCAAAGAAGACGAGAGGGAGTGCCAGCAAACCGATCCATCGGTTCACATGGTCTCGATAGCGGTACTCTTTGTGCAGACCAGTCGAATCTTCGAAGGTTGCGGACAGATTGTAGTAGGTCTGAAAGCAGACCGGAAGCACCATGAGCGAGATGCTGAAGACGCCGATTGCGCAGTAGTAGCACCCTTGGTTCTCGTATTGAGACATGCCCACTCGAAGCCGGTATGCAGCCTCGGGCTTCTGGTCTTCCTCAGTCGTAACTCGAGTGAAGAGTCCGGATGACTCCGCTGCGAGTCGTGTCCAGTGTTCGAAAGGACCGTGTTTCATCTCTTCCAAGACGTTTGGTCCGCCTTCCTCTCTGTCTTGCTCAATCCTGGGATCATTCCAGCGGTAGGTGGCCGACAGGAATAGACTGCCTCTCTTGTCGGGTGCGACCGACTGCTGCGGATAGTCCGTCACGAGCGGTATCTCGTTGCCTCTAAAGGTCGCGCACCCGTCGAGCACAAGAGAGAGGAAGATCGCAGTCACGGACATCAGTACCTTGGTTACTCTGTACATGAGAGCCTCCTTACGTGATGGCGGGCGTCCGGAGACGAATCGCCACTAATCCTTGTCTCGGTGCCGCCGTGTGCGGGGCGATGAACTGAGCGCCTCGCCCGACACCCCGCATATCAGGAAGAGCGCACGCCGACAGACGCCGGCGGAATCTTAGGTTGTCTTGAGTTGGATTCTGTCTGTCTGTCTGTCTGTCTGTCTGTGCAAGGGATGTGCCGAGGGGACGGTTGACGCTTCACGCCCCGCGCTGAACGCCAAACCGTCGGCCAAAGGGCGGCCCAGCGCGTCAAGCTCGGTCATCCACCGCATGGTCGGATTATGACTTGGGAAACCCGGCTGTCAAGCGCGGCAGGGTTGTCAAACGCAGGGGATGTTCGCTCCCGACTCACGGCCATCACATTTCCGACTGCCGATTGGCGATTGCCGATTTGCGGGGCACGGGGCGCGGGACGGGCGGGCATCATCCCTTCACCGGGCGGCGTGTGCCTTCGGTGTGGGGCGGGCATGCCGACGCAGTGAGGCGACATACTCAAGCAGCGTCATTCCCCTGCTCCTGGCCTCTTGTGCAATGAGCTTGCGCGCAACGTGCACCTGCTGCATCGCCGGGTCATTTGGGAACTCGGCCGCGGCCAATCTCTGGATTTCCCGGACGTCCTTCTCTGCTGTTCCGCTCATGCGTTACCTCCTAGAGCAATTCTGCGGGAGTCATTATCTCCAGCGGCCCGAAACCTTGCAGCGTGTTCACCATCCGGACAACGTCTCTGGTCTTCCTTCTGACTATGTGCTTGAAGTTCCAGCTTAGAAGGAAATCGGCTCCGGAGGTGACAGCCAACGCGATGTGGTAAGCGTCCTCGGCATAGTCCGAAGGCACGGCACCATGCTTCATTCGCCGGGCCGTTGCCGTACGCCACGTTGAAGTTGTACTCCGAATCCGCCAGCGAGTCAAGCACGGTCATGCACCGCATGGCTGAACTGCGCTTGGGAGACCCGGCTGTGAAGCACGGCAGAGGGCCATTGCATTTCCAACTGCCGATTGGCGATTGCCGATTTGTGGAGCACGGGGCATATCAGTCTTTGGACTGCGGTTTGTCGCGGGCGACGGGCGGGCCTTCACGGCTGCGGACGCGGGGACTGACTGGCTACGCGTATTCGTACAGCGGAACCTCGCGCGCCGGGCGGTCGGCGGTGCGCAGGAGTTGCTCTATATGGCGCACCGTCTCCGGACTGAGTACCACGTCGCCGCACACCGAGCATACATCGGCCGGCACGTGGTCGATCACGACCACCTGGCCGTGGTGACGGACAGTGTGCGTAATCTCGCGGATTTGACAGTCGCCGCTGCAATCCTTAATGCTGCATTTCATTGTTTCCTCCTGAGCGCAGGTTCCGGCCATTTCGGCGGCCGGGGTTCATAGACGGTGATGATGACCAGCGTCTCCAGCGAAGTCGTGCACACGATGTGCAGGTGCCGCCCGTCACGAGTGACTCCGTGAAGCAGGCAGCACGGCCCGCGCCGGTGGCTCGGATAGTCCTCGATAATGCCGGCGGCGGCCGTAGCTTGCAGCAACTCGTCCATCGTGACGTCTTCTTCCACCATCTCCTGGTGCGCGTGGACAGTGACGCGCACGCGTTCATCCCGTACCTGGGACCGGATGCGCGCCAACACAACATCGCCAGCGGACTGGTCAGCCATCAAAGCATGTTATCCTGGCCGGGTTGAGAGTCAAGGGGACCGCGCGCAGGCGACTGCCGATTGGCGATTGCCGATTTGCAGAGCACGGGGCGTCTCCGTCTCTGGACTGCGGTTTGTCGCGGGCCACGGGCGGCAGGAGACCAGACTAGCTGAGCCATTTCTTGATTCGGTCGCGGGCGACGGCCCGCGGGATGCCCTTGCCCTCGTCCAGTTCCTTCAGCCCGGCTTCGACCTTGAGCCGGAAGTAGAGCTCGGCGATAATGTCCGTGATGCCGGCGTCGTCTGGGAGCCGCTCAATCATCCGAATGACTTCATTCTTCACTTGGGGCATGCATAGCTCCTTTTGATGATTCTAGGACGCCCGGACCACGAGTCAAGACCAGACCGGGACAAACGTGAAGTCAAGCAGACGAAGTCAGAGGTCAGAATGCAGATACCAAAAGTCAGAAGTGGCGGGCACGCGGGAGCAGAGCGGGCGCAGGAAGCGGCTGTCAAATGCGCGGGGATGATGGCCAGCGGCTTACCGTTCACGGCCGACGGCCGTCACATTTCCGACTGGCGATTGGCGATTGCCGATTTGTGGAGCACGGGGCATATCAGTCTTTGGACTGCGGTTTGTCGCGGGCGACGGGCGGGCCTTCACGGCTGCGGACGCGGGGACTGACTGGCTACGCGTATTCGTACAGCGGGACTTCGCGCGCCGGGCGGTCGGCGGTGCGCAGGAGTTGCTCGATGTGGCGCACCGTCTCCGGGCTGAGTACCACGTCACCGCACGTCGAGCATACTTCGGCCGGTACGTGGTCAATCACGACCACTTGGCCGTGGTGGCGGACTGTGTGCGTGATCTCGCGGATTTGACAGTCGCCGCTGCAATCCTTGATGCTGGTGGACTGGTCAGCCATCAGAGCATGTTATCTTGGCCGGGTTGAGAGTCAAGAACGCACGCGCTGGACGCGAGTTTCCAGTTGCCAGACGAGACCCTTCCGTCAGCGTCAGGACGACTCGGCGTCGGTTTGCAGTTGGCCCGAGAAGGCGCGTCGATTCCATCGCGGGCCGTTCGCTCACGGCCAATCGATTGCAGATTCCAGATTCTAGATTGCAGATTGGCGGACAGGAAGGGCAGGAATTCACGGCTAAGGCATTCCCGACTTCCGATTGGCGATTGCCGACTTGCAGAGCACGGGGCATCTTACTTGTCCAATGGGAGTTCGGGGACGCACGACTCATCTCGACTGCGCGCCGGCGTTTCTTGAGGCTCGTTGAGCGCATCCGCGGGTCCCTCGCCCTCGCTCGGTCCGGTCGCGAATACGCTCACCGCCGACGGTTCACCGCTCCTGTATCAGTTGCGCGCCGCGACTCGCGATACCTTATTTCGCATCGCGCGCCGCCGCCGAATCACAGGCGCTAGCGCTCTCAAGGCTTCGTTGACTGAGATGCCGTCCGGAAAGACATCAAGAACATCACGCCCGACCACAACGACGTTCGTACCTTCAGCATAGCGCGCCGCGGTTCTGCCGCGCACCGCCCCCGAGAAATCGTATTCGGGTCGCATCGTGTCACGCTCCCCGGTGTCGTTTGGATGGTTAACCTTCTTCATATTTCTTCCTTTCGGTTCTGGTTGCTCGTCTTGCGGAGATGAGACGCGTCAACGGCAACCGCTCGGCAAATGCCACGACAATCAATCGCCGGCGAATTGACATGCCAAGCAACAGATAACGTTCCTCCTGCTGTGAATGATCCGGGTCGTTCATGAGGAGTGCCAGTGGATCTCGAAAGACAGTTGACGCCTCGTCGAATGAGACCGCGTGTTTCCGAACGTTCGACTGCGCCTTTTCGGTATCCCAATCGAATACGTAGGTCGTCTCGTCTCCTCAATGGCGGTTGAGGGCGGACAATCCGTCAATCTTCATCAGGTCAGCATAGCAGGCTCTGGACGGTTGTCAATCGGCGGGAAGTGCCCTAGAACCGACATAGAACTACCTGTCACCCCGAGCGAACGAAGTGAGTCGAGGGGTCTCTCAGGCGAGATTCCTCGATTCCGGCGAGGACGCCTCCGCTCGGAATGACTACACCCATCGGGTGAGAATCGCCATCCTGTCCGGCTAGGCGTACTCGTACGCATTTGCGGCCCAATGTCGGATTCAGGGAAGTGACCCTGTGCGACAAGGTGCAGAGAGATTTCTCGACGTCGTGTGCGCCGCGCACCGTAGGAACGAACGCAATGACAAACAGCGCAGGAATCGGACGGCGGTCAGGAGGTGACGTCGACGCCGAAGAGGGGCGCGGCTTTGGCACGGGGCGGACCAAGGACGCTCCTGATTGCCAAGCATCGCAGTCCAAGTGCATCGGTCACCGACGAGGCACGGGCGTGCCAGTTTGGGGTAGGTTGTCTCGTTGTTCCTTGGGCTGTCTCATCGTAACCGGTTTCGAGTCAGCGGCATTTCGGCGTAAGTGCATGCCTAAGCTCCGGTTAGGGCCAATTGCCGAGTCGAAATAAGACTCTGAGGGGTCGCCCCCTAAGCAGCTTTCGAGCTAGCTTTCGACCAAGCTATGAACAACGCTTTGAAATGAGCTCTAAGTTGAGCTTTCAGAAGAGCTTTGACGCGTGCTTTCGACGGAGCTTTGAACTGAGCGATGAAAGAAGCGATGCGTTGAGCTTTGAAAGAAGCTATGCGCTAAGCGATGAAACAAGCTTTGACCCGAGCTTTGAAAGGTGCTATGAAATGAGCTTTCGAATGAGCTCTTGAACGAGCTTTCTAAGGAGCTTTCCGGCGAGCTTTCCAAGGAGCTCTGAAGTGAGCTTTTGGCGGCTGCGATGACTGCTGCGTTGGTCGGCGCGTTGGCAGCCCCATCTTTTCGCGTGTTCTGTCGGGTGGAAAGGCGGGAGCTGCGCTCCCGCACTCCAAAGCCGCGTACGCGGCACGGAAGGAACGGGAGACGACCCGGCGAATCCCAAGGGACAGTCCACGGATTCGCGGTCATGTCCCGCCAGGGCGCAGATAGCAGCCGGGGCGGACTGTGCCGCCCCGGTTGCGCTTTGCGTCAGACCTTAATACTCCGCGTTGTCTATCTGCGCCTTTTGGAGCGCGCCGGAGTAGTCGATGTACACCGTCTTGGGCTCGGAGAAGATGTCGTACGCGGTCCAGCCGCCTTCGC
>JAPLUO010000141.1 GCA_026397595.1 Caldifarciminota bacterium
GCTCCTGTTGACACCGCGGAGTCGGCCGTCTATCATGCAGTGTGATTTCGCTGGATGCCATCCGCGACAAGGTGCGTCGGCGACTATATGAATTCTCCAGGCACGCCGTCGATCAGAGCACATTGCGTCATATTCGAGTAACGGAAGTCGAGGAAGCACTGCAACCTTGCGGTAGGCTAAGGTTGAGGTAAAGGTTGAGCAGGTGACAGCAGACGGGAGACGGGTGACTGAAGACCGACAAAGGGCGACAGGCGGTGGGAGACGTAGGATCCCAGAATCCGCCGGTCCCCCGTCCCCGGTCTCCGGTCTGGTCGCCACTGAAGTGACCTACACCCTCGCCGACAAGGGCAACTTCTACGTCATCGAGCACGTACCGGCCCGGGTATGTCAGGAGACCGGGGAGGAGTTCTTCGCTCCCGAGACCGTCGAGCACATCCAAGCTCTCATCAAGGGCAAGAAGAAGCCGGACCGCACGGTTCAGACCCCGGTCTACGAATACGCGTAGCGACGGAGGACGAGATGAAGGAGGACAGGTGATGGAAGACGGAGGGTTTCCGAATCCACCGGTTCCGCTACGGCGCATCGAACAAGCGATACTGCTCATCCGCGGCCACCGGGTCATGCTCAGCACCGACCTCGCCGCGCTCTATGGCGTCGAACCCAAGGTTCTTGTCCAGACGGTGAAACGCAACACCGAGCGATTCCCGGATGACTTCATGTTCCAGTTGACCCAGGACGAGTACCGCATCTTGAAGTCACAATTTGTGACTTCAAGTTGGGGCGGTGCGCGCCGGGCGCTGCCCTATGCCTTCACCGAACAGGGCGTGGCGATGCTGTCGAGCGTGCTGCGCAGCAAGCGGGCAGTGCAGGTTAACGTCGAGATAGTGCGTACCTTTGTCCGCCTGCGTCGGATTCTGGCCGAAAACGCCGGCCTTGCCCAAAGGCTGGATGAACTCTTCGCCACCGACCCGGACGACAACATCATCGCCCGCGACCGGCCGTCATCCGCTCCCCATTTTGCATTTTGATATTTGCATTTTGCATTTTGCCTTGCATCCTCCATCCCTCCTCCCCCGCCCCCGCCTCCGCTTTTCTTGACAAACAGCCCGGCGCTGTCATCATTCTATCCACAGTTTCGGGACGTAGTCCCGTGGGAGCAGTCGAAATCGGAGACCGCCCGAGCTACCCATCGAGAGTGCGCCGCCGAGGCGGTGTTGGTGAAATGGACAATTGTAGGCGTTCGAGAACTCTGCAAAGATGGGAGGCGGTTCTGCATTCGCGGTTCTGTCCGGTGTCCCTGGCGGGGCAGGTTAAGGTCAAGGCTAAGGTCGAGGCCTGCGGCAGGTTAAGGCTAAGGTTAAGGTAAAGATCGCTAATGATTTCCTCTCAACCTAAACCTCAACCTCCTCCTCTACCTCTACCTCTTGCTCTGTCTCTTGCCGACCAAGGACTAAAGACCAAGGATTAAGGACTTAAGGAGTAACCATGGGAACAACCTACGTTAAGGCCGTTGTCACCGGTCCGACCGGCAAGAAAGTGACGGTCCGATTCCTGGTCGACAGCGGAGCATCGTACACGCTGCTGCCCGAGAGCGTGTGGAAGCGGCTCGGCCTGAAACCCAAGCGCACGGAGCTCTTTGCCCTGGCTGACGGCACCACGATTGAGCGCAAGGTGTCCGAGGCTCATATCGCCCTAGCCCAGGCTGACGGCCACACCCCGGTGATCCTTGGAGAGAACGGCGACCAGCCGCTTCTCGGCGTGGTCACGCTGGAGAATCTCGGTCTGGTCCTCAACCCCTTCTCCCGCAAGCTGCAGCCCATGCGTCTGCTACTAGCCTGACAATGCGGAAGGCTAAGGTTAAGGCGGACCAACTGACCGAAGACGGGAGACAGGTGACCGACGACCAGGAACCAAGGACCCGGGACTAAGGACCAATGGCCAAGGACAAGATGACAAGGTTCTCAACCTCTTCCTTGACCTCGCCCCCCAATCTGTACTACAATCATGCAGGATCGTCGTTTTCGCGACGTTGTTTCTCTCCGCCGCCTCTGTCCTGAGGCCGTCGGGGTCCTGAAGACCGTCGTCAAGTGCCACCCGCGGCGACGCAATGCTCGGGCTCGGGTCGGGAAATCTGTGTTAATCTGTGGATAAGCTCTCCTCCTCGACCTTGACCTCAACCTCAACCTCTCCTGTCTCAACCTCAACCTCAACCTTCGATGTCTCGTCAGCTCGCGCCTGGCTGGCGGCCCGTGATCGGCGGCGGGCCGAACGCCGGCGCCGGCTCTGGGCCCAGGCGAAACAGGACGCCGATGCGATAGTTGCCATGATAATCGAACATCACTCCCCCGTTCGCATCTACCAATGGGGCTCGGTCATCGAACCTGCCCACTTCGCCGAATACTCGGACATCGACATCGCCGTCGAGGGACTGCGCGGCGCTGAAGAATACTTCGCGCTCATCGGTCAGGCGGAGAAACTCACCCGGTTTCCGATCGACATCGTCGAGCTCGAGCACATCGAGCCCGAGTTCGCCCGACTCATTCGGAGCCAGGGCCGGTTGCGCCATGAGCATTGATTCGCGAATCGCCGCCCTCAAGCAGGACATCGTCGAGCACCTTGCGGTTCTCGATCGAACCGAGCGCTACGCAGACGAGTACTTCGCAAGGTTTGGGCCGGGCCCTCGAACCGCGGCCGACGCTTTCCTGGTTACCGGCGTTCTGAGCAACTACTATACGTGCCTCGAGACGGTCTTTCTCCGCATCTCGGAGTACTTCGAGAACAGCCTTGCCCCGGCGCGGTGGCACAAGGACCTCTTAGAGAAGATGACCCTGAGCATCGAAGGAGTACGGCCACGCCTCCTCGCCGAGGACACGGTTCTGCCGCTTCAGGAACTCCTCCGCTTCCGGCACTTCTGCCGGTACTACTTTGCATTCGAGTACGACTGGGATCGCTTGGAGTTCGCCCTCAAGAAGTTCGCTCAGGCTCGCCCGCTCGTGAGACGCGATATTGCCACATTCCTGGCGTTCCTCGACCAGTTGGCAGAAGCCAACTCGACGGAGGACAGGTGGCAGACGACGGGAGACAGGGGACTGAAGACCGACGGAGGGCGGCCGAAGGCGGACGACCGATGACCGACCCCGTCTCCGGTCTCCGGTCGCTCAACTCCATGCCCTCAACCGCCAGCTCCTGTTGACACCGCGGAGTCGGCCGTCTATCATGCAGTGTGATTTCGCTGGATGCCATCCGCGACAAGGTGCGTCGGCGACTATATGAATTCTCCAGGCACGCCGTCGATCAGAGCACATTGCGTCATATTCGAGTAA
>JAPLUO010000018.1 GCA_026397595.1 Caldifarciminota bacterium
ACACGAGAGGTGCGTCGCCGGCGGCGCTTCTGGCTTACTTCCGCAAAGCGTCGCGCCGTTTCTGGGACGAAGTCGGCTGCGCGTACCCGGAGTCCGTTGCGTCGCCGATGTTGGTTCGCGACGCCGACCAGTTACCTGGCAGCGACTGAGGCACGGCATGACCGGACGGTCGAGTTGGACGGGAATGGTTGGCCGCGAAGTCCCCTGTCGGACGGAGCCTCGTTGGTTGGCCGCAACGGCCGATTCCGTAGACCGCACACCGCAAACCGCAGACCGTTAGCCGTAGGCCGTGACGCGCCCTGCGGGCGCGAGTTCCCAGTGACCAATTACCAGTTCGCAGTAGCGGACTCCTGATTCCAGACGGCCAAAGTGCTGCCGATGTCGCGCGGTTCATTATGATGAACCATGGACCATAGGCCCCAAACCGTCAACCCTTAGCTGTCGGCCGTCCAAACCCGCCTCCTTGAATTCCTGCCCGCAGTGTCTATACTGACCATCCAGATGCCAGCCGAAGATACATACATCGAAGAAGAAGAGGCACAGACCCGGGGCCAGGGCTACCGGCTCCTGCCCCGGGTCTGGCCGTTCTTCCGCAAGTACCTGGGCCGGACGATAGTCGCGGCGGTTCTGCTGATTGGCTCGGCCGTGATGGGGCTTGCCGCCCCGCTGCTGGTCAAGCACGCGATCGACGTCAACATCCCGAACCGGGACGTCAGGGGCCTGCTGGCCGTCGGCGTGGTCTTTCTGACCCTGCAGCTCGCCATGGGCGCGGCCGGCTTTTTCCAGCAGGTCCTGCTGGCAATCATCGGTGAGAACGCGATTGCCGACCTGAAGCATACGCTTTTCGGCCACATCGTGCGCCTGCCCGCGAGTTTCTTCGACCGCAATCCCGTCGGGCGGCTCATCAGCCGGGTCGAGAGCGACTCCTCGGCGCTGCAGGAGATGTTCTCGTCCACCGCGGTCACCCTCGCCCGCAACCTCGTCATGCTCATCGGCATGTCGGTCGTGATGCTCTTGGTCAACTGGCGGCTGTTCCTCGTGATTGCCGGGCTCTTCCCGGTTACGATGGCCGGTTTCTACCTGCTGCAGAAGAGGTCGCGGCCGTTGTACCTCCAGATGCGCCGAATCGTGGCGGAGATAAACAACTTCATAACCGAGACGATGCGCAGCCTGCCGGTCGTGCAGGCCTTCAACCGCCAGGACTACTTCGCCGCCCGGATGGACGAGAAGGGACGCCGGCTCTACGGCATACGCAAGCAGGAGATGTTCATCTGGACCTGGATTTGGCTGGTCTGGGACTTCGGCGAGATGGCCGGGGTTGCTCTGACCCTCGGTGTCGGCGGTCTGTTTGCCCTGAAGGGGCAACTGACCGTGGGCGGCCTGTTCCTCTTCTACAGTTATATCACGCGTTTCTTCGTCCCGATCCGCGCCGTGTCGGAACAGATCCACATCATGCAGCGCGCCTTCGCCTCCGCCGAGCGCATGCTCGGGATTCTCGATACCGCGCCCGAGCCGGACGGCGAACTGCCGTTCGCGGCCAAGAGCTTCCGGCGCGCTCTGCGGTTCGATGCGGTCGAACTCGCCTACGAAGGACGGGGCACCGTGCTCAAGGACATCAACCTGGAGGTCCGCCGATGCGAGAAGGTGGCGCTGGTCGGCGAGACCGGCGGCGGCAAGACCTCCCTCGCCAGCCTCGCGCTCAAGTTCTACGAACCCAAGTCCGGCCGTATCCTGCTCGATGAGACCGAGCTGCCCCGGATTCGGAACCAATCCCTGCGCCGGCTGATCGGGTTCGTGCCCCAGGACGTCATCCTGTTCCCGGGGTCGGTGCTCGATAACCTGCGCCTGTTCGATGAGACGGTCAGCGAAACCCGGGTGCACGACGCCGCCCGGCGGGCGCGCATGCACGAACGAATCCTCGCGCTCCCGCAGGGCTACGCTACCAGCCTGATTGAGCGCGGCGTCAACCTCTCGCTGGGCGAACGGCAACTGCTGGCCTTCACCCGGGCGCTTGTGCTCGACCCCGAGATACTGATTCTCGACGAGGCCACGTCCTCGGTTGACCCGCACACCGAGCATCTCATCCAGCAGGGCCTTGAGGAACTGCTCAAGGGCCGGACCGCGATTATCATCGCCCATCGCCTGGCGACCATTCGCATGGTCGACCGCATCGTCGTAGTCCATGCCGGGCGGATTGTGCAAGAGGGAACCCACGACGAGCTCGTCGCCCGGGACGGCTACTACAGCCGGCTATACAAGCTGCAGTACCTCGCCCAGGAGCAGCCGTGAGCACAGCGCGCGTAGGACGCGCAAGTCAAAGTGCAAAATGCAAATATCAAAAGTCAAAATGCCTGAGGCGGAATCTGCCACACAAGCGAAGGACGCGAAACAGGGACGAAGGCCCTAACATCTTCGCGAAGACGACGTTGTTGCATCCCTGTAGCACAAGGGAGTCTTGCCATGCCGGATAGCGCCGCAACCACGAAGCCCCGGCGCCGGGCGATAACCCTGTTCGACATGAAGCTCGTCCTCCGCTTCTGGCGCCAGGACTGGAAGCAGTTCACGGGCCTGGTCGCGCTGACGCTCTTCTACTCGGCCATCTCGATTGCCTATCCCCGCATCATCGGCTACATCATTGACGCGATCCAGCATGGACTCACCGACCCGGCGCACTTCGTCATCAGCACGCTGTGGAATCTCGTGTTGCTGCTGGTCGCGGCCCGGGTCCTCGGTGCGCTGTCCGAGGACTTCCGCCCGCTCGCCTACATGATCTCGGGGGCGCGCTTCCTGTGGCGGACGCGCAACCTGGTCTTCCGCTCGGTGCTGGACCAGGGGTTCAGCTTCTCCAACCGCTACCCGTCCGGCGACGTCCAGCAG
>JAPLUO010000116.1 GCA_026397595.1 Caldifarciminota bacterium
GAATAGCGGTCCCCGTTGCCCCATCCATTGCGCTGCCCGTTGCTCTACCGGTCGCTCTGGCCATTGCGGTCTGAGTCGCCGGCCTCATTGCTCTCCCCGTTGTTCTGCCCGTTGCTCTCCAGATTGCGGGTAGAGTAGCCTCCCGAATTGCCGTCCGAGTTGCTCTGCCCATTGCTCGCCCGATTGCGGGTACAGCTACGTCCCCAGCCATAGGCACATACCCACGCAAACAAGGCCCTCCACCCAACGCCTTGTTAGACGCGACCGAGTTGAAGGCCGGTTCCGGATGGTCCTGACGCTACCGGAGCGTCCGACCCTTGCGATCTTCCCTCGCTGGCCCGAGCGCCTTGAGGGCATCGCCGGCGAGGTAGAATGAGCCGGCAACTATGATGGGCGCCGGAGTCTGCAGTTTGCAGTTTGCAGGTTGCAGGTTTCCGGACCGTGCTTGCGTTTGAGCTTGGGCTTGAGCCAGGTTACGCGCCAAGGATAACGCGGACCGCACGCTGTCGGCAGTGATGAAAGGGACGCGCAGACGGGAAAAGATGCGGCTGAGTTCGGGAAGCGGCATGGCGCGCGGGGAGTTAGGCTGAACCAAAACCGCCTGCTGCACAAAAGGCGCGAGCGGCGCGACGGTCTTCGCCACGAGCTTGCCGGACAGCGAACCATACACCAGAATGACCTTCCCGACACGGTGTACGGTGTGCGGTGCACGGTGTACGGCTGTCCGCAGCGGCGGCAGGTGGTCGCGCAGGACGTTGGCGAGGGCGCGGCCCGATTCGGGATTGTGGCAAGAATCAACAATGCAAAGGAGGGAGGAGTGAGGAAAGAGGAGGGAGGAGTGGCCGACCACCTGACAACGCGCCGGGACCGAGACTGTCTTCAGGCCCCGCGCGACGCGGTTGAATTTGATGCGACTGTCGTCCTTTGCCAGCTCACCAAGCACGGCGAGCGCAGTCTGGCAGTTCTCTACCTGGTGCTGACCGAGCAGAGGCAAGCGGATTGCGCCAGACCCGAACCGGCAGCGGGCGCGGAAGCTTGTGCCCGCTGCAGTTGATAGGACCGATTGGACCGATACGACCGATGGCGACAGCCTGAGCCGCGCCCCGGTCTCCCCCGCCTTGCGCTTGAGCGCAGTCAGCGCTTCCGGTTCCTGCTCGCTGATGACAACCGGTCTCCCCTTGCGCATGATTCCGGCCTTCTCCCCTGCTATCTTCGTCAACGTGTTGCCCAGCACCTTCAGGTGGTCGTACCCGATGCGCGTGATGACCGAAACCTTCGGGTCAGACAGGTTGGTGGCGTCGAGCCTGCCGCCAAGCCCGACCTCGACAATCGAGTAGTCGGGCTGCTTCTCGGCGAAAAGCAGGAAGGCCATGGCCGTCGTCATTTCGAAGTAGCTGACCGGGACGACGGAATGACGAAGCCCGAAGTCCGAATGACGAATGGAGGGCTTGGAGACAGAAACGAAGGGAGACAGGCGGGAGACGAGGCGGGCGAAGAGGCGCTTCGGAATCGGCTTGCCATCAAGTTGGATTCGTTCGCGGACGTCGAGGACGTGCGGCGAGATGAACATGCCGGTCGAGAGCCCGCAGCCGCGCAAAGCGGCGTCGAGCATGTAGCAGACCGAACCTTTGCCCTTTGTGCCCGCCACAAGGATGACGTTCGGCATCCGTTCCTGGGGATTGCCCGCGAGTTCAAGCAGACGACGGATGTTGTCGAGCTTGAACTTGGTCCGCGGTTTGGCCTGCCGCTCGTAGTTGACCAGGCCATTGAGAAAGGCGAGGGATGCACTATAGGTCATATAGGACCTATGGGGCCAATGCCACGCAGCTCGATTCCGCGCGGGCTTGACCGGATGAAGCTCACCAGTTCCAGAAGCTGCTCCTGGCCGCGGCCCGGGGCGCTTGCCGGCAGCAGGTCCACTTCGATTGCGGACAGAGCCTGGGACAGGTTCAAGCCCGCCCGATAGATGACGCGGTACGCCCGGCGCAGCACAGCCAGCACCGGCTCCCCGATTCCGGCGCGCCGGAGTCCGACCACGTTGAGACTGCGCACACGGCACGGATTGCCCGCGGCCAGCATGAACGGCGGAATGTCCTTGTTCACGTACGAGCATGCACCGACCATTGCCAAAGCCCCGACGCGGCAGAACTGGTGCAGGCCCGCGAGCCCGCCGATGTTCGCCCCGTCGCCCAGTTCGACGTAGCCGGCCAGTTGCGCACCGTTCGCGACCACGCAGTCGTTGCCGACGCGGCAGTTGTGCGCAATGTGGACGTAGGCCATCACGAAGTTGCGGTCGCCCATGACAGTCGCGTTGCCCGGCCCGGTTGCCCGGTGCGCCGTGGCGTACTCGAAGAACGTGTTACCGGAGCCGATTCGCACGTCGGTATCCTCGCCACGGTACTTCGTGTCCATCGGCGCGCCGCCGATTGCCACGCCGGGCGCGAAGCGGTTGGCCGCGCCTACGGTCACCCGGCCTTCAAGCACGCAGAACGGCCCGACCTCGCAGCCGGGGCCGAGGATAACGTCAGAACCGATGAGGGCGGAGGGATGAACAACCGAACCAGAAGGGTTCGAGGGTTCCGGGGTTCTGGGGTTCAAGTGACGAAACCTGACCGGCGTTCAGAGTGTAGCGTCAGGCGTAGCGCGTCGCGTCAGCGCAGCGCGCCGATGACTATCGCTTCGCACGCGAGCTCGTCACCGACCTTGGCCGTGCCGTGGATCTTGTACACCGAGGAGCGGCCGTTGACTATGTCGGCGGACAGCAGGAGGCGGTCGCCCGGTGCAACCTGGCGGCGGAAACGCACCTTCTCGATTCCGGCGAAGAGCGTCTTTCGGCCGCGACGCGGCTCCCGGACCTCGCACACCAGCAGGATTCCGGCCTGGGCAATCGCCTCGACCATCAACGCTCCGGGCATCGTCGGGAGACCGGGAAAGTGGCCGGCGAAGTAGAATTCCTCCGCCTTGATGTCCCGGTATCCCTCAATCAGGTTGGGTCCAAGCTTCGTAATCGCATCAAGGAACAGGAATGGTTCACGGTGGGGCATCCTTTCCTTGATTTGCTCCAAGTCAAATACAATCTCACTCATCAAGCCTCCAGTTCTCTTTCAATCTCACGGGCAAAGGCAATGTTTAACCTGTGCCCGGGCATGTACGCAAAAACTTCGGCCTCAAGCGGTCTGCCGAGCAGGGCCAGGTCGCCAAGCAGGTCCAGCGCCTTATGCCGGCACGGTTCATCCGTGAACCGCCGTCGCTCGGCGCACACGAACCGGCCCGCGCGCTTGAGCCGAAACCGCAGATCCAATTCTTTCCTGAGCGCGGCCGGTGACAGATTCGTGCGAGCCAGGGTTCTGGCGCGAGCCAGGTCGCGCAAGAACGACACGGGCGTAACCCCCACCGAAAAGAACTGCGCCCCGAATTCGGGAAACCGCGTCAGACAGGTGATGGTGAGACCGCGGGCTGGGATTGCGGCGATGAACCGAGTTCCCCGCTGCTCCAGTACGGGACGCTTCAGCCGCGCCGGCTCCGGCCCGGTCTCATACTTCACGACGCCGGCCCGCCTCAACAGGCGAACGTAGGTATCGGCGCTGCCGTCCCCAATCGGCAGGGCCGAGCCCGCCGTCTCCACGGCGAGGTCGGTGATGCCAAGGCCATAGCACGCGGCCAGCAGATGCTCAACCATACGGACCTTGCGAACGCCTCGGCCCAGGCACGTTGCGTGACCGCACTCGTGTGCGTTTGACAGTGTCGCCCGCGTGCGGCTATTGAACCATATGCCGGTTCCCGGCCCGGCCGGGCTGAGTCGCACGCTGGCCGTTCCGCCGCCGGACGAGTCTCTGCCTGACAGGCTGACCGTGCCGGCAATCGTGGCCCCGCCGCTCATTCTCCCCTGCCGAACCGACGCCACAAACGCGCCCATAAGCGCTTCATCTCCGAATGAGGCCGTGCCGGGATACCCGAATAGTGCGCGCCGGCCGGAACCGAACGGAACACCGCGGACTTCGCGTAGATGATCGCATCATCGCCAATCGTCACATGGTCGCTCACCCCGACCTGACCAGCCAGCGTCACCCGGTCGCCGAGTACCGCGCTGCCCGCGATCCCAACCTGGCCGGCAAGGATGCAGTCGCGGCCAATCACGACGTTGTGGCCGATGTGCACGAGACAGTCAATCTTCGTGCCCCGCCCGATGCGCGTCTCCCGGCCGGTCTTCGCCCGCGCAATCGTGCAGTTAGCCCCGATGTCAACGTCGTCCTCGACTATCACGTGGCCGTTATGCTCAAGCAGGCGATAGCCGCCTTCCTGCTTCTCGTATCCGAACCCGGTGCAGCCAATCGCCGTGCCCGGGCCGACGCGCACGCGCGCGCCGATAGTCGTCCGGCCCATAATCGTCACGTTCGGCTCCAGGACCGAACCCGACCCGATTTCGACCTCCGGCCCGACGAACACGAACGGTGCCAGCACAACTCCCGGCCCGACCTTCGCGCCCGGCTCGACCCGCGCGGACTCAGTGGGTGTCAACAGCCGCCAGCAGCACCCGGACTACCGAACCGACCTGCACCTGCACATCCTCGGGCCGGGACGCGTCACCCTTCTGGCTCTTCAGAAAAGTCCCCAGCCGGACGTCGGCGATAGAGAGTTCGAACTGAACCCGCTTGTCCTGCTTGGTCGCGTTACCGTACACCACGTAGTCCGCGTTGAGCGCGCGGCCCGCGGTCACGGCATTATCGAGCTTGACTTCTCCGGACTGCCCATAGGACTGCAACTGTTGGTCGACCTTGGCGTTGGCGACCATGTCCACGTTTGGCTTGGCGCCGATGAACTGGTAGGTAAACTCGCGGATGTCGGCGCCGGCATGGTCCTGCGCCGCCTGGTTGTTGGTGTTGAATACCGGCATCAGCGCGTAGACCTTTCTGCCCGTACTCGCCGGCCCGACCGGCGCATATTCGGCGTTCAAAGCCTCAAGCAGTAACTGGGTCAGGTCGAGCCCGGACTGCGCATAGACGACCCCGGATTTGGACGCGTCCAGGATAAGGGCGAACCCCTCGTCCTCCGACAGCTTTGCCACGGCCGAGTCGATCTTCGCGACGATCGGCGCGATCAACTCTTTGTACTGCTGGTCGATCTTGCCACCCGTGCCGTACACTTCGGCAACGTAGCTGTCGTAGCGGCGCTTCCGCTGGTCCACCTCGGCATTCTTCGCGCGCTTTCCTTCCTCGGAAAGCGTGAGTTGCTGGGACTCGTACTCCTGCTTTGACTGCTCGTAGTCATTCTTCAGGGACTCGGCCTTTGCCTCGAAGCTCGTGCGCACCGTGTCCATCGTGGCCTTCGCCTCAATCGCCGCCTCAAACTTGGCGATTACCTGGTCGTAGTCGACGTAGCCGACTCGGAAGTCCTTGGCCGCGAGCGTTCCCACGAACGCAAGGCCGACGACAATTGCCAGCCGGAATGTTCTCACGAAACCTCCTGTCATCATCCTGTCACTTCTGGTTGCGGTTTTCTCGTTGCTCACTGATTTCCAGCTTAGGCCGTGACGCCCGATTGTCAACACGGGCTGCCGGTCAGGCCCGAGCCCTCCTGCCCGACGCGGAAGTCCGCGAGCGCTCTCGGCTCCAGGTTCGCGGCGCAAGTCAGTCTCAGCCGCAGGTAATTGTCGGTCAGCGCGGTCCGGCTCGTCTCGACAATCGCGGACCGGACCGTCCCGATGAACCGTGCCTGGTACTCCTGTCGGCGCCGGTCGGAGAAAACCCGCAGCTCGCTGACCCGCTCCCGCGCAGCCGGTCCCGGCACGGGCTCGCCCCGGCATGCGGCCTCGGTGCCAGGCCGGAGCGAGAATGGGAAGACGTGCAAATACCCGACCGGCATCTCCGCCAGGAATCGCCGGGTTCCTTGATACGACTCGTCCGTCTCGCCGGGAAACCCGGTAATCACGTCCATCCCAATGTTCGTCTCGGGCCTGACTTTGACTATGCGCTCGACCAGCCGCGTGAAGTCCGCTGCCCGGTACCGCCGGTTCATATTCTCCAAGAGGACATCGTCCCCAGACTGCAACGGAACGTGGAAGTGCGGGCAGACGCGAGTGTCGGACATCAGCGCGATTAGCGCCTCGTCAATCGTGTCCGGCTCAACCGAAGCCAGCCGAATGCGCGCTCCGCCGCAGCGTTCGAGCAACCCGGACAAGAGTCCGGCCAGCGTCGTCTCGCCGTCCCGGTAGGTGCCGAGGTTGAGACCGGTGAGCACCACCTCGCGGAAACCGCTCGCCAGCAGCGATTCGAACTGCTCCCGGACATCGCGCTCCGGCACCTACCGCGACTCGCCCCGGAGCCCGGAAACAGCGCAGTACGAACATCGGCGACTGCACCCGTCCTGCACCTTGAGTATCGCCCGGCTTCGAACCGGCGACGGGCCGACACCAGCAATCTCGACCTGCTTCCGTTCATTGCTCCAGACTTCTCGAACCCCGACGATCCGCCGGACCTGTTCCGGCGAGCGCTGGGCCAGGCACCCGAGCACGACCACGCGCGACTCGCCTCCGAGCCGGCACGCGCGGCGGATCATCTGCATCGAGCTCCGGTCGGCGTGAGCAGTCACGGTGCAGGTGTTGACGTAACAGGTATCAGCCCCTTCCGGCGAGTCAACAAGCGTGACGCCCTGAAGCGCCAAACGGTGCCTCAGGGCGTCGCTCTCCGATTGATTCAGCCGGCAGCCGGCAGTCAATATCGCCGCGGTGGGCTGCTTCACGCCTTGCGCCTCACGGTTAACGCTCCACGCTTTCGGCGTTAAGCGTCCGGCGCCAGGCGTCTAGTCTTCCAGGTCCCGCTCTTCCTCGAACTCGCGGAGATGGTCCTCGAGCGTGAACTTGTCGGTCGGGTCCTCTTCACGATAGCGCTCGCGTCCACGATCCCGATCGGGACGGTCTAGACGCTCCTGCCGCTCCTCGGCCGGTATTTCGATCTCGGGATGAAGTGCTCGCTCGCTCAAGGCAATCCGGCGGTGCTCAAGGTCGATGCGGATGACCTTCAACTCCAGCTCCTCGCCGATCTGGTACTTCTCTTTTGCCTTCTTGCCGCCGCGCGCCAACTGACTCAGAGGCACGAACCCTTCGATGTCGTAGTTGAGGGCGACCACCACGCCCGGCTTGGGCAGGTCGACGATCCGCGCCTTCACCACGTCACCTTCACTCAGCTCCTTGCTGATGCTATAGAACGGGTCTTCCTGGGTCTGCTTCAGCCCGAGCGTTATCCGGCGGTTCTCTTTGTCGATCCCGATGATGATGGTCTCGACCCGCTGGCCCTTCTTTAGCTCCTCGCGCGAATGCTTGATTCGCTTGGTCCACGAGACGTCCGCGTTGTGAATCAGGCCCTCGATGCCCTCCTCGATTTCGACGAAGGCTCCGAACTCCTTTAGCGCCCGCACCTTGCCCTCGACCTTCTGCCCGATGTGGTACTTCTCATCGACCAGTGACCACGGGTCGGGCAAGGTCTGCTTCAGGCCCAGCGAAATCCGCCGGTTCTCCTTGTCGATGTTGAGGACTACGGTTTCGATATCCTGATCGACCGCAAGAAGCTGCGAAGGATGGTGGATGGACTTGGTCCAGGACATCTCCGAGATGTGAATCAGACCTTCGATACCCTTCTCCAACTCGACGAACGCACCGTACTCGGCCAGAGTCGTAACCCGACCCCGCACCTTTCCGCCCACCGGGTACTTCTCCTCGACCCGCTCCCAGGGATGGGGCGTTAGTTGCTTCAGACCGACCGTTATACGTCCCGTGTTCGGGTCGGCGGAGAGCACCTTGATCTTGAGCTCGTCGCCCACGTTCACGACCTCGTTCGGGTGCACGACCTTGTTCCAGGCCAGGTCCGAGATGTGCAGCAGGGCATCGACGCCGCCGATGTCGACGAACGCGCCGAAATCGGTAATCGTCTTCACCGTGCCGTCAATCACGTCGCCGACATTGAGCCGGCTGAACAGCTCGCGCCGAATCTCGTCCTGGCGCTCCTCGAGCATCAGCCGCCGCGAGACCACGATGTTCTTCTTGTACCAGTTGACCGAGAGAATCTTGACTTCGAGCAGCTTGCCGATGAGGTCGTCAAGGTTCGGCACCGGCCGCAGGTCCACCTGTGACCCGGGCAGGAACGCATCCAGCCCCAGGATCTCGACCGCAAGCCCGCCCTTCACGCGCTTGATGACCGTGGCGGGCACGCCCTCGGCGCTCTCGGACTTCTGCTTGATGGTCTCCCAGGCGAGCTGGAAGTCGGCCTTCTTTTTCGAGATTACCGGGAACCCGTCCCGGTCCTCGAATGCCTCGAGGTAGACCTTCACCTCGCGGCCCTCGGCTGCCTCGTCCCGATCCCGGAACTCCTGGACTGCCAGCACTCCTTCGGCCTTCAACCCGATGTCGACCAGCACGGCATTCGTCAGCCGCTTAACCACGCGGCCGGTAACGATGTCACCCAGCCGCAGCTTTGGAAACGAATCGGCATACAGCTCGGCGGTGGTCTTCTCGGCCGGCGCTTCCGGTGTCGGCGACACGGGTGTCGCCTCAGGCGCAAGCACATCGGCGGGAACTGAACTCACGGCTTCGGACTCAGGCAGGCCAGTTGTGCCTTCCTGTTTGCTATCCTCTACTGACATTAAGACGGTCCTCCTTAGCGGGATTTCTGACAATATCAACGATCTCACGCACCACCCGTGACGGCGTAGACGAACCGGCCACGACGCCGACCCGGCCGGCCCGGGCAATGATCCGTCGTGGCAACTCAGCGGCCCGTTCCACGAATACGACCCGGCAACCGGCATTCCGTGCAATCTCGGCCAGCCGGTTGCTGTTGGCGCTATTGCGACCGCCGACCACGACTACCAGGTCCACCTGCTGTGCAATTCGGGCAGCTGCCTGTTGTCGGGCAGCCACCTCCTCACAGATGGTGTCGAAGATCCGAAGCTCAGTATAGCGAAACCGGGAAAGGTTGGCAACTGCTTCCCTTAGCCGCTCGCGGGACATGGTCGTCTGGGCCACCACCCCGACTTTTCCGCCGGCGAGCCGCATCCGCGGCGAGTAGACCCGGCCTCGCCCCTCGCAATGGCCGAGTATGGACTTCACCTCGGGGTGGTTCCGCTCGCCAACTACGACCACGGTATAGCCCTTCTCCTTGAGCCGGCGGGCCACGTTCTGGACCTTCCGCACGTACGGACAGGTGGCATCAACCACCGCGATTTGCAGCCGACGGCACTCGGCCAGGGTCTCGGGCGGGCAGCCGTGCGCACGAATGACCAGCGCGCCGTCGTGCACCTGCCGGGCGTCGCGTACCGACGTGATGCCGGCGCGTTCCAGCTCCTCAAGCACCAGCGGGTTATGCACCAGCTCGCCCAGCGTGGAGACCCGCCCGAACTGCTTCATCCCCGACTTCGCGAGCCCGATGGCCCGCTCAACCCCGAAACAGAACCCCGTCGGCCGGGCCACAACGACCGCGTGGCGCCCGCCCTTCGCCATTCGCCTTTCGCCGTTCGCCTTCCGACTTCTGACTTCTAGCTTCTCGCTTCTAGCTTCTGACTTCGTTCTGTCTTCGATGCTCATCGCCCTGCCGCCATTCTTCTCACTCGTTGCTCAACTTCCCGCGTCAAATCGACGTATCCCTTCCGGTCCTGCGTGAAATCCCTTGGGTACACCGGGTCGGCGAACGCGATGTGAATGCCAAGGTTGCGCGTTGGTTTCTTCCGATACCCACGCCTCACAAAATCCCGGTCAGTCAGGTAGGCGACAATGGAGCGCGACACGCCGCCCAGGTGCACCGGCACGACCGGTACGTGGTTAGTGATTGCCAGCATGCCGATTCCCGGCTTGAACGGAGTGAGGTCGCCGGTCTTGCTCCTCGTCCCTTCGGGAAACAACACGATGGTCTGGCGCTTGCCCAGCAACCAGGAACACCGCTTCATCGCCGCCGGGTCTCCTCCCTCCCTTCGGACCGGCCAGGCGTTGTAGGTATGAATCAGCCATGCGAAGAATCGCGACGAGGCGAACAACGAATCCTTGGCCAGAAAGTGTATCTCGCGGGCCGCGCCGAGCCCGACCAACAACGGGTCGAAATTGGATGCGTGGTTGGACGCGAGTATCTGTGGGCCCGGAACGAGCTTGTTCCTGCCGGTGACCCGCACCTTCAGGACGAGCTGGCCGAACGTATACACAATCGCATAGCCCGCCATCCATCGCAGTCTCATGGGGGAAAGGAATCTAGGGGTCTAGGAATCAAGGGGTCTAGTGACCGAAGGGAAGCGGACAAGGATGTAATCAACCTATGCCCTCTTGTCGAGCGAACGGATAAGGGCCTGCAGCATGCGCTCGACGTCGCCGACGGACTCAAGCAAAAACCGAGATTCCGTGGCAGGAATGTACTTCAGGTCGGTCGCGAGCATCAGTTGCGTCTCGACCTCGCAGAGTGATCCGTAGGCAATCCGAAGCGAGCGGATGTAGTCCGCAGTTGAGTGCCTGCCATACCCCTCGGCGATGTTGGACGGAACCGAGCACGCCGCGCGCCTGACCTGACTAACCAGACCGTAGACTTCGGATTTGGGGTAACTCTTCGTGGCGTGGTAGACACTCAGACACAGCGCATAAGCCCTCTTCCAGACGTTCAGTTCCTTGTAGCTACTCAGCATCCATCCTCCTCACTTGAATCCTGGAATCCTTGATTCCTGGACCCCTTTCTCTGGAATCCTCGATTCCTCGACCCCTCCGGTGTACGAGATCGCACACCACCGCCACCTGCTCCTCAATCGTCAGGTACGAAGTGTCCACGAGAACCGCATCCGGCATCCGCCGCAGCGGGCTCACCTCGCGGCCCGAATCTATCCGGTCGCGTTTCACGAGATTGGCGAGCACGGTCTTGCGGCTGATGTTTGTCCCCTTCTGCGCCAGCTCAAGCCGCCGCCGCCGTGCCCGTTCGGCCGAGTCACACTCAAGGAATATCTTCAGGTCTGCATTCGGGAAGACTACGCTGCCGATGTCACGCCCCTCGCAGACGACCGCCTGTCCCGCTGCCACCCGCCGCTGCTCTGCTACCAGCTTGTGCCGCACCGCGGGAATCGCCGACACCTCGGAAACGAAGGAACTCACCACGGGCGACCGGATGTCTTCGCTAACGTCCTTTCCATCCAGGAACGTCCTCATCCCTCTCCGGTCCCAGGCAACGCTGACCCTCGTGCGCCTCAGCAAACGCGCCAGCGCCCCTTGCTTGCCGCCATTTTGCATCTTGCATTCTGCATTCTGCATTCTGCATTCGTCCAATCCTGTGATAATGTCCGTGCCCGTCCGAATGACCTTAAGTGTCACCGCCCGGTACATTGCGCCGGTATCGAGATGGCGGAATCCCAGGCGTTCCGCACACAGCCGCGCGGTCGTACTCTTACCCGAACCGGCCGGGCCGTCAATTGCGAGGATGAATCCGCGAGAGCGCTTCACAGAGGGCAATATATCAAAGAATGCGGCAGTTGCAAGCTATCGCGCCCGCCCGGCGACCAGAACAGAACCGCCGGAATTCGCCCGCCAAAGCTATCAACAAAGCTCCCTCGAAAGCTCCTCGGAAAGCTCACGGCAAAGCTCCTTCGAAAGCTCGTTCAAGAGCTCATTTCAAAGCACGTTTCAAAGCTCGTTCAAGAGCTTCTCGCAAAACTCAGTTCAAAGCTCGCGGAAAAGCTCGCTTCAAAGCTCGGTCAAAAGCTCGATTCAAACCTCATCTAAAAGCTCAGTTGAAAGCTCGGTTCAAACCTCATTTCAGAGCTCGTTCAAGACCTTATTCGAAAGCTAACTCGAAAACAGCTTAGGGAGCGACCCCTCAGAGTCTTATTCTCGCGGCCCCAGGGAGCTTAACCCGCTGATTGCGCTGGCGTTAGGTCCAGTTGCGACCTCTCACGAGACTGGCGGTGATGAGACAGTTTCCCGCCCGTGACGGACTGGAGCAGATTTCCGACCGACCCTCCCTCAAGGCCCGTCTCAGTCGCACCTTCGGGCGAATGCGGTCGGGGCGGGCTTTCGCCCGCCCCGACCTGTGTCCTGTGTGCCGTATTCTGAGTTCTCTCTGCCGTCCTACCGCGCAACCACAACCTTGTGGACTACTTGGGCTAGAACTTGAGCTTGCGCCTGTGATTCCCGCACAAAGTACACTCCCGGCGCCAGTGCCCGTACGTCATTCGCGCCGGGATGCAGGTCGAGCACCTTCCGACCCAAGATGTCCAGCAGGCTTGCGGCTTGAGGCTTGAGGTTTGAGGCTTCCTGAAGGACCAGCACCCCGCGGACTGTCCGGACGAACGGCGTGACGCTCGGCCGCACACTGCGCTGGCGGACCGGCGTCGACGGGACCACGGCTGGCTGGGTCGCAGGATTGAGCGTGTCGCGTCTAGCGCTGACCCCGGTGGCGAATGTCACGACGGAGCCGTCGAGCATATGGACCTTGGCTGGCCCGCGCTCGGTGAACGAGCAGCTCGAGTTTGGCCCCGGCGCGAACCGCGGCGACTCGGTTACGAACGCGCACGAACAGACCGAAAGCAGGGTGGCCGTCGCCATGACGGCGATTCTCATAGATGCCTCCCATCTCTCCCCTGAACCAGAACCTTGGTGACGCCCAACCCTTCGCACTTCACGCCCGACGCCTCGCGCTCATCTCAGAACCTCACGGCCACCAACCGGCAGTCGAATCCAAAGTGCCTCTGCTGGTCTCGGCCCGAGCGGATGCTGAAAGCGACGGTGGGCGGAGAGACGCGGGCACCGAAGGACGACTGATGTCCGTTCCTCGTGGCACCAAGGTTGTAGCCGATGACCGCGCCGGCGGGCGGAAGCATGACCATGGCCGGAATGGCTACCTCCCATCTCCTGGTGGCAAGACCCGCAAGCGCCCCCAAAGCCAGGCCGGCGTAGGCGCTGCCATAGGCAGCAACGGCATTACCTTCCGCATCAAGAGCCCCACCGGCGAGCGTGGTACCCAACCCGCAGCCAAAGGGATACCCAAGTGCCGCGCCGGCGGCCCCGCCGATGACGAGTCCCCCAAGTCCGGCCCAGTCGTCATAGGGATTCGCCGATGAGGCCACTACAGCTCCGGCAAAGCCAAGCACGGCTGTCGCCCCGGCGCCGACCAACACACCACCGAGCAGCGCCCCGCCGGTTTCGGCTGCGTAGTCCCCCACGCCAGGCTGGCGTGCCCCTCCACCGAAGTCCTGCGCCGCAGCGACGGCCACGAGCAGCACGGCGAGCATCACGAACCCGGTTCTTTTCACCTCCCCCTCCTACTTCGCCACCATGACCTTGCGAATTCCGACTCCTCCCTGCTCATTCCTCGCTCCTCCCTTGCGCACAAAGTACACTCCCGGCGCCAGCGACCGCACGTCATTCGCGCCCGGCTTCAAGTCCAGCACCTTGCGCCCGTTGATATTGAGCAGAGCGGTTTTGGGGACAGTCCCCGTGCGGGGACAGTCCCCGTCCAGGAACAGGACGCCGCGGATGATGGTCGATTCCAGCTTGCGACGTGAGGCTTGAGGCTTGAAGCTCTCCTCGATTCCCACTCCGCCCGAGTCGCGCAGGACCGAAAAACTGGAAGCGCCGGCGTTCGCCACGTACACCCGGTTCTGCACCGGATTGTGGCAGAAGTCTATCGGCCCGTCACCGACGGAGATGGTCCGTAACACCCGATCGCTCATTCCGTCTATCACGGTCACGGTCGTGTCCCATGAAGGCCCTCTCCCGGCGTTCGCACAGTAGACCTTGTTGTTCTGCGGGTTGTAGCAGAGGGACCACGGGGCACTGCCTGCCGCCACGGTCGCGACTACCTCGTTCGTCGCGCAGTCGATCACGGTCACGTTGGCACTGCCCTCGTTCGCGCAGTACACCTTGTCGTTCTGGATGTTATAGCAGAGAGCCCGGGGATCGCGGCCTGCTGTCACGGTCGCGACCACGTCGTTCGTCGCACAGTCGGTCACTGTCACTGTACTACAATCATGCAGGATCGTCGTTTTCGCGACGTTGTTTCTCTCCGCCGCCTCTGTCCTGAGGCCGTCGGGGTCCTGAAGACCGTCGTCAAGTGCCACCCGCGGCGACGCAATGCTCGGGCTCGGGTCGGGACTCCGCGCTATGTAGTCCCAGTTGCTCCCGCAGTAGACCCTGTTCCTCTGCGGGTTGTAGCAGAGAGACCGGACGTACATACCCGCGGGCACGGTCGCGACCACTTCGTTCGTTGCGCCGTCGATGACCGTCACATTGGCGCTGTGGGAGTTGGCGCAGTAGACCCGGTCGTTCTGCGGGCTATGACACAGGGCCCAAGCGAAGGAACCCGCGGGCACGGTCGCAACCACTTCGTTCGTCGCGCAGTCGATGACGGTCACGTCGTCGCTGAAGCGGTTGGCGCAATAGACTTTGTTATCCTGCGGGTTATAGCATAGGGCCCACGGGTCGCTGCCCGCCGCCACTGTCGTCACGACTCCGTTCGTCGCGCAGTCAATCACAGTCACACCTGCGCCGGTCGCGCAATAGACCTTGTTGTCATCCGGATTGTAGCAGAGGGCCTGGGGGTTGCCGCCGACGGCCAAGGTCACGTCAACTCTGTTCGTCGCACCATCAATGATGGCCACGTTGTCGCTGCGCTGGTTCGCGCAGTAAACCTTGTTGTTCTGCGGATTGTAGCAGAGCGCCTGCGGGCGGCCGCCCGTGTACACGGTGGCGAGGACCTGGTTCGTCGCGCCGTCGATCACGGTCGCGCCGTCGCTGTCTTGGCTCACGCAATAGACGTTGTTGTCCTGCGGGTTGTAGCATACCGCCAGGGGGTGACTGCCGGCGGACACGGTCGCGACCACCTCGTTCGTCGCGCCGTCGATCACGGTCACGCTCCCGCCTTCGGAGTTCGCGCAGTAGACCTTGTTGTCCTGCGCATTGTAGCAGAGGGCGTAGGGCCAGTAGCCGGCAGTTACGGTCGCGACGACTCCATTCGTCGCACCATCAATCACCGTCACGCCGCCATCCAGGTTCGCACAATAGACCCTGTCCTCCCACTGGTTGTAACAGAGGGCCTGCGGGTTCTCGCCGGTGTTCACGGTCGCCACTACCACGTTCGTCGCACCGTCAATCACGGCCACGTTGTTGCTGTATAAGTTTGCGCAGTAGATCTTGTTGTCCTGCGGGTTGTAGCAGAGGGCCTGAGGGCAGGCGCCCGAGGACACGGTCGCGACCACCGTGTCCGTCGAGCCGTCAATCACAGTCACGTTGTCGCTGCCGCTATTCGCGCAGTAGACCTTGTTCTCCTGCGGATTGTGGCAAAGGGCAGACGGGTACCCTCCTACAGCCACGACCGTGATGACTGAGTCCGTCGCGCCGTCAATCACGGTCACGTTGTCGCCGCCTTGATTCGCGCAGTAGACCTTGTTGTCACGCGGGCTGTAACACAGCGCCTGAGGGGTGCAACCGGTGTTCACGGTCGCGATCACTCCGTTCGTCGCACCATCAATCACGGTCACATTGCCGCTGTAGAAGTTCGCGCAATAGACCTTGTTGTTCTGCGGGTTGTGGCAGAGGGCCCTCACGGACCACCCGGTCGGGATGCGGGCAATCTTCTGGTTCGTGGCCCCGTCTATGGCGAGCACACATGTGCCGTCCTCGCCGCCGACATAGATGGTGTTGTTGACGCTGTTGTAAGTCAGGCACAGCGGCTCGGTCAGGCCGCAGAACGAATCCGGCAGCCACTCTGTCGTCTCCAACCACTGTCCGCTGACTGCCGACAGGCAACAACAGATGGCGAATAGGACGATCGAAGTTCTCATAACGCCTCCTTATCTCGTAATCACCACCTTGGTCGTAGTCCTCAGTTCTTGGCTCTTGGTTCCTGGTTCAGAAACGAAGTACACCCCCGGTGCCAGCGCCCGCACATCATTCGCGCCGGGCTTCAGGTCAAGCACCTTCCGACCACCAATGTCGAGCAACTCGCTTCTCGCCTCTCGCATCTCGCCTCTCGCTTCCAGGAGCAACACGCCGCGGATGATGGTAGCCGCGTTCGTCGCTCGCACTTCGGCATTCGGCGTTTCCTCAATCCCGCCGCCCGAATCGCGCAGGACTGAGATGCAGGAGCTGTTGTAGTTCGCGACGTAGACACGGCCCTCAACCGAATTCCACACGAGGTCCACGGGACTGAGGCCGACGGCAATTCTCGAAGCCACGCTGTTGGTCGCACCGTCAATCACGACAACACTGTCATCTGCGTAGTTCGCGCAGTAGACCTTGTTGTTTGACGTGTCACAAGCGAGCGCCCAGGGCGAAGCCCCGGCAAACTTGTCGGCGATGACCTGATTGGTGCCGGCGTCTATCGCTGCGAAGTGACTGGTGTACGCGCCTCCCACGCTGTAGATGCAGTTGTTCCGCGGGTTATGACAAAGTGCAGAGGGGTGGGACCCCACGGTGACGTCCGCGATGACCGAGTCGGCCGAGCAGTCAATCACCGTCACGTTGTCACGTCCGTTGTTGGCGCAGTAGACCCTGTCGCTCGACGGGTTGTAGCACAGCACCGAGGGGCGGCTGCTCACCGCAATCGTGGCGACCACTGTGTCCTGCGCGCCGTCGATGACCGCGATCGTGCCGTTGCCCCAGTTCGCGCAGTAGACCTTATCGCTCTGCGGGCTGTAGCAGAAGGCGTCGGGGCGGTCGCCAACCGGCACCGTCGCGAGCACCTGGTCGTCGGCCCCGTTAATTACAGTCACGTCGCCACTGCCATAGTTCGCGCAATAGACCTTGTTATCCCGCGAGTTGTAGCACAGCGCCCGCGAACTGCGGCCCGCCGGCACGGTGGCGATGGTCGCGTTCGTGCTGCCGTCAATCACGGTAACTCCACCGTTGCCCGAATCGGCGCAGTAGACCTTGTCATTGAGCGGGTTGAAGCAGACAGCCCACGGCTGGCCGCCCAAGTCCGGCGCTGCGATAACACGGTTGGTCGCGCCGTCAACGATGGTAACAGTCCCGCTGCCGGCATTCGCGCAGTAAACCTTGTCACGCCGGGCATAGAAGCCGAGTGTCTGCGGGTAGCCCCGCAACTTGACCGTAGCCAGCGCCTGGTTGGCCGCGGCGTCAATCACGGTGACGTCGTCGCCGTAGCGATTCGCGGTGTAGACCCTGCTGCCCTGCAGGTTGCAGCAGAGCGCCCATGGATGGTCGCCAACGGACACGGTGGCAATCACCTGGTTGCTGTCGCAGTCGAGTACTGTGACGTTGTTACTATAGTAGTTCGCACAATACAGCCGGTTGGTCTGCGGGCTGTAAGAGAGCGCCAATGGGTACTCGCCGACCGGTATGGCCGCCACTACCTGGTTGGTCGCTCCGTCAATCACAGCGACGCCACTGTCGCCGAGGCCATAGATCCTGTCGCTATGGGGGTTGTAGCAGAACGGCCCGCTGACCCCCGAATGGGCGATGATTTGGTCGGACGCACCATCGATTATGACCCCGTCGGCATAGACCTTGTTGTCCTGCGGATTGTAGCAGAAGTGCTCGGTCCCCACGTTGACGATTTCACGGAGGACGCTGTCGGTGGTACCGTCAAACACGGTGACGTGTATGCCGACCATGTTGGCACAATAGACCTTGTTGTTCTCCGAATTATAGCAGAGCGCCATCGGCTGGGTCCCGGTCGTGACGTGCGTGGTGACCTGTCGCGTGGCCGCATCGATGACGGCGACGTTACCGCCGTTGTAGTTCGCGCAATACACCTTGTTGTCGTGAGGGTTATAGGCAAGAGCATACGGGTGCAACCCGACGACCACATTGGTGATGACCTGATGCGTCACGCCGTCAACCACGGTCACGGTATTGCTGCCCCAGTTCGCGCAGTAGATATCGTTGCTGCCCGGAACCTGCAACATCGCCCGCACGTTCGAGTCGGTGGGTATCCTCGCGACCTTCCCATTTGTGGCCCCGTCAATCGCAATGACGCAGTCGCTCGCCTCGCCCCCGACATAGACGGTGTTCCCGGCCGAGTCGTAAACGAGACACTGCGGATTGATGAGCCCGGAGAACGAATCGGGCACGGGAACAACAGCTTCGAGCCACTGGCTTGAACCGACGGAGCACAGCACAAGGAACAGAATACACAATACGAGCTTCGACTTCATCACACCTCCCTACCTGACCAGAACGACCTTCCTGACCGCTTGCTGACCCGTGACCGCTGTCATCGAGTCGCTGACGAAATACACGCCGGCCGGGAGCCGGCTGACGTCGCATGCGCCCGGCCCCAGGTCAAGCGCCTTGCGCCCGTCGGCCGAGAGCAGGACGTAGCCGGCCGTGGCGGGCAGGCGCGGAAGATACAGGACCGACCGAACGACCGTAGCCCGCGGTCGGAGTGTCTCCGCCGCCGCGGCCGCAGAGTCCCAGACCACCGAGAGGCTCGAACTCCCGTAGTTGGCCACGTATACGCGGTTCCGAACCGGGTCCCAGACCATGTCCGTGGGCTCGACGCCAACCCCAACCGCGGCTATCACTGCGTTCGTCGCGCCGTCAATCACGGTCACGTCGCGCGTGTCCTCGTTCGCGCAGCAGACTACGTTGTTCAGTGAATCGTAGCAGAGCGCGCGTGGCTGCCGCCCGACGACAACCGTGGCCGCCACTGTGTCGGCCGCTGCGTCAATCACTGCAACCGTGCCGAAGCCGGTCGCCGCATAGACCTTGTTCGCCTGCGTGTTGAGACACAGGGCCCTGACGGCAGCCCCCGCCTCAACCGAATTCAGAACCGTGTCCGCGCCGCCGTCGAAGACGATGACGTCGCCGCCCTCGGAACCGGTCGCACAGTAGACCTTGTTGCCGGCCGGGTTGTAGCAGAGGTCGCGACCGGCGTGGCCGAGCGACACGGCTTCGCGCACGGAGTCGGTGGGACCGTCAATCACGGTCAGGTGGCCGTCCTCGCTGGCGCAGTACACCTTGCTGTCGTGCCAATTGTAGCATAGCGCCTGACGACCGCCATGACCGACCGGAAGCGTGGCGAGTACGGTGTCGGCTGCGGCGTCAATGATGGTCAGGTCGTTGCTCGAGGCGTTCGCGCTGTAGACCTTATTGTCCTGCGAGTTGTAGCAGAGCGCTCTCGGCATCGAGCCGACCCGAACGGTCGCAACCACGGTCTCCACGGCGCCGTCAATGACGGTCACGTCGTCGCTGCCCTCATTCGCGCAGTAAACCTTGTTGCCCTGAGAGTTGTAGCAGAGCGCCACGGAGTGCTCGCCGGCCACGACCATGGCCAACACGGTATTGGTCGCGGGGTCAATGACGAGGACGCCGCCGTGAGCGTCGTAATCCGCGCAATAGAGTTTGTCGTTCTGCGGGTTGCGACAGAGAGCATATGGCCAGTCCTTGCTCCTGATGGTGGCCAGTACCGCGTTCGTCGTGCCGTCGATGACCGCCACTTCGCCGTTCTCATCCGCACAGATAATCCGGTTGTTCGCTCCGTTGTAGCATAGCGCGACCGGCCAGTTCCCGTCCCTGACCGTCGTCAACACCGTGTCCGCCGCGCCGTCAATGACGGCTACACCACCATGAACCGAGCAATAGACATTGTTGTTCTGGGGGTCGTAGCACAATGCATATTCGCCTTCCCACATGGCGATGGTAGACAGCACCGAATCGGCTTTGCCGTCAATAACGGTTATGTCGCCGCTGTACGGGTTCGCGCAGTAGACCTTGTTGTTCTGCGGGTTGTAACAGAGCGCCGAGGGTCCATCTCCGACCGGCACGGCGGTGATGAGCCGGTTAGCTACGCCGTCTACCACGAACACGACCCACCCCGAACCATCGGTTCCGGTGCAGTAGACCTTCTTGTCCCGTGGATTGTAGCAGCCGGCGCGGACGTCGGAACCGACGGCAACGGTGGCCAGCACACGGTCGGTCCCGCAGTCGATGACGGTCACGTCGCCGCTGCCCTGATTGACTGAGTAGACTCGATTGTCCTGGGAGCTGTAACAGAGGTCTGCGGGGCCGTACCCGGTTTGGATAGTGGCAAGGACCGAGTCCGTGCCGCCGTCGATCACGGTCAGATCGTCGGAATCGACGTTCGCGCAGTAGACCTTGTTATCCCGCGAGTTGTAGCAGAACGCGGACGGAGCATCGCCGGTGGAAACCGTTGCGACGACCTCATTCGTACCTGCGTCAACCACAGTCACGTCATGACCGGACCGATCACCGCAGTATACCTTGTTGTTCACCGGATTGTAGCAGAGGGCGGTCACTGTGCCGCCGGTGCGGATGCCGGCAAGCCGCTCATTCGAGGCGCCATCGAGAACGAGCACCCCGCTGTCACAGCCGACAAAAACCTTGTTGTTGGTCGAATCCCAGACCAACGCATGGGGTTCCTCGAAGCCGCCGAACGAGTCAGGCAGCCAGATGGTCTTCCCTTGCCACTGGGCGCTGACAGCCGACAGGCAGCAGCCAATGGCCAGAAGCACGTTCGCGATTCTCACAATGCCTCCTTATCTCGTAATCACAACCTTGTGACAACTTACGGCTGACGGCTCACGGTTGACGGCCCGGACGAAGTAGACACCGGGTGCCAGCGCCCGTACATCATTCACGCCGGGGCGCAGGTCGAGAACCTTCCGGCCGCTGATGTCGAGGAGCACGGTTTTGGGGACAGTCCCCGTGCGGGGACAGTCCTCCAGGGACAGAACGCCGCGGAATACGGTCGGTGCCGGCTTCGTCGTTCCACGTCCATCGTTCATCGTTTCGGCAACGCCGCCACCCGAATCGCGGATGACCGAGATGTAGCTGCCTCCATTGGCAACGTACAGCCGGCTCTCGGCGGGGTCCCAGACCATGCTCAACGGCTCCATTCCCACGTTGACCTTCGTCACAATTGAGCTGCTCGCGGCGTCAATTACGGTGACGGTGTCAAGCTGGCTTGAGCAGTACACACGGTTGTTTTCCGGACCGTAGCAGAGTCCCTGTGTTTCGGATGGAACTCGAAACTTCACGACCAGCGAATCCGTTGCGCAGTCGATGACAGCGAGGCTATCATTGCCCCGGAACGTGCAATAGACTCGGTTGTCGGCGGAATCGTAGCACAGCAGGTCCGGTTCGTGGATAGGGACAGTTGTCAGCAGCGAGTCCCCCGCGCCGTCGACAACCGCCACGTAACCGCTGTCGTAGCAGGCAAAGTACATCTTGTCGCTCACAGGACTGTAGCACTGTGTTCTGACCCGCCCCGGGTGGAGCCGCGCCAGGACCGTGTCGGCAGCCGCATCAATGACTACAACGCCATAGGCCGGGGAGTAAAACTGCACAGCGTAGACTTTGTCGTTCCTCGCATTGTACTCAAGCCCGTGAGGCGTGAATCCGGCATCGATGCTGTGCAGCACGGTATCGGCCGCGGCGTCAATTACTGCGACCATGGCGCTGTCGCCGTCGCAATAAACCCTATTGTGCTGTGGGCTGTAGCACAGCGTGCTGACCCAGCTCAGGCCGGGAATGGTCGCCAGGAGGGTGTCCGCCGTAGCGTCGATAACGCTGATTGTGCCGCTCAATGCGTTCGCGCAATACACCTTGTCCCCAATTGGGTTGTAGCAGAAGGCGCATGACCCGAGCCCGGTCGTGATTCGGGTCAACAGGGCATTGGTCACCGCGTCAACGACAACGACCGCGTGGCTCCAGTAGCAGGCGCAGTAGACCTTGTTGTGCCGGGGAACCCAGCAGAAGGCAACGGGCCGGTCTTTGCTCGCGGCCGCACCCACCACCATATCCGTCACACCATCAACGGCGGTGACCATGCCTACTCCCGTGCAATAGACGACGTCATCAATGCTGTTGTAGCAGATGTTGGTGCAGAGGGCGGGAACCTTGCTGGTTATGGTGTCGGCAGCGCAGTCAATGACGTGGACGATCGGCGGATCGCTGTTGACGTCAGTGCAATACACCTTGTTGTCCTGCGGATTGTAGAAGAGCCCTTCAGGGCCCCACGGCGGCCCGGCCACAACGCTGGTCAGGACGGTGTCGGCATCGCAGTCGATGACGGTCACGTCACCGATAGTCACATTCGCGCAGTAGACCTTGTTGTCGCGCGAGTCATAGCAGAGTGCATCCGGACCTTCACCCACGTGTATCCAGGACCGCACCGTGTCGGTCGCGCCGTCGATGACGGCTACGGTGTCTTCTGCGAGGCCAGCGGCGTAGATCTTGTTGTCGCGCACGTCGTACGTGAACGCTCTAACCGAGTGCCTGACCGGTACCTGCGACAGTACCGTGTCGCCCGCACCATCAATGACCACAACCGGGCCGTAGCGCTCGCTGGCGCAGTAGACCTTGTTGCCGCCGGAACTGTAGCAGAGCAGGGAAGGACGTTCCGTCCCTGATAGAGTCGCGACGACGGTGTCGGCCCCGCAGTCGATTATGGCTACCTCATCGCTGTTCGCGTTCGCCGAGTAGACCTTATTGTCCTGCGGGTTGTAGCAGAAAGCAACGGGGTGCGCACCGACCGGTATGGTGGTCAGCACCTGATTGGTCCTGCCGTCGAGCACCACCACGTCGCTGGAAGGCGCGGCACAGTAGACCTTGTGCGCGCTGGGCGGACAGCAGAAGGCGCTGAACCCGCCGGTAAGGATAATCGCCAGCCGCTCGGTCGTGGCTCCGTCTATTACAAGCACCCTCCCGCTGCCACCGCTCAGGAAGAGCTTGTTATCGGCAGAATCCCAAACCTGAAAGTCGCTGGCCCCGAAAACGCCAAGCGAATCTGGTAGGGGTATGTTGGTTTCCAACCACTGTCCGCTGACCGCCGACAGGCAGCAGCAGATTACCACCAGCACTGCCAATGGTCGTAAGGCCCGGTTGTGAGGAATGGATTCAGCGCAAAGACATCGGATACAGTCAAATGACATGCAGCACCTCCCGATTGGGACGTAACCCTATGCCAACTGGCGCCGACAGGACCTGCGCAGCGACTTCATTGCGTCGCCGGGCTCGGCGTCGCTACGATGATTATAAGCCGCCCGGGAAGAAGTCAAGCAAATGTCCCTAGACCCGACATTGAGTTGTATAATGGGCTGGATTTCGTGGTCAACGGCCTGCTTTGGTTGTCGCTAGTCATCAGGTAATCCCGAGATCACGGGCATGTCCTCAGAATCGGGCATCGGAATAGCTCTGAGTACGAA
>JAPLUO010000029.1 GCA_026397595.1 Caldifarciminota bacterium
GGTATCCTGACCTGGGCTTTGACGGCGCGAACTTCCTCGTTGTGTGGGAAGACCTCGGCGGCGGCAACCTTGACATCGGCGGTGCGCGGGTGACGCCGGGGGGCACGGTGCTTGACACCGGTGGCATCGTCGTCTCGCAGGCGGCAGACGACCAAGAGTCTCCTGCCCTCGGCTTTGACGGCGCGAGCTTCATCGTGGCGTGGGAGGACTACCGCAGTGGCAGCTCTGACATCTACGGTGCGCGGGTGACGCCGGCAGGGGTCGTGTTTGACGAGGGGCCGGTTGTAAGGCAGGAGGGGAATCAGCTCTATCCGGCGCTGGCGCGCGGCTCAAGCAGTCAGATGTTTCTTGTCTATCAGGGCTGGGTAGGGACCGTCGGCGGCAAGACCTACAACACCGACCGCATCTGGGGCAAGATGGATCCAAGCCCCGCTATCGCGGAAATCACGAAACCCGAAGCACGAATGACGAATAGCGAAGCCACCATCGTGCGCGGGGTGCTGCGACTGGAGACAAGCTTAAGCGCAAGCTCAAGCACAAGCTGGCTGATCGATGTAGCCGGGCGGAACGTACTCGACCTGCACCCGGGCGCGAACGACGTGAGCAGGCTCGCGCCGGGCGTATACTTCGTGAGGGACGAGGGGCGCGGGGCGGGGGATGGGGGCCGGACGCGAAAGGTCGTCATTCAGCACTGAGCAGCACAAGCCCAAGCGGAAGCTCCGGCCCGAATCCGAGCCGTCTGCGAAATCTGCGGATGCTAGTCGGTCAACCCGTCGAGACGGAGGCAGGTGACGCATGCGCAGAGGGTCGCGCACGTGGCGCGGGCATCCATGCTCTGCACTGGTACGGCACCGACCGTCTTGTTTCGACCCTGCGCGCGCTTGACAGTCAGGCGAATTCGGGTAAAACTTAGCTGGTTCGATTGGGGCCGTGGCGCAGCTGGGAGCGCGCTTGACTGGCAGTCAAGAGGTCACGGGTTCAACTCCCGTCGGCTCCATTTCAGAATTGACGATTTCCGCTTGGCGATTGACGAGTAGTATCTCTCCATAAAAGGAGCCTTGAGAGTGTCGAGAGTGAGTCTGTCGGTCGTGGAGGCCAAGGCGGTTGTGGCCTTGGCCGCGCTCGCCGGCTGTACGCCGACCCTGACCGTGAAGGCGCAGGCCGGCGAGAAGCTCGAGGCTGCGGAGAGGGAGCTCTCGGTAGGGGAGTAGCGTCCAGCGATGCTCGACCGACACGTGTTGCTGCTGAACCAGAACTACGAGCCGCTCTCGGTCTGCAAGGCCCGCCGCGCACTGGTGCTGGTGATGTCACGCAAGGCTGAGATGCTTGAGGCGTCCGGTACGGCAGCGCGTACCGTGCGGATGTCGTATCGACTCCCGAGCGTGCTCCGTCTTAATTACTTCGTGCGGGTGAAGCGCCGGGAAGTGCCGTTGACCAAGCGGAACGTCCTGCGCCGGGACGGCGGCGTGTGCCAGTATTGCGGCCGCCGGGGCGCGCTGATGACCACCGACCACGTGATTCCGCGAGCGGCGGACGGCGCCGATACGTGGGAGAACCTGGTCTGCGCCTGCACCGAGTGCAATTCGCGCAAGGGCAACATGACGCCGGCTCAGGCGATGATGCCGCTGCGCCGGAAGCCGAAGAAGCCGCACTATTTCACGTTCGCCATCGCGAGTCTGGGCGACGTGCCGGATGGTTGGCGTCAGTATCTGTTCATGAGCTGACAACGCGCCGGTAAGTGGTCGAGTGATCAAGTGGTCTAGTAGTCCAGCGTCCGGCAGGAAAGGAAGCGCTCAGTTTCAAACCCGGCGTCCGAGTTCCGCAGACTCGCTATCCCGGTGATTCTGGCCGGCTGGGCCGTGAGCGCTCCGGCCGGGCCACTCGTCATCACCCGTGTAGAGATTCTCGTCAGTCCGCCTAACCGCAACCTCAACCTTGCCCCGGGCATCAGTGCCGGCGACTCGCTGGGCTGGGACGACTTGAGCCGGGCCGAGGCACGAGTCACTGAACAGCTCGCGGCCGAGGGATACCTTTCAGCAGGCGTCGAGGCCGACACGACGATTCGCGACGACTCGCTGGTTGTGAGGTTTCGAGTCCAGACCGGTAAGCCTGCGCGGGTCGGCGGGTGGCGCATCGCGGGCGACGACAGCTTGCCGGTCGAGGGGTTGCTTCGCCTGCTGCCCGGGAAGGGCGCTCGGTTCAGTCGGGCGATGGCCGACCATGGCGCGGCGGCAATCCTCCGAGTACACGAGAACAGCGGGTACCCTTTCGCGGTTGTGACGCCGCTGGCCCTGGCCCAGGAGAGCGGGTTCGTGTATCCGGCTTTGCAGGTAGCGGCCGGGCCGAAGGTCGAAATTGGTTTCCTGGAGTTCGCAGGCAGGCCCGGGACAAAGCCGGAACTGCTGAAGCGCGTTGCCGGTTTCTCGCGGCGGGGTTACTCGCACACGGTTGTGGCGCAGTGGCGGCAGCGACTGGAGCAGAGCGGCCTTGTCATGGTTGATTCTGAAGCGATAGTGAGGGCACTGGGGACGGTCCCCGTCGGAGAACCTCGGGGACAGTCCCCTCGGAGCGCCTACGGCGTGAGGTTCTGGGTCACAGGCGGACGCAACAACCGCGCGAGCGGCGTGGCCGGCTACTCGCCGGAGGACCACCAACTCACCGGTCTCGTCCATATCGCCTTCCACAATCTCTTCGATACGGGCCGGAGGCTTGAAGCCGACTGGCGGTCGGCCTTTGCCCGGACCAGCTATCGTCTCAGCTACACCGAGCCATGGGTGCTCGGGACGCCGATTGACGTGACCGCCAGCGCGCAGCAGCAGACGGTTGATACGACTTCCGCGCAGACGAACCTCGCGCTGGCCGCGCAAGCCCGGGCTGCGGCCTGGACAACGGTCAGTTTCGAGACCGGCTACGACCGGTTCACCGATGCCCCGAGCGAGGCGAGCGCCGCCGTGGTCTGGGCCGGAACCGGCGTTGTGGTGGACTCGCGGGACTTCCCGGCCAACCCGCGAAGCGGAGTCCGGCTGAGCGTGCTGACCAAAGTCGGCAATCGGGCGGTCGATTCGACTCACTCGGACGTGGTAACGCACATCGAGCTCGGCCTGGCCGGGGTCCTGCCGCTGGGCCCGAGCGTCGCCTGGTCTAACTCGGTCGGAGGGCGGGCGGTCTATTCGGCGGCGACTCTGACCGAGCCCGAGCTCTACCGGATGGGCGGGCCGGGAACCGTGCGCGGTTATCGGGAAGACGAGTTTGTCTCAACCCGGCTCGGCTGGTTCACGAGTGAGGTGCGTTACCTGCTCGGCCGGACGTCGAGCGCGTACCCGTTTCTCGATGTTGGCGTGTACCAGGATTTGTCCGGTTGGCAGGTGAAGCCGGGTTATGGCGTCGGCACAAGGGTTGCCACGCCGGTCGGCGTGCTCGGACTCGACTACGGCGTCGCATTCCGCGACAGCCCGCTGCGCGGCAAGGTGCATCTGAGTTATGATGTAACGTTCTAGGGAATGACCAATGACCAATTCTCAACTAATGACCAACGGCAGGCAATGACGAACCGAACTTCTCGGCATTGGGCATTCGTTGGTCATTGGGAATTGGGTGTTGGGCATTCCGTATCTGAAAATGGAGGTTGACGATGAGCGTACTTGAGGCGGTATTGCTGGGGCTGGTCCAAGGCATCACTGAGTTCCTGCCGGTTTCGAGTTCCGGGCACCTGGCGGTGCTTGAGCACCTGTGGAAGCTGCCGGCCGAGTCCCGGCTGCCGTTGACAACGATGCTGCACGGGGCGACTGCACTCGCGGTCCTCTTCTACTTTGCGCCGCTGCTCGCGCGGCTGATCCGCGGGCTCTGGGCCGGCGATGCGGCCCGGCGCGGCTCAAGCTGGCGCATGGTCGGGTTCATCGTGCTCGCCTCAGTCCCGGCCGGGGTTGTTGGCGTCATGTTCAGCGACATGATTGACCGGGCGTTCTCAAGTCTGCTGCTAGTCGGCCTGATGCTACTCGTGACCGGCGGTGTGCTGTTCGGCACGCGCTTCGCGCGGCCGCGGGGCGAGATGAGCTGGATGCGGGCTTTGCTAGTGGGCGTGGCTCAGGCAATCGCGATCCTGCCCGGCATATCGCGGTCAGGCGCAACGATTGCCGGCGGTCTGTACCTGGGCATGGAGAGGAAGCAGGCGTTCGAGTTTTCGTTCTTGCTGGCGATTCCGGCTATCAGCGGCGCTTTCCTCATGCAGGTTCGGAAGGTGAACCTGGCCGTGTTGAGCCCGGCCGCGCTCGCGGTCGGGATGGCGGTAGCGTTCGTTGCCGGGCTGGCCGCGCTCTTCGTGCTGGGCCGCGCCGTTACCGGTCGGAAGCTGCACTGGTTCGCATACTACTGCTGGGCAGCCGGGCTGGCAGTGATTCTGTTCGTGCGCTAGCAGAGCTGGCGCGTTTCGGTGTTCGTGACTTCGACTCGGCCGTCCCGGTCAACGTATTCGGTGAGCTTGGACATGCTGCTCTGGAGCATGCGCCAGTTGGTGTTGACGAAGACGATGGCCAACAGGGCGCGCTGCCACTGGTCCTGGTGTTCAACTTCGGCGATGGCAACGTTGAACTGGCGGCGGAGCCGTTCGGTCAGGCTCGACAGGATGCGGCGTTTGTCCTTGAGTGACTGGCTCTCCGACATGAAACAATCGAGCAGGAGCAGGCCGATGGCCAAGGAGTTAGCAGTTAGGAGTTAGCAGGTAGCAGTCGGGCCGTTTCCTCACTCCTAACTCCTAACTGCCAACAGCTAACTTGTCCGCTTGACTTCTTCGACCTTGTAGAATTCGAGGGTATCGCCTTCGGCGAGTTCGTCCGCGCCCTCGATACCGATGCCGCACTCGTACCCGGTGTCCACTTCTTTGACGTCGTCCTTGAAGCGCCGGAGCGAAGTGATCTTGCCGTTGAAGATCTCCTTGCTCAGGCGCATTACCCGCACCATTGCGTCGCGGGTGATCTTGCCTTTGGTGCAGTAGGAGCCGGCAATCATTCCCCGCTTGGGCACGCGGATGATTTGTCGGACTTCGGCTGACCCGAGTTCGACTTCCTTCTTCTCCGGTTCGAGCATGCCGAGCATCGCGGCCCGGATGTCCTCGATCGCGGCGTAGATGATCCGATAGGTGCGGATTTCGATACCTTCCTTGTCGGCCATCTGCCGGGCGTCAGTGAGCGGTTTGACGTGGAACCCGACGATGATGGCCTCTGAAGCCTGGGCCAGCAGCACGTCGCTCTGGTTAATCGGTCCGACCCCGGAGTGAATCACCCGCACGCGGACGTCCTCGATCGACTGGCCTTCGAGCGAGCCGCGCAGCGCCTCGGTCGAGCCGGAGACGTCGGCCTTGATGACGATCTTCAGTTCCTTTATCAGTCCGTCGGCAATCCGTTCCTGGATCGCCTCGAGCGAAATCACGGGCTTGCTCGCCGAGAGAATCCGGTCGCGCTTGGCAAGGAACCGGCGCTGGGCCATGCCGCGCGCCGTCCGTTCGTCCGCGACGACGTCGAAGCGGTCACCGGCCTGCGGCAGTCCGGAAAAGCCGAGTACCTGCACCGGCATTGAGGGCGTGGCTTCCGACATCGTCAGGAAATCTTCGTTCAGCAGGTCGCGCACCCGGCCGGAGAACTCGGCGGAGACGAAGGGGTCGCCCTTGCGGAGCGTGCCTTCCTCGACGAGCACGGTCGCGATGCTGCCCCGGCCCCGGTCAACCCGGGCCTCGATGACCACGCCCCGGGCCGGGCCGTCGTACGGAGCCTTCAAGTCCTGCTCAAGCGCAAGCACTGAGATGGCGTCCAGCAGTTCCTCAACGCCCTTGCCGGAAATGGCCGAGGTCTCGATGCAGAAGGTCTCGCCGCCATAGCCTTCGACTTTGACTCCGTGCGTGGCAAGCTGCGCTTTGACCCGGTCGGGATTGGCGTCGTGCAGGTCGGACTTGGTGATGGCGACGATGATCGGTACGCCGGCGGCGCGCGCGTGGTCGAGTGCTTCCAGCGTCTGTGGCATGATGCCTTCGTTGGACGCGACAACCAGGACCGCGATGTCAGTGACCTGGGCACCGCGCGCCCGCATCGCGGTGAACGCCTCGTGGCCCGGCGTGTCGAGGAACACGACCGGCTTGTTATGGTAACTCGTAACGTAGGCACCGGTGTGCTGGGTGATCCGGCCGACCTCGGTTTCAGCGACCTTGGTCTTGCGGATGTAGTCGAGCAGCGCGGTCTTGCCGTGGTCGACGTGGCCCATGACCACGACAATCGGCGGGCGCGGCTTACGCTCGCCGCGCTCGACCTTGGTTTCGATTTCGGTTTCCTGCTCGACCGGCAGCCCGAACTCGTCGGCGATGAGCATGATGGTCTCGAGGTCGACGCGTTGGTTCACGGTCGCGAGCATGCCCATACCCATGGTCTTCTTAATGACGTCCGAGGCCGTCGTGCCGAACGCGTGGGCGAGTTCGGCCACGGTCATGTACGGGCTGATCTTGACCGCGGGCTTGGACGGGAGCGGGGCTGCGGTCGGGGTTTCGCGGATCGGCTTGCGGTGCTTGATTTCCCGCCCTTCGATCTTGGCCAGCGTGTGCTTGACGTTCTGGGCAACCTGCTGCGATTCGGTCGGCGGCCGCGGCTGGATGGGAGGCGGGGCGGCGCGCCCGCGGCGGATCAAGTCCTTGAACTGGTGCTTTTCGTTCTTCAACCGCAGCTTCGCCGCTTCGAATTCCTGTTCGGTGATGTAGGACGTGTAGCCGCGTGGCGGGAAGTTGAGGTCCTTCAGCACACGGATGAGACCCTCGCTTGAGAGTCCGAGTTGCCTGGCCGCGTCAAAGACCTTCAACTTCGCCATTGTCTCGTTAACCTTCCGCTGCCGGGGTCGGCGTTGGAGCAGGCGCCGGAGTCGGGGTCGGTATCGGAGTCGGCGTCGCGGCGGCCGGGGGCGGCGTGAATACCGGTTTGCCTTCGCTTACTCGCCAGACCGCGTCCCGCGCCTGTTGCTTCAGGGGCTCGACTGCCTCGGGCGCCAGTTCGGTGATGCGGGCTAGGTCCTCAGGCGTGGCATTGAGCAGGTCGAACGCGGTGTTGATGCCGGCGGCGACAAGCTTCGGCGGGAGCGCCTCGTCGAGCCCGAGCTTGGCCAACGGGACCGCGCCGGCCTTGCCCATGATAATACGATTGCGGTAGTCGGTTTCTTTCAAGACCTCAATCTTCACCCCGCACAGGAGGCTGGCAAGCCAGACGTTCTGGCCCTTCGTGCCGATGGCGATGGAGAACTCGGCATCGGGCACGACGACGATGTGCGTGTCGCCTTCCTTGATGACTTCGACGACCTTGGCCGGGCCGAGCGCCCGGGCGATGAAGACCTGCGGGTCCTTGCTCCACTGTACGATGTCAACCTTCTCGCCGGAGAGCTCCTTGATGATGTTCTCGATGCGCGACTTGCGATACCCGACGCACGCGCCGACCGGGTCGACTTTCTCGTCGAGCGAGGTGACCGCGACCTTGGAGCGGAAGCCCGGCGAACGGGCGATGCCCTTGATCTCGACCACGGCCTCGCGGATTTCCGGAATCTCGCGGGCCATCAGCTTCCGGAGGAACTCCGGATGCGTGCGCGAGAGGTAGACGCGGGGGCCGATCGGGGTCTTCTCGACGCGGTGGACATAAGCCTTGATCGGCAGGCCCTGGCGGTAGTGGTCGGCCTTGAGTTGCTCGTGGTTGGGGAGAGCCGCCTCAATCAGGCCGAGGTTGATGATGATTTCATCCCGGCCGATCTTCTGGATCGTGCCGGTAACAATCTCGCCCTTCTTCTTGCAGAATTCGTCGTAGAGTTTCGTACGCTCGGCCTCGCGCAGCTTCAGCACGAGTTCGTCCGATGCCTTGCGGATGGTAATCCGGCCGAGTTCGTCGAGCGGCACTTCGACCCGGATCATATCGCCGGCCTGGGCCGACGGGCTGGTGACCCGGGCGTCGGCGACCGAGATCTCGCGGGCGGCGGTGCCCACCCGCTCGACCACGTTCTTGGCGAGGAAGACGCGGATATCGCCGGTCTCGGGCGTGATTTCGGCGTCGGCCTCGGTGTCAGGACCGTACCGGCGACGAAGGCCCGCGATGATGCTGGCACGCAGGGTCTCGCAGACGTAGTTGACGTCAACGTTCCGGATTCGGGCGATCTGGACGATCAGGTTGGCGATTTCCTTATTCATGAATTCCTCTCAGCATGACTCCGGGGTCCGGGAGCGGTCCGGGCAAACAGCTCGGAGTCCGACACTTTTATTCGTGCCTCTCGTATTTCGGCGTAGGCAATCTCCCGCGCAACTCCAAACTCCGGAACTTGGAACTTGGAACTTGGAACTTGCAACTTCACAATGATCCCGGCGGGGCCAGCGGCTTCGAGCCGCCCTTCGTGCAGGCCGCTCGGCGTCAGCACCCGGACCTGCCGGTTCAGCGCCTTGACATAGTCTTCCGGTTGATAGAGACTGCGCTCGACGCCCGGGGTCGAGACCTCAAGCGCGTACTGGCCGTGCAGGAAGCCAGCCGAGTCGAGGCGGACGGCGAGCGCGCGTGTGAAGTCTGAGCACGTCCGGACCGAGGTACCGGGCGTGCTCTCGATCTGGACGCGCAGGGCCCGGCCGCTGAGCTCGGCGTGATAGACCGCGACGCCCACATCGCGGGCGGCGGCCGCAATCGGCTCGGATACTTCCGGAGGCACTTGACTGACCATGAGTGCGATTATAGCCCAGCACACCACTGAGTCAAGAAACGTGACCTGCCCGAGTACCAAAAAAGAAGTCTGCCGTCAAAGATCAGGGCTCGGGCGAGGTCAGGACTCGCGTGGCGGATCGCTGAAGTCGGGCTGTTCCGAAGCTCCGTACTCTGCTTCCTCGCTTGCGCACCCGGGCCAGCCCCGACGGCAATGTCGGACGATTCGCCCGGTGTCCAACGCGTCGGTCCTGATGTTTTTTATTCAGGTTTGCGGGGCCGGCAGCATCCCGCTGTACAGTGATGTCGCGGTGGCGTAATCCCATGTCAGAGCCTAGCTTAGACGAGACCGGTGACTATCGTCACCGACTGTCGCACTTGGGGCGCGTTACAGTCGAGCCGCCATAACTTCCAGTTTCAGAATGAGTTACCGAGGAAATTCTGGTGCGTTAGGTAGTGGCACGGTTCGTGCGTCTTAAAGGATGCGGTGCAAAGGGTGTGACGGCTACGGCATGGGAAGGGGGGCCGGTTCCTCGGTTCTTAGTCCGGTTGTTCTTTGCGGGATCTTCTCGCCAAGTAGCAGTTGGTTCTTTGACAAACTGGAGTCGGTTGGTCTTTCGGGCGGCGTAAGATTCGCCTCACGCAAGCGCGCGAATGACGAATGGAGCGAAGGAGATGACAGCTCTCCTCTGGAGGGCTCATCACACGGGTCTCTCAGCCATCTCAGCCTCTGCCGTTGTCTTGAGTCTCACAAGACTCGATCCTCTCCGCTTCATTCGTCAACGAGCTTTCCTGGTTTTGCTCAGTCGCGTGTCCCCTCGGGGTTAGTACGGACGGGAAAGAGGGATACACGCTCTTGGGAGCCGGGGAAACAGGTGGCGGACCTACTGCAGCGCATCCAGCAAGGCACTGCCGGGTGCAGACCGCAGCCGAGGGCACCGTCAAGCCGAGAGCTTGGCCGGGTATCAAGGCGATACGGTTTGCCTGAGTAGCGTCCGCACACATTCATCGGGGGCCGGCGTCCTAGCCTCCTTACTTGGGGTCTATCCCACACCCAAGTCATTTTCATGAATCGGCCCCCAGCCATTGGCCCGTCCGATAGACCACGCGTAACCAGGGCAAGGCGCAGTACGGCTCGGGCACCGGGTCTGTCGGAATACTTCGGTGCCGGCCGGGGCGATTCGGGGCTGCCTTGAGCCTGGAGGTTCGTTCGTAACACGCAGAGAGTGCCGCAGCTCGAAGACAGTTCAGCACTCTTGGACAACTCGCAGGGTTCGTGCGACTCGGATGCCCGCGCTCGATGACCGGGCGAAGGACAAGGCACAGGACCCGGGGCCGAAACGTAGACAGACACGTGATGACTGAAATGAGAGGTGCAACCATGAAGTTACTGCTAGAGCAGGAACTTGAGCCTGAGACGGTAAAGGTGCTGGATGAGATACGGTGGACTGACCCAGGCGAGCAGCGAGCCGTGGCGCAACGGCTGCCCGCCAAGCTCATCGCGGGCGTGTGCCTGAGCCGGCTGGGCATGGCTATGGCGCCGTTCGGCTCTCACCTCGAGTTTGCGCCGACCGTGGGCGCGCTGTTCTGCCGGTACGAGGGCGAGGACCTGGTCGAGCAGATTGAAACTGAGATCGAGCACGGGAAAGCTCTGGTGCTGAACCCGAAGGTGATGCAGGGGATGGTGAGGACGTACTACGACGAGCTGCGACTGAGGATGAACAGCCGAGTAGTTCAGGAGGCGAACGCATAAGGAGAAACGGCGGATGGCGGAGGGGAGTTTGCCGCGAAGACGCGAAGGCACGCAGAGTTGCCGCAAGTGGCGTTTGTAAGCTGATAATCGGTAACCGACGCGCAGCATCGCGCTGACGCCGGTGGAAAAACCTCTCATTTCCAATTAGCTCTCGTCGCTCCCCCCGTAGCTGAATAACCACCCGCGTTCGTTTCTCATCACTCCCTTGATGAACGACTACCGCTTGTGGGAAATTGGTCTTGGGGATTGGTGTCCCCGCGTTCTGGGCCGGTGGGCTGCTTCCTGCCGGCCAGCGCCGTGCCACCCCGGGCGAAACGGAGTGACGGAATCGCTCAGCGCATCCCGCAAGGATGTCACAAGAGTCGGGAACGGGGCCGCAAGTCTGCGCGGCTAGATGGAGGCATGATGAGATACCTCGGCGGCCTGCCGGAGTCTGAGCCCGCGATCAGAAAACTGTACGACCTTGGTCATGCCGCCATGCGCGCGAACAAGTGGGACAAAGCAATCGGGCACTTCCGGGAAGCGACGAAGCTGGCCGAGGGAAAGCAGCTTGTCGCGCTGTTTAACCTGATCGGGCTGTGCTGCTACAGCCCGGGACGTCTGGACGACGCGCTCAGGAACTACGAGGAATCCGTTCGGCTGGCAGAGCAGTTCGGGGACAAGCTGGGGAAGGCCGCGGCCCTCGGTGACATCGGGTTCATCTGCGGCACCAAAGGCGAACCTGACAAGGCGCTGAAATGCTACGAGGAAGCGCTGGCGATAGACCGCGAAGTCGCGCATCAGCAGGCGGTCGCATCAAGACTTGGCGACATCGGGCTTATCTACCGTGACAAGGGTAAACTCGACAAGGCGCTGAAGTCCCTGGAAGAGGCCCTGGCGATTCACCGCGAAATCGGGCATCACCGGGGCGAGGCGAACGACCTCGGCGACATCGGGTCCATCTACCGCGACGAGGGCGAGTACGACAAGGCGCTGAAGTGCTACGAGGAAGCGTTGGTGATTCACCGCAAGATTGGATATCGGCTGGGCGTGGCGAGCGACCTCGGCGACATCGGGGCCATCTACCGCAACAAAGGCGAATCCGACAACGCGCTGAAGTGCTACGAGGAAGCACTGACGATAGACCGCGAAATCGAGCATCAGCAGGGTGTGGCCAGCGACCTCGGCAACATCGGGCTCATCTACCGCGACAAAGCCGAGTCCGACAAGGCTCTGAAGTACCTGCAGGAGGCGCTGGCGATTCACCGCGAGATCGGGCATCAGCAGGGCGTGGCATCAGCCCTGGGCAACATCGGGCTCATCTACCGCGACAAAGGCGAATCCGATAAGGCGCTTGAGTGTTGCGAGGAAACGCTTTCGAT
>JAPLUO010000452.1 GCA_026397595.1 Caldifarciminota bacterium
TCGGCGGGGACGGTGATGCCCGAGTCCAGCCAATCGCCGCGTGCCCATCCGCGATGAGGACGTGACGGGTTCTGCGGCCTGATTTCTGTAGGTGAAGGTCACGGTCATACCGGTGCCGCACAGCGGAGCGATCACCAGCAGTCCGGTCAGACAAGTAGTGTCCTTATTACGGAGAGCATGAAATACTGGACAGTTCTTGATGTCACCCTGAGTATCCTTATACCCTGTCACCCTGAGCGCAGCGAAGATTCTTCGGCGTCGAACGCCTCAGAATGACAAACATTTCCTGCTCTCATTAGTAGCATGTTGGTATGGTAGCGCGGACGCCGGCCAAGTCAAAGGACGCCAACCGGCAGTGAAGTCAAGGCGGCATCGGGTGCAGAGCGCGGACGAGCGATTAGGTTCGCGGGCTTCGTCCGCGGAGGATCAGCCCCGCCAAGGTCACGAGTAGGCCTCCCAACAGGAATACTATGTCGAAAGCTCCGCGAGGACCGGCCAGCACACCGAAGAGCCCGATTCCGGCCGCTACCAGTCCCGCCACGCACGTAACGGTGTTTACCGTCCTGGAATGCAGCGGCGGCCTGGCGGGCCGTGTGGTAGGAGCCTTCTTTCCGTTATCAGGCACGGGGCCTCCTTTCGTTAGCACCGCCAAGAATACTTTCCCCGTCTGGTGTGTCAAATGAGCGGGCGAATTGGGTTTGACAAGGCAGCAGGGTGGCCGATAATCAAGCGGGTGTCGTGGGCGCGACGGCGCTCCATATGCGCCATGAGCCCGATGCGGTCCCGCCGGAGAGGCACAGGTTTTCAGGGCGGCCGCACGACGCAGACTCCTCGCGCGGGCGGTCGGCATCGGTCGGCAGACGACCGCCGGGTGCGAATGGGAGAAGAAGACAACACGGGCTGACTTGCGCCAAGCCAGTCAGGGCGGTAAGGAGGTAGTGATGTGTGAAGGGACTCGTTCTTTGGTGTTCGCAGTCGCCATCGGGTGTGCGTTGCTGGTCGCGGGGCACGCGCAGACACTTGAGACGACTATCTATCTGCCCGATTCTGCGGGTGGCGTCATCTGGCCGACCGCAGTCGCGTACAATTCCAACAACAACCGCTTCTACGTCGGCGGCTCGGACGGCGGGATTTCCGTTTTCGACGCCGTCAGCGGCGCCGGGGTCACCCACTTCCGGGCCGGATACTATGACGTCCAGGCACTGTGCGTCAACCCGACAGCGAACAAGCTCTACGTTGCCGAGGGCGATGAGGGCGGGATGGTTATCATTGTCGACGGCGCGACCAACACCACTCTGGCCGAGGTGCCCGTCGGGGTACACCCGCGCGCGCTGGTCTATCAGCCCGTTCAAAACTGGGTGTACTGTACGAACAACGATGACACAACAGTGACCGTCATTGACTGCGCGGGCGATACCGTGGTGGCGACAGTGGGGGTCGGTGAGGAACCGGTCGCCCTGTGCTACAATCCCGTGAACCAGCAGGTCTATTGCGCGAACTCGGGCTCGAATACGGTCACGGTGATGGACGATGTGGATCCGCGCCTGACTCTGTCCGTCGATGTCGGCCGGGGGCCGGAAGCGCTCGTCTGCAATCCGGCCACCAACCTTGTCTTCTGCGCCAATGGCGGAGACGTGACCGTATCGGTGATAAGCGAAGAGCACAACTGGGTCGTAAACGAAGTGCCGACCGGTAACTATCCACGCGCCCTGTGCTACAACAGCACTGCGAACACGGTCTTCTGCGCCAACTATGGCAGCGACAACGTGGCGGTAATCGACGGTCAGGGCGAACGCGTGATCGCGATGATGCCGGTTCCCGCTCAGCCGGGCGCGCTCGCATTCGACTCCACCGATGGCCGGGTTTTCTGCACCAGCCTGGAGACCGACACGCTGACAGTGCTCGACGCGGTGAACAACAGCGTCCTGGGGTACATCGACATCGGCGTCACCCAGAACGGCATTTGCTATGCCGCCACGGACAATCGTCTCGCGGTAATCAGCAAGGATGCTTCCTGGCTGTCCGTCGTTGACTGCGGGTCGAGTTCGGTCGCAGCCGCGCGGCCTACCGGTGTCTGGCCCAATGCCATGGTGCTAACCCCGGACGGAGGCAAGCTCTATTGCGCGAGTGGTCGCTACCATAACAATGGCATCATGTCGGTCATCGATGTCCCAACGCGAAAGGTCGTCGCCAATCTGCCGGTCGGCCTGTACCCAAGGGCGCTGTGCTACAACAGCCAGAACCACAAGGTCTATTGCCTGAATAACGGGACCGAGAGCGTGACGATCGTCGATGTCCAGGCTGACACCATCGTGGCCACCGTACCGGTGCAGGGCGTGGAAGCTATCTGCTACGCGCCGGGCGTCAACAAGGTGTACACTTCCGGCGGGTACTACGACGGGGTCGTAACCGCGATTGACGGCGCGGGCGACACGGTGGTCGCAACGATTTCGACGCTGTCGGGCGGATACGCTCTCTGCACGAATGCCGCCGGGACGCGACTCTACGTGGCCGGGATGGACCCGCCGTACGTCAGCGTCATCGACTGCGCCTCGGACTCCGTCATCGCCGACATCCCGACCGGGGATTACCTCGGTACCCTGCTCTACAACCCGGTCTCGGACAAGGTCTATGCTCTGGGATATGTGTCGGGCCAGATGGACATCATCGACGCCGGCACGAACAGCGTCGTGGGGCAGGTGCAGGTCGGTAACAGCGCCGAGGCGATGTGCTTCAGCCCGCTCGACGGCCGGGTGTACGTCGACGTCAGGCTTAGCTCCAAGATTCGCATTGTCGACGGGGTCGGCGATACGCTCCTCGCGACTCGGACCCTCCCGGCCTACCTCAATGACGTTGCTTATGAGCCGGTCTACAACCGGGTCTACACGGATTACTACGGCGAGCCGCTCTCAACGGTGGTGATGATTGACGCGACCACGTACAACACGGTGGGCAGCGTCGAGGTGCCCGGCCATCCCGGGCGGATCCTCGCGAACCCCGCCGATTCCACTGTCTACGTCACGGACGCCACCGGTTCCGGCGTGCATGTGATACGCGCCGGGGCCGGCGCGGTCGCCGAGCCGCGCGTGACGCCGGGTGCCTCGCGCCTCACGACCGGCGCAACCGTGGCCCGGGGAGTCCTGCGCTTGGCGCCGCGCGTGCCCGGGGAACGGGCCTCGGCCGTTCTGCTTGATGCGGCCGGCCGGAAGGTCATGGACCTGACGCCGGGCGCGAACGACGTCAGCCGGTTTGCGCCGGGAGTCTATTTCGTGCGAGGCAACGGAGCAGGCCATACAACGAAGGTAATGGTCGTCAAGTAACGACCGCAGTTGAACCGAAGCGGCCCTCCCGACACGGGAGGGCCGCAGTCCTGCCGGCGGCGGACGGCGGGCCGGGATGTCAAGGCGGCATCGGGCGCGGAGCACCCGAGCTCCCAATTCACAGTTTCCAGTCTGCAGGTTGGTTGGCTTGCGACTTGCGGATTGTGGTCCACGGTGCACGGTTCACGGTGTACGGTTCACTTGCGAATCAGTTTGAGTATGTCGTTGAAGATGGTGAAGAGGACGAGCGCTCCGATCATCGCCCAACCGATGCCCGCGGCCCAATTGAGTTCCTTTTCGGTCAGCTTGCGTCGTCGGATGCCGGCGACGCAGTCGAGTACCACCCGGCCGCCATCGAGCACCGGTACCGGTAGCAGGTTGACGACGAACAGGTTAATGGACAGTATTGCGAACAGCAGCAGGAAGTAGTCCCAGCCCCAGTTTGCCCATTCGTAGGCGATCCGCGCAACCATGATGGGACCGCCCACCGCCTTTCCGGCGAAGTGTTTCACGGTGAGTGACTTGTAGAGCACGACGTAGGTCTGGGCGGTTACGGCACCGGACTTGGCGGCCGCTTCGCCGATTGCATCCGGCAGACTCAGCCTGCGGCGCGGCATTCGCGCGGTTATGCCGATGCCGTCGCCCTGCTGGCCCATCAACTGCTCGTCGTTCTTTGCGACGGCGACCTCGCCGTGCATCGCCTGACCCGCGCGCTGCCAGACGATGGGAACGCTATCGCCGCCCCGGGAGTAGACCGCGTCAGAGAAGTCGGCCCATTCCCGTATCGGAAGTCCCGCGAACTCGACGATTGAATCGCCAGGCCGGAGGAGCTTGCTTGCCGGGCCGCCTTTGCGGACGCTGCCCACCACCGCCGCAATCTGCGGTCCTAGATACCAGTCTGTGTTGACCTGTATCCCCGCCAAGTTGACCTTCGTACCGGTTTCGGCATCCGTGGTGATGGAATCCCTTAGCGTGTCGGTGTGGACAACACCGGCGTGGCGCCACGACAACTCGTAGGGGCCCGAGGTCTGTTTTCGCACGAGTTGGGTGAAGTGCGGCCAGCTTCTCACTGGGGTGCCGGCGACGGCGGTTATGGTGTCGCCGGGTGCGATGGAGGTGGCCGCGGCAGGGGTGCCTGGCATGACTCCACCAACGACCTCCGGGATCAGCGAGTCAACGTAGCCAAACGGCACCCGTATCGGTATCTCGAGTCGCTTGCCGCTGCGCCGCAGCGAAATAGTGACCTGCGTGCCCGCATCCTTCTGAAGCCGTGCGTCGAAGGCGTCAAAGGATGGTATGGTCTCGCCGTTCACCGCAATGACTGTGTCGCCGGCGCGGAGACCGGCAACGAATGCGGCCGACTTGTCAGCCAGAGATATGACCGGTGCAGTGTATTGCTGGCCGAAGCCCGCGAACAGCACGAACAGGAGGAAGAACCCCAGCACAAGATTCGATACAGGCCCGGCAACTGTGACTGCGACTTTCACGCCCAGCGGCTTGCCCATGTAGCCGCCGGTCGGGGCCGGAACCGCGTGTTGGCCGAGACGGCCCCCGTCGGACGGTGCGGGTTTGGGCCCGGCTTTCTCTTCCTCGCCGGCCATCTTGATGAAACCGCCAAGGGGAATGGCCGACAGCCGGTACTCGGTCTCTCCGATCTTCTTCTTGAGGATGACCGGGCCGAAGCCGACCGAGAATATCTCGACCGGTATGTGCGAAAGCCGGGCCGCTACCAGGTGACCGAATTCATGGAAGACTACCAGGAACCCGATGAACAGAATCACCCAGAAGACTGACAAGAACATGTTATTCCTTTCGACGCGACGGTCGGTCCGCGAGTGCCGCCGCCGCGTTGGCGGTCTGCGCCAGAGTCCACGATTCAGGGGATTCCGGGGACATGACAAACAAGCCCACTCCCGTCAAGGCCAGGCGGGGTCCATGGTTCGCCATTCGGCGAATATTAACCGACTGGGCCTTGATGTCAAGGCTGCGGGCGGAATCTTCCAAGATGTCCCGGCGAATGCACGTCCTGCGTCGCGGAGTACAAGGGGTGCGGACTTCTTGATATGCAGGAACTGTATGTTACTTATGGGATGAAGCTCCGCACCCCAATAGAATGGACACAGCAGATTAACGTCCCGCTGGTTTACTGTCAAGACTGAGCGGAGTTGGACGGCCGACAGTGAGCGGTTCACGGGCAGCGGCCCACGGCTTGCGCTGATGGCAGGGGAGACGGGCTTGCTGCGCCGGGGCGGGTCTGGTAAGATCCTGCTGCTGGGAGCGTTGCCAGCTTGCGGCCGAAACACAACTGCGTGATGACCGCCGGCGCGCTCCCGGCTTTGCCTTGACTCGCGTTGGTGGACGGCCAGGCTTACAGTGTACGGTTCGCGGTCAATGGCTGCGGGATTCGGGTGAAGCGAAAACGGTGGCCGTCCCTGATAATCCAAACAGGTGACTGTCCCTGATTCCCCTGATTCCCCCTAATAGGTGACTGTCCCTGATTCCCTCCGTTTCTCCCGGGTCTCGGGGCGGAAGGGGCGGTGTAGGCTAAGTAGGTCGGTTCATAAGTTCGCTAACGTATTCTTCAGTTAGTTAGGCCGCGCAGGATGCACTCTCAATGCCTGTCTTGGCGTCGAGTTTCTGAA
>JAPLUO010000222.1 GCA_026397595.1 Caldifarciminota bacterium
GACTCGTATACATGTACATGTCCGCAGCAGGACGAATAGAAGCTTGAGACTAACATCAGACCGGAAGGGACCGAACCAACACTGGAGGGCTATAGAAACCCAAGCTTGACAGGTGGCTCTTCATAGAAGTGTTCCGACTTCTTTGCCTCCGTCCTCCCTCCTCGATCTTCACTCCTCCATCCTCCGTCCTCCCTCCACTGCTGATGCAAGGCCAAATCCGGCCGCGTGAAGCGCTGACGCCATGACCGAAGCAGAACTCCGGCTGATACTGCAGGAAGGCGAAGGCTATCGTCTCGACTTCAAGGAGGCCCTATCTGACCTCGCGGAGGATATTGTCGCCTTTGCCAATGCTTCGGGCGGCCGTATTCTCATTGGAGTTGCCGCGGACCGTTCCATCAAGGGGCTGACGAACAAGGACGAAGCGAAGTCCCGGGTGCTGAATACTGCCGACCACTGCGACCCGGCGCTGAGTGTCAACTTCGAGGAAGTCGGCAACGTGCTGGTCGTCCACGTGCCCGAGGGCAGCGATAAGCCGTACCGGTGCGCAAAGGGCTTCTACCTGCGGGTTGGACCGAGTTCACAAAAGCTGAACCGGGACCAGATTGTTGAGTTCCTCAAGGCTGAAGGCAAAGTTCGGTTCGACGAACTTGAGCACCCGGGGTTCGACTTTGACCGGCAGTTCGACCGACAGAAGCTCGGCCGGTTCCTGGCGCGCGCCGGAATCACAGAAGCCTTAGACATCCCGGTGATGCTCCGCAACCTCGGCGCGGCCAATGACCGGCCCGGCAGCGCGGCAGCCAACAACACCGGCATCCTGTTCTTCGCAAAGAACCTGGACCACACCTACCGCCACACCGTTGTCACGTGTGCCCTTTACAAAGGCACGCAGAAAGTGAACGTCCTCGACCGCAAGGACTACAACGAGGACATCCTGTCCGGCATCGAGAGCGCGCTGGTCTTCCTGCGGCAACACCTGCCGGTACGCTACGAGTTCACCGGTGAGCCCCGGCGTCACGAGATTCCCGAACTCCCTTTGGAGGCGCTGCGCGAGGCGGTCATCAACGCGGTCTGCCACCGTGACTACTTCGAGCGCGGGGCCAACGTGATGGTCGAGATATTCGACGACCGGGTCAAGATAACCAACCCGGGCGGGCTGCCAAGAGGCCTGAAACCAGAGGAATTCGGAACGCGCAGCGTCACGCGCAACCCCAGCATCGTGAGCCTGCTGCACCGACTGGGCCTCATCGAGAAAATGGGGACCGGCATCAACCGGATGCGCAACTGGATGGCGGAAGCGGGTCTCAAGCCGCCGGCATTCAGCTTCACGTCCTTCTTCACCGTCACGTTCCTGCGGCCGCCCCAAGTCACTCAGATTAAGACCGTTGACGCTGCCGGCCGCATCCGTGGTGTCATGGATGATGCCATAAGTGAGGGAATAAGTGAGGGAATAAGAGAACGCCTGGCTTGGATTCTAGGGCAGAGTCTGGTCGCCGGTTCCATCTTGCGTCGGGATATCGAACGGCAGTTCTCGGTCTCACGGCAGACCGCCGAGCGTTACATCGCGCTACTCAAGCGCGCGAATCTCCTGCATCTGGAGGGCGCGCGCAAGACCGGCACCTATGTCCTGACCGAAAAGAGCAAGGCGCTCCTCAGGGAGTCGGGGCGATGAACCGAACCGTATCCACTCCTCGGCTTCCTCCATCCTCCGACCTCCATCTTCACTCCTCAGCCCTCATTCCTCGCTCCGACGACTCCGTCGTCCTCGCCTCCGCCGCGCCCAGCCCGCGGACGAACACGGCATGGTCACAGTCTTCGCCGGCATGCGGCGGCTCCTTCGTTACTTGAGCCCGACAATCACGCCACCGAGACGCCAGAGCATGGAGGTCGGGCTGTTTCATTGACTTGGCCGGGCAATCAGGTAGCCTTGATTGAGAAGCTCTCCGGCGTATGAAGACTACAAGGTACTTCGAGGAACAGGTATTGCGCAAGCGACCGTACATCCAGCGCGAGTGGTGCGAGACGGCCCTGCGGCATCCGGTGCGACGCGAGGAACAGCCGGGCGGCCGCGTCCGCTACTGGACGTTCGTCAAAGAACTGGGCAAGTACCTGAGAGTCGTCACCCTCGCGGACGGCGAGACGATACACAACGCCTTCCCGGACCGGGGATTCAGAGAGGAAAGCAAATGAAGTTCCACTACTATCCGGAAACCGATTCACTCTACATTGACCTGTCGGAAAAGAAGAGCGTCGACTCACGCGAAGTCGTACCTGGCGTGGTCATGGACTTCGACGCCGACGGGCAGCTTGTCGGAGTGGACATTGACCATGCCAGCAAAGTGGCCGACCTCAGCCGGCTGGAAGCCGACTCGCTGCCGGTGTCCAACTTGAGCCTGACTCGCGCCTAATCGCGCCCTCGCGTCCACCCGTGCGCCGCGTTGGCTTGACTCCTCCGTCCTCCATCTTCCATCCTCCGCCCTCCATCTTCTCTCCTCCATCCCCGCTCCTTTTCTCGTCTTCCCTCCTCCCTCTTCTTTCCTCCGCCCTCAGTCCTTTTCTCGGCCCACGCTCAGCCCACCTGAGCGCTTGACAAATGTCTGCCGCCGTTTTAAGATGCTGCCTATGTCAGCGCAAGGTCGTGCAACCTTGACGGGTGTGAAATTGAATACTATCACCGGAATTGCCACTTGACTGAGCCAGACGCGGCGCAGACAGGTGCGTGGTGAGTTGACCATGACCTCGGAACCCTCCGGAAATGCGCCAACGGAGATATCGCCTGCACTGCCGGAGGCAATCTATCTCGATGCCTGCGCCTTGTGTCAGCTGCCCGAACCAGGAGGAAACGCCCGGGAGTTCACGGCATTCAGTACACTTGCCACACAATGGCGCGCCTCTATTTTCGCACCCGAAGTCGCGGTGTGTGAATGGAAACAGCATAGGTACGAGCAACTAAGAGAAAGCGCGAGGCGACTCACGGATGCTTGGCGGAGGCTGTCGCGCTTCACGTCTCTCCCCCTGCCTCCCGCCAAGATAGACGAAGGACTGGCTAACCGCGTGTGCCAGACACTGGACGAGCAACTGAAGACGCTGGGCATCAAGACAATCGAAACGCCGCGGAGCCTAAACCTCGCCGAGATTGTGGACATGGCAGTGCGCAAGATCAGACCTTTCGAGGAGAAGCGCGAGAAGGGCTTCCGAGACACGCTGATACTCATGACCCTCATCGGCGACATGCAGGCGAGGAACGCTAGGAGCGCTCTCCTTGTGTCCGGTGACCGGATTTTCGACCACCCGGATGTAGCTGATCGACTCCACAAACACGGCCTCGTCGTCGTGCGCGCTAACAACTGCGGTGACGCGGAGACCACCATGAAGGATGCCGGTCAATACGCGACGCTGGCTCGCCGCAGCGACTGGTCGCGCCGAGTCGCTGAGTTTGCGAATAGCAGGTTGAACGACATCTGGGAGCATATCCGGCACACGATGACTGTCCCAGCCAGGTCTTGGTACACGACCAACCTGGACGAACCGACGATTCTCAGCGTCTTTGATGCAAGACCCCTCAGAGTCAGGGGAGCCAGACACTCCCTCAAGCCCGAGGCGAGTAGGGCTGGATATGAGCCTGCGAGGATATACCTTGATGTCGAGTTAGACGTCTTGGCTCGGTACATGACGCATGCGGTGATCCTTAACCGTACCGAGTTCTCACTCTCCGCCGAGAGGGAGTTCCAGGCAACTGAACGTCGAGGATACGGTCGCACAGAGAAGGAAGCAACGCTGACACGGTCGGTGTCAGTCGAGGTTGACATAAAGGAAGAAAACGGCACCTTCGTGGACATTGCTGTCCGGGACGAGTCAGGGTCCGACGGCAAGTCCGAGCAGATGCAGGAGAAGAGGTAAGCACGCGAGAGTCGCGAGAGGTTCGAAGGTAGGCAGGGAAGGAGTTGAACTGTGTCACTAGAACAGCGCATTGAGGAGCTTGAACAGCAGAACCGCCGCATCAAGCGCACGGGCTTGGTAATTCTGGCAGCAATCTTGGCAGCGCTGCTACTGAGTGTCGGGCTGATGGCCACAAGTCGCGCAAGAGCTCAAGGCGGTCCCGGTGCAAAGATGGTGGAGGCTACCGAGTTCCGTCTTGTGGATGAAGCCGGAAGACGCCGAGGCTCCTGGACCGCGGGCGGAGATGTTGTCGGGCTGGTGTTATACGACGAGCAAGACAGGCCTCGCGCTAGTTTGCTTTCAGGCCATGACAGCGCAGGGATATACCTCTGTGACAAGCTTGGCAAGCCCCGCACCGGTCTGACCGAGTCCGAGGATGGAGCGCAATTGGAGTTCCTTGATCAGCACGGCAAGACCCGCGCCGGGCTCGGGCAGACCAAGAGTGGCACGCGCCTGAGTTTCTTTGACTCGCATAGCACAGGCCGCATCGACCTGCTACTCGACGAGGAAGGTCAAGGTCCACGGTTTCGCTTGTCCGACTCGCGGGGCATACTCCGCGCCGGCCTTGTTCTGGCCAATGACGGCCCGATGCTGGCCTTCAGCGACTCGACGGGTGACGTTCGCACATCGCTCTCTTTGGCTGGAGACGCCCAGATGCTGACGTTCAGTGACCACGGCAGGAACCGTGTCCGTCTGGCCCTGACGGGTGACTACGCGGGGCTCTTGATGCTCGACGCTCAAGGCAGGCTTCGCACGCATCTGGGATTGGAGGTGGCCGGCCCAAGGCTGCAACTAATCGACGGAAACCAGAAGGTCCGTGCCAGCATCTTCGCCAACTCGGACGGCTCGTTTGTCGGTCTGTACGACGGACGTGGGACGGCGCGCGCCATCATGGCGAACGTGGACGCAGGACCAGCATTGACGTTGAACGATGTCCGTGGCGCTACTCGCGTCGCCCTCTCCTTGTTCGAGGACGGCCCGGGGCTAGTTCTTAAGAACGAGCGGGGCACGACCGCCTGGAGTACACCATGACAAAGCTGAATCTCGCACAGAAGCTCTCTGTTTCCGCGACGCTGCTGGCCGTAGCCGTGTTTCTGTTCGCAGGGGGCTGCCAGACCACTAATTGGCAGGACCGTTGGGGAGATAGTAAGTGCATGGATGGGGGCCGGACGATAGCAGTCTCCATAGGTATTCTGCTAGTGGGAGGTGTAGTAACCTTTCTTCTCGGTCTCATACCTGTGCGCATGTCGGGGACTCCCGTGGATGCAAGCCGGCTCCCGCCCGGCAAGTAGTGCCCATGAATTCACCACGACGTACCTGGCCGCTAGCATGCCCGCGATGGTACCTGTAGAATGCCTGCAATAATGCAGGAACGCAAGAAGCGGTACGGTATCGTTGCGGTTCTGGACGCGCTTGGTGCTGCTAGCTATGGCGACGCGGAAGTCAAGCGGTTCATGGGAGTGCAGGAGCGTGTCCTGACGCAGCTTGACGAGAAGATAAGTAACCAACAGGGCGAGGTCAGACGTGAGGCAATCAGCCTCTTCACCTTCAATGACACGATCCTAATCGCCTACGCGACCGGTGAGGAGGGGCCGGTACTTCCTCACGTTACCGCTTTCTTTCGCATATTGCGGAGGTTCTTTCTCGATTCTCTAATCCACGGCCTCATCTTTCGCGGCTCGGTCGCGATAGGAGCATTCTACGTGAACAAGAAGCGCAACGTCGTCATGGGACAGGCAGTGACCGATGCTGCGGCGTGGTACGACAAGGCAGAGTGGATTGGGATACACGCTACGCCTAGAACGACCATCGCCATTCAGATGCTCTTGGAGGGACGCCGCCACGAGACACACGAGATGCTCGACTACGACGTGCCGATGAGAAACGGAAGGAGCGTGCCGGCCAAAGTAGTGGATTGGCCCGCGGCATTCTTCTTCAAGTCGATGACGCCCTGTCGCGACGGCGAAGGGCGCCGAGAGAAACTCCTGAGGTTCCTGTCTGGGCACGTCATGCCACTGGGGACTGAAACAAAGTACAGCAACACAATCGACTTCTTCGACCACTCGGCCCAGGAGTTGGCTCGCTTCAGGTCGAGTCTGAAGGAGAAACGGAAACACAGGTAGTGCCTGCCGTGCCGACGCGAATTCCGGGGAGGGAGAAAGGGGACACTTTCCCAATTTCTGGCCCGAGGCCGCGACAAGGTCATGTTGGGACTCGCCCCCAGTTCCGCCCGGCTTCGGGGCGATGACGTCGCAGCTCAAGCCCAACACCGCTATCAAACGCCAGCTAGCACACGCCAGCACGCGCCAGCAGCCTTGACACCAATGCCTGCTCCTCCTATAATCGCCTACATTTGGAGGACGCATGAATGACCAGCACAAGAGTTCGGAGCATCACACCGGGACCCTATCATTTGAGCCGGAGTTCGTCATTTCTGCGGACGAGTGCCCGACGGAGGGGCAGATCAGGGATTGGGTCGTGACACATCTGGGACGTGGTCAGGGCAATGAGTTGGAGCAATTCCTGGCCACTCTGCAGAGCCTTCTAGAGGAACACGGCAAGGCGGAGATATTCTCGACAGTCCAGCCTTCGGAGCCGCCCAAGCTAGAGTCGACGGCGCTGGTGGTAACCTTCGGCGAGTACTATGTAGCGCGGCCACCACGCCCGCGTAGCGACCAGCCATAACTGGTCCACCTGACGTCTGAATACTGGAGATTACCTATGACACAGCAGAAGACTATCGACATCCTGCACGCGTCTTGGGCATCGGGCCCCGCCCCAACTCCGCATGGCCATCTGCCTCGTCTACGCGACCAACACGCCGTCATCGAGACTCTGTATGGCTGCTGAGGACTTGGTCATTACTCTACCATCGAGGGAATTCGGGGGACACGGGAATTCGGGGGACAGTAAATGATTATTGACACGGCTGAGCCGATGGCTGACGGCCTACGGCCAACAGCTAACGGCCATAGGCATTTCAGATTGCAGATTGTAGATTGCAGATTCGCAGGAGCGGTAAGCCGTGAGCCGTAAGCCGAGAGCGGACCGACAGTCACCCGATTCGATGCCGGCGGCAAGGCGCGGGCGAGGGCCGCGAGTTTCCAGTGACCAGGTGGCCGTTGACTCTCTGGGCCTCCCGCTGATAATCGCTTGACCTTCTACCAGCATGGCAGCTCGCGTTCTTTGAAGTCCCGGTGACACAATAAGAGATTCCTGACGCGCGCCGCGGGCAGTGCCGAGGGGAGCATGGACGCGGCCAATATCATGAAGCCGGCACTGGCCCGGGGAAACCTGAGCTGCATCGGGACCGGCGAGGGACACTTCCCATATTTCTGAGCGATGTCAAGGCGCGGCGTGGCAAGATGGTCGGTCTGGTCGAGACGATGCTGAAGCTGCACAAGGACCCGCCCAAGGCCAAGACACCGCACGTGTGGGCCGACGGCTTACGGCTGACAGCTAGCGGCTAACGGCTCCGCGCTCGGCGCGAGACCCCCAAACTCCAAACCCCAAGCCCGCTTCGCGGGAAACTCCAAATCCCAAACCACAAATCCGGGGACACCTGCATGAAGAACCACCTGTCGGGTGCTTGCTTGACTCCGCACCCCGATTCTCCATAATGTCGCGATGATAGTCCGAATCCGGCAACCCCTATCGAGGGCTGGGACGCAATGAGCTAATGCAGGGTGACCCAAAGCCGAGCTTGACTTAGTAAACTCATACATTAACATACGTTGACGCTGCGGGAGTTGGAATCCGGCTGCGAGACCTCGGTGTGCGCGCTGGTGGTAGATGGTCGTTGCCTCGCGGTCGACTTCGTAGATGGACTGCCGGAACGGGCGCAGAGGCACCTGATGGCGACTCTGGCCATGGTCGCTGAAGTCGGATGGAGAATGCGTAACGAGGCACGGTTCAAACACCTGCGCGGCGACGTCTACGAAGTGAAGGAGCACAATTCGAGAGCCAGGCTCTTCTGCTTCCTGCACCAAGGTCGGTTAGTGGTGTGCACGCACGGCAGGCTGAAGCCGTCCGGCAACAAGGAGTACAACAAGGAGATAGTCCGAGTGGAACGTTTGCACTTACAGTGCATTACTGAGAGGATACTATGAAACTTGAGCGCGACAGCAGGTACGATAAACTCCGGCGTCGCTTCGATCTCGACCCGAAGTACTGGGTCGAATATTTGAAGCTCGCGTTCAGCGAGGACGTTGGCCGACTCATGGACGAGCGGAGCGTGAACCAGGCTGAACTGGCCCGGCGATTGGACACGTCGCGCGCATACGTCACGCGGCTGTTCCACGGGACGTTCAATCCCACGGTGGAGACGCTCGTCAAAGTGGCGCTGGCGCTGGACGCCCGCGTGGCGTTGCATTTGCATCCACGCCACACCGATGCTTGCTGGTTGGAGGTTCCCTCGGTGAAGATGACGCCGGGAGCTGAGCTGTGGGCGAGCAAACGTGCGCTCACTGCAATGCCCGTGAACCACGATGTGCGCCATGAATCCACAAGTTCCGTTGCAGCTTGAAAGCTTCTTTGTAGAGGCCCTGACCTATCGAGCCCGTGAGGGCTTTGACGTCAAGCTCCCACCTTGTGAGCGAGTGGATGTAACTCCAAACGTCCTCTTGCACAAGGAAACGCCCAGCCGCTTCATGGTTCGGCTTGAGGTCCGGGTTGGACAGCAGGAGTCATCGAACGCACGGTGCGAATTGGACTTGAGGCTGGTAGGGTTCTTTGTGCTGCCCGAGGGGCTCGAACCGAAGATACGAGCGGCGATGCTGGTGCAGAACGCGCCGAGCATCCTCTACGGGGTAGCGCGGCAGGTCGTGACGGAGACAACCAGTAATGGTCCGTGGGGGAAAGTCTTCCTGCCCACGATGGACTTCGTCGCTATGGCGGCGAACCAGGCCCGCACCGCCGTCGCCGCGAAGACGAAGCCCGACTGCCCCGTCGTCTCCGACAAGCCCGCATCGACCAAGCGATAGCTTTCGTCAGACGAAGCGTCGCACGCAACCATTCAGTCGTGACATCGCGCTGACAATCCGGGGCACGTAACCAGATTGGGCGCGGCGCGGATGGTCTTGCGCGGACTCGGCTAGGTCCCGTTGACACAATAGTCGATTCCTGACGCGCGGCGCTGTCAGCCGTCGGCTGCAAGCCGTAAGCCGTCTTGCGTCAAGCGGTCGGGCCGCGGACTTCGGCAACGGCCTGCAGACCCAGCAGCGCGAGCGGCTCGACCTTGACCTCGATCTTGGTTCCGGGTGCCTGCGCCGCATTCGCCGCAGCCACGAGCTCCTGCTCAAGCGCCGACAAACCCTGCCCGAGGTCGCCGGGAACGTTGGGTGTGATGATTACCGAAACTGAGGCCTTTCCAGCAACGAAGCTCTCTCTCACCGTGCCGCCGTTCACCAGCACCGGCCCCCAGGCGAGGATCCGAGCGTGAATGACCGCGGTGGGGCTGCTCATCGCGCTGTCAGGCGGACGGGACGGACCGACCTTCACCGTCTTCACCTTCCTGCTCTTCTTCCGGTTCCAGGTGAGTATCGCGGACGGCATCGTCGGATTCTGAGAGGCTTTGCCGAACCTTGCGCTGATAGTCGTCCGGCAGGAGGCATGGATGCCAGCGGTTCGTCGGTTGAGTGCCGGACATCAGGTCAGGACCTTCACCGGCGTTTGCGCGACTCATGGACGGCGTGGATGACTATCACCGAGGAGAGAATGAGAAGCGCGAGGCGGTCGGTGACGACCGGTTCTATCTTCAGCCCGTAGGTATCGCGTATCGCCCAGAACGTCCGCGAGATGCTCCCCATCTCCCGGCCGTCCTGCGTAATCTCGTACTTCAGGCCGATGAAGTTGCCCTTTACTTCAAACAGGCGCGTGCCGTCCGGCGCTTCGAACCAGTAAGTGGGTTTGAGTGAGATGCGTTTCTTCTTCAGTTCCCCGAGCAGCGCGGCGTCGTCGGGTTCGCCGGTGGAATTCCCGCTGAAGAACTTGTACGTGCGTCTGACAGCCAGCAGTTTCTTCTGGACAATCATCTCCACCTCACCGGCGAGGTCGTAGAGACGATACAGAGTCCGGAGGCTGAATATCTTCCGCTCGAAGTACCCAATCGGTACCTGTGTGGCCGGGTCCATCACGTCTACCTTGTCCCTGAGCGACACCCACTTCTCGCGCATCAGAAAATTCCGATACTTCGCCAGGTTCATGCCGGGCGAGTGTAGCGCATGGAAGGTCGGCGGTCAAGCGCCCGCACGGGCCCAAGAACCGAGATAGAATCAACCACAGAGGTCACGGAGAGCACAGAGTTGGGTGAAGGCCGGAGTCCGTTCCGTACGCTCCAAGTTCTCTGTACTACAAGCGTGCAGGATCGTCGTTTTCGCGACGTTGTTTCTCTTCGCCGCCTCTGTCCTGGGGCCGCCAAGTTCTTGGCAACCGACGGAAAATGCCGTCCGCATTGGCGCAAGAATCGGGTTCGATTCGGGACTCAATCTGTGTCCATCTGCGCTCAT
>JAPLUO010000126.1 GCA_026397595.1 Caldifarciminota bacterium
GCGGCTAAATCCAGTTCGGCCACGACTTCAGAAACCAGCCGTTCCGTGTCAATGCCAACGCTGTACCGGGTCTTATGCTTAATCTGCTCCCATAGCGCCTTGAATTCCGGCTTCAGCATGTGCGCCTTGCGCAACTTGGCCACGGCCGGATGCCGGGCATTGTTCGGCCTCGGCGGAAGGCCATCCTTGCCATACTCCTCTTCGGTCTCGCGCTGCAGGCTCGCCACGTACCGCTCGTAGCTTTCATTCGCCACGACGGTCAGCACGTTCACGTCTTCATCCCGCACGCGCTCGCCCTGTTGGTTCACCGCCAGTCGCACTCCCCGGCCGACCTCCTGTCGCTTCTTGATCTCCGACGCGGTCTGGTTAAGCGTGCATATCTGGAACACGTTCGGGTTGTCCCAGCCCTCGCGCAAGGCCGAATGCGAGAAGATGAAGCTGACCTGCTTGCGCCGCCTTGCTTCCTCGCCGTCCTCGGGCAACGGGAACGACAGCAGCGACTCCTTGTCCTTCATTATCAGGTCGTAGGTTTCCTCGTCCGCCTTGGACCTGCCCGATGTCGAGTCCTGCAGCTCGACCTCGCCGCCCCGATGCCGGCGCTGGGCGAAGTACGCAGCCTGCACGTCTTCGACCCTCGTGTCGCGCCAGTCCGGATGCTCAGCCTTGAGCCGCTCGAACGTCTGGTTGAAAAGCCTACGGATGACGCCGTCCTCGCTCTGGTAGTTGTCCACGCGGTCAATGAAGAAGAGCGAAAGCACCTTGATGCCCTTATCCCGGAGCCGGCGCTGCTTCCGGAAGTGCTCCTTGACCGTGTCCTCAATCTGGGCCGCGAAGATGGCCTCGCGGTCCGCGCCCTGCGACTCGCCCGGCTTCAACTCGATGCCGTTCCCGAACCGGACATACCGGCTCGTTATCTCGTCTACTGTGAACCAGGCATAGTCGTCCCGGCCGGTCAGTTCCTTCAGGTTGTCGTCCGGCCGGACCGTGATGACCTTCTCCTTGACCGACTTGTCCGCCATCAACTTCTGGACGGCAACGCGGGCCGAGAGCCTGGTCTTCTCGGTGCGGATGCCCTCAAGCCGCAGGTAGGGCAGATTGGCGTCGTCTATTTGCTCGACGCCCGCCACCTCGATTCGCTTCACCAGGCCCTGCCGGTATGCCTCGAAAGGCGTCAGGCGGTGAACGAGGTTGTACGGATTCCGATGCGTCGCGCTGTAGCGAAGGGCAAAGAGCGGGTCAAGCGCAGCCAGCGACCGCACGCTCAACTCGCTCTCCATGTTCTGCGGCTCGTCGAGAATCAGAATCGGCCTTGCCGCCTGTACCATGTGCAGCGGTACTTCCCCGCTCAATTGGTCCCGACTCTGCCGGATTACGTTCGAGGCCTTGTTGAACGAGTCTATGGTCATCACCATGAACTCGACCGAGTCCGACACCGCGAACTGCCGCACCTGTGCCAAGCTGGCCGAGTCGTAGACGCTGAACCGGTACGGCACGTTCTGATACAGGTCGCGCAGGTGCGTCCGAGTTACCTCGAACGTCTTGAGCACGCCCTCGCGGATGGCCACCGACGGCACGACAACGATGAACTTCTTCATTCCGTATCGGTGGTACAACTCCAACGCTGTGCGGATGTAGACGTAGGTCTTGCCCGTTCCAGTCTCCATCTCGACCGAGAAGTTGCCGAACCGAGCCTGCTTCGGCCCGGCCACGGCGTCAATCGGTGCCTCAATCAACTCCAGCCGCTCATCCGGCTTCAACCCGTTCACGACCTGTACCTTCTGCAAGTTGGCGAGAACCGTCGCCTCGTCCAACTCCAGCCGGTTCGGCACTGCGGGGAACGACGCGCCCAGTTCGAACGACAGGTCCCTTTCCACGCGCATCTGCCCCTCGAACAGGTCAACGACCGCGGCTATCGCCTGAAGCTGGTATTCCTGATTGGCGTCGAAGCGGAAGAGCATCGCGCCTTTAGGGTATTAGGTCGGGATTGGACGCCAAACCTAATCCAAACCTAATCGAGCAGGCCATCAAGTATCCATCAAGTAAGGGCTGAGCGGCATAACTTGCTGATATACCATCGGTTATCCGGGTGGAATATCGGTCAGGATGGGCCCGAGCGAGTCTGCGCATCAAGTACTGCGGTTGCGCCTGCGCAGACAGACCTGACCGCAGGAATGCCCTTTCAGCATTACTGCTGCTCAGTCAGCATTGCCGCGCGCGCGGTCGACGGGCGTCTTTCAGTCGTCATCCTTGCTTTCCCACATCTGCTTCACGCGCCTGAAGTGCTCGATTCGCTCCTTCACTTTGCCAATCTCACGAGGATAGAACTCCAGTAGAGCATCACAGAGTTGGAGCATCCACTTCCTGCGCGAGTAGCCTTCGTTGACCCGAATCACATTGGCGTTGGCGATCTGGACCTGCCCCCAACCCAACGCGCCGAGGGTCAGGCAGTCCCAAGACAGAAACTCGATGGGGACGAAATGCGCTTCCTCAGCGCGGAATTGCACGTCGGTCACGGCGTACTTAACCAGCAATAGGACGAAGTAGTTGTGGTCATCCTCGTAGAACCGAGCCAAGCGCTCGACCGACGTAAGGTTGGGCATGTTGAACTGCGTCCCGAGCCGATGGGTCTTGACGTCAACGACGTGGTAGAAGCCGTCGCGGTCCTTGAATGCCAGGTCGGCCATGGCTCGACGGGCGAACTGGGCCGAGTACTCAGCGCAGTGCTCGCCCAGCAGCGACTGAAAGTGCTCGGACAGGATGCTCTGAATAGCGTCGCCGACCGCGCGCGTGCTCTCTGCAGTACGCGCCGAGAGGAAGTCGGGCTGCAGGTTGAGCATCTCGACGACTGCTTTCTCAATCCGGCGGTGCTCCTGCGGGGCGAACACCTTACTTCTTTCCATCATGGGGCTCCTTCGCTCTGGCATCGAACATAAGAGGCATGTCGGCTGGCTGCCTGTATAGTGGAGTGCTGCGCGCGGCCGGGGCCGAATTCCGCTCCCAGAATACACCTCCCGCATAACCCTGGATGGTGTGGGCACGTTCGGCGAGTGCCAGCCGTTTCTCAGCCAGGCAGCAGTAGTCGGCGTCCTGTTCGATACCGACATAGCGACGGCCGAGCTTCTTCGCTACCACCGACGTCGTGCCGGAACCGAGGAATGGGTCAAGGACGACTCCATCTGGTGGGCTGCTGGCGAGGATTATCTTCGCCAGGAGCTTCTCCGGCTTCTGTGTAGGATGGTCCGTGTTCTCGGGCATTGACCAGAACGGGACTGTCATGTCGGTCCAGACATTCGATGGATGCGTGTCGCGCGTGGCTCCAACCGGAGTGGCCGTCCAGTCTTTCGGGCGTCCTTCCGAATCCCTGTACGGGGCAATCACACGACGCCGCAGCTTGACTGCGTCCACATTGAAGTGGTAGTCGTCTGAGACAGTGCCAAACCAAATGTCCTCCGTGCAGTTCTTCCAGTTCGTCCGTGCCCCCCTGCCCTTCTCGCGCTCCCAGGTTATGCGGCTGCGCACCTTGAGATGCGTTTCCAGCATGGACTGAACGACACCCGATGAACGCCAATCGGCACAGACGTAAACCGAGGCGCTGCTCTTCAGCGTCTTCAGCAGCGGCACGAACCAGGACTCAAACCATGTTCCATACTCGCCGGTCGCCTGTCTTGAGAACGTGCTCCCGTTGTACGTCTTGGTCAGGTTGTACGGCGGGTCGAGGAACAGAAGGTCTACGAACTGAGCCGGCAGCCAGCCTAAGACGTCAGTCAGGTTCTGACTGATTGTCCGGTTCTGAATCCCGTCGAACTCCACCGGGCCGCTCAGCCTGATGAGTTTTGGAAGGAATCCAAGCCGCTCCTGTTCGGTCAGGGTCAGAGTGCGATTCCGCGGTGCGCGACAGATGTCCTTCGGCGGCTTCATATCGTCCTCAACCTGCGCTGCAGGGCCGAGCCACCCGCGGCAGGCATCGCCTGAAGCTGGTGTTCTTGACTCGCGCCAAAGGGGAAGAGCATCTAGGGCGTCAGCTATGCCGGGGTCTCTGCGGAATTACTTCCCTCGGAACCAGAAGGATGCGGGAGTTCTCGTAGCGAAGTCTCAGCCAGCTTGAGTTCGGCAAGGTCTCCTTTTGGAACTCCGCCCCCCAGTTCCCTGAGCTTGCGGGCACTGGGGGAAATCCTGCTGTCCCACGAGCCAACGGCACGGTTATACGCTCCCGTTGCGCGATCCAGACCAGCCCTGATATCGTCAATGTGCTCTGTGAAGGTCGCTATCCGCTCGTACAATTCCATTCCGGCGTCCCAGATGCGTTGTGAGTTCTCAGCCACCACCTGTTGCTGCCAGCTTAGTGCGACCGACCGCAACAAGGCAATGAGAGTGGTAGGCGTAGCTATCATGACTCTGGATTTGAATCCGTCCTCCATCAATGCCTGGTCCTGTTCGACCGCAGCGCTGAAGAACGATTCGCCCGGCAGAAACATCACGACTATGTCTGGGCTCGTCTTGAAGTGACTCCAATAGGCACGAGAGGCAAGGTCTTTCATGTGGGCGCGCACCAGACGCGTGTGCTCGCTGAGCTTCATCTTTCGCGTCTCGTCGTCGCCCGCCTCGAAGGCTTCGATGAACGCGGCCAGTGGCACCTTCGCGTCCACGGCTATCACGCGGCCGCCGGGTAGATTCACTGTCAGGTCTGGGCGTTGTCGGCCCTCCTCCGTGTTGAAGCTCGGCTGCTCGCTGAAGTCGCAACGGTCTGACATACCGGCCAGTTCGACGACGTTCCTGAGAGTCATTTCTCCCCACCGTCCCTTGACCTGGGGGCGCTTCAATGCGTTCACGAGGGCCAACGTTTCCTTCTGCAGGCCCTGGTGCGCCAAACGCAGGGAATCGAGCTGCTGTGTAATGCCGCCGTAAGCTTCTTGGCGGACGCGCTCTAGGTCCTGGATGCGGCTGTCAAACTTGTCCAGCGATTCCTTCAGAGGTCTCACTAGGCCGCTGATAGCCTCCTGTCGCGTGCCAAGGTCCCCCTTCGCTTCCATCAAGACACCCTCCAGAGAGGCGTGCGCGAGTTCGATGAATGCTTGATTGTTGCTCTTCAAGGCGCTGGCCGCAAGTGCATCAAACGACTCCTTCATTCGGACCAGCGCTTCTTCCAGCAACTTCCTCTGCTCCCCGAGTGCCTTCTGCGATTCGCTAAGACGGGTTTCCGCTGCGATACGGGCGTTGGACTCCTTGCCTTTCATGTCTTGAGCCTCCGCCAGCGCCGTCTCGGCACGCTGGTAGCGCTCAACATGTGCAGCGGCGGTCGACTCCGCAGCACTCAGTTTGGTCTCGAGTTCACCGTATCGCCTCTGGAGGACTGACCGTGTGTGCGCGCGAGACCAGAGCCAAGAGACGACACCACCGACAACAAGTCCGGCAAGCACCGAGAGCGCTTCAATCATCAATCCTCCTTAGACACGGAAGCGGGCTTCTCCGCAAGGGCCGTCAACTGCCACATAACAGGAGACTCCTTTTGGCGTGCTCAACCAGCTCCGCATGCACAGGCACTTGTCCTGCCGCGTTACCATTATCATGATGGAACTTCCTGCTGTAACTGAGAAGTTCTTCTAGGTCCCCCAGTCTGTCGTACATACAGTGGAGTCGGTCGCCCGCAGACGAGTTCCGGATGGCCTCGACCATCTGGCCAAGCCAGAGCTTCTTGCCGAAGAACTCCACCGGGAATCGCATCCTAAGATTCGCTTCGAGCAAGGTTCGCAGGTCAGACGCCACTCTGTCGAGGTTGTTAGCGCGGTCGTCCACGAAGTCCTGCACGGCGAGATAGGTGCGGTAGTACTTGTCCGCCGTGACCCGGTCAACATCCCACTCCGCAATCCCGACCGAGGCGGGACCATCGTAGCGGAGCTGCAGGAAGAGGACATCCTCGATGTCGGCACGCACGAGTGATGCGAAGCTCATATCATGAGTTAGGACTAGAACCTGTCCTGCCCTCTCCGAGAGCCTCCGGATCTCCGCGACCGTCGCACTCTTGCGGTTTGCGTCAAAGCTGTTGATGGGGTCGTCGAGCACTACAACCGTGTCGCTTAGGTTAGGACTACGGTTCAGTTTGGTCAGAAAGAAGGCGAAAGCAAGCGTGCCCTTGTCGCCTTCGCTCAGTGTGTTCCGAAATGATGGTCTGTCGGCAGGGCAGTCCGGCGTCCCCAGAGCGACCGGCACGCCCCGAATCACGAGCCCGTAGTCGAGGTTCGCCTTGCGGCCTTTGAAGTTGACAAGCTCGCGGGCCGCCTGCCCCAGCGTGAAGTCGGCGTACAGTGATTTCAGACTCTTGTTCAGCTCACCCACATACGTCTTAGCGAACGCCTTCAGGTGTTTGTCCAGTTCCGCCTTCGTGCGTTTCTTCTCGGCTGCAAGGTCGTCTTTCTGCTGCACTAGAGCAAGGTACTCACGGCAGAGTGTCGCGACTGGCTCCTCGTGTCTCCGAGCTTGGTTCCGCAGACTGGCCAAAGCCATGCGCTCAGCGTCGAGATTGCCCCGAGAGACCTCGCCCTTCCGTGCCGTAATATGAGTGTTGGCTCCGCGCACGAGAGCATTGTAGCCCTCGACATCGCGGAGGATCTCCTCAATAACCTTAACCTGGGCTTCCAGTTCCGCGCCAAGCGGGAAGATGGTCAATGGGTCGCTGAGCTTGTGCTTAAGGACCTCCAGAATGGCAGCACTAGCAGCCCGCCACCGGGCCGTCAGACCCTCGCGGTCCGGCTCTGCGAGCTCGAACTGAATGTGGTCCTTCCAGTATTGCCAGAGTCCTTGGTTGGAGGCAATCGCCTCGGTGACTGCGGAGAGGCTGTCAGCGGAAAGGCACCGCTCGACCTTATCCGAAGCGCTCTGGAGTCGCAGCTTGAAATCCCGATAGGCGTCACTGAAGTACTGCCCATAAGCCTGGGTCAACTCGCAACTGCGGACATCCTGCCCGCAGAAGGGGCACCTGTTCTCATGGATCTTGCCGAGCCCATAGTCCAGCCACTTCTCCCCTTTTTCGTCGAGGTTCTCCGCGATGTGGCGCTTGACACGATTTGCAGCATCTCGAGACACGTCGGCAAGGCTGGACGACAGCACTTCTGATAGGGCTGCGCGGTCGAATTCGGGCTTGCATGCTTCAGCAAGGAGGCCCTTCTCTAGAATGGAGTCTGCCTTCTCCAAGCGCGAGATCGTTACCTTCTTCTCCTCAATCTTCTGCAAGACCTGATCATCAGGCGGCAGCCTAAGGAACAACTCGAAGTCCATGTTCTCGACCACTCGAGGTAGGATGTGCTGTTTCTTGTCCCTCATCTGCGAATCAACTTCCCTCATGGAGTCGTCGGTCTCGTCGACCTTCTTGGACAGTGCCACTGCGGTTTCCCCCAGGCTGAACTTGCATAGATTCTGCCTGTGCTCCGTCGCCACATGGTCGCCCGCATGGACATTGCGCATTATGAAGTCTGCGTCGAAGATCTCTGCCTTATCCAGTCGGCCCTGCCACGCCCCATTTTCAAACTTGCAGTAGCCGCCGGACGTCTTGAGTTCGACCTTAGGAGAGTCCGCTGCGCCAAGGGTCTTGCGCCCCATTATCAGTGCGACATCCTGACTGGCGAGCGAAGCCAGCACCTTCGCAAGGGTAGTCTTGCCAGCGCCATTGTCGGCGTAGATGAGTGTTGTCCGGGCCAGCTTGCCATCCCATGTGCCGGACGTTCTGAGTGAGCAGTCTAGCAGCTTGCCGACGTTCTTTATGGCTACGATCTTCTCAATCACATGTCCCTCCCGTGCCCTCTCTTGAGGCTCAGTGCCCTCCAAGGTGAGACTCCATCTGACATACGCCGCTATATCGTCCTCAACCTGCACTGCAAGGCCAGGTTGGCGGCGGTTTCGTCGTCCAAGGCTACGTCACGGCAGACGAAGAGCATGTCGCGGGTCAGGTTCAGGAACTTCACGTCCTCCAGCCGCACCTTGTCATCAAGGCAAATGTAGAAGAACTGCTCCTTGTCCTCATCCGTGACCCGATAAACGGTCGGGGCAACCGCCGATGCACGCAGAGCAACGCCGATGGAGGATTTGGGTCTGGGTTCGGAACTCAATCTGCGTCCATCTGCGTCCATCTGCGTTCATCTGCGGTTCCACTTCCTCGACCCGGCAGTTCAGCCCGAACCCGGCTTCTTTCAGCGTGACTTCGGCAATCACATTCTCCGGCTTCCAGCCTTCGACCAGCGGGTCAAGGAACATCTCCATCGTCTTCGCGTACTTCTCCGGGTCCTTCTCGTCGGTCCCCTTCCACGGCTTCATATTACTCTCGGCCAGCTTATACACCCGGAATCCCAAATCCTGCGGCCCATCGGTCGCCAGCTTCCCCTCCCGCTCCTTCTTCATCTTCGCAATCACCCGCCGAATCCGCTCCTTGCCGATGTCCGCTATGGTCTTCAACTCCTTCTCGGGCGAAGGCAACGGCTCCGGCAGTTGCACGCACACGTACCGCCGATTCCCGCCGTCCCCGAGATTCTGCTTCATTACGGCGTGGGCGGTCGGCGCGCTGCCGCCGAAGAAATCGACCACCACGTCGTATTCGGTCGGACTTGTCGTCAGATGCAGCATCCGCTGGAGAAGGCGCGTCGGCTTCACCGTATCAAGCACGTTGTCCGTGTCATCGAACTTCACGAACTCCAGCAACTCTTTCTTGGCCTCCTGCGTATGTCCGACCTCGTCGTACGTCCAGAGCGTCTGCGGCACGATGCCCTGCCTTACCTCGGATAGGAACCGCTTCAGTCGCGGCATGTTGTTTCCATCCGCGCCCCACCAGACGCGCTTGTCTTTGTCGAGTTCAAGGAACTTCTCGTACGTCTGTCGCCAGTAGCGGCCGACGCCTGGACCGAACTTCTTGCCAGTCGGCCCGGTGACTTCGTACTTGCCCCGGCTGTAGTAGTTGCGTGCGGTCAGGTCGCTCGATGTCCACGGCCCGCGCGGGTCATCGTCTGGATTCCCGTAGCGAGCATCGGCTCCTTCAGTTCGTGGCATCAGGAATGGTAGCCATGCCGCCTTGTCGCGGGCATAGATAACGACGTAGTCGTGGTCTTCTGAGAAGTACTTCGCGGTGTTCTTTGGTGAGAATACCTTCTGCCATATCGCGGTCGTCAGGAAGTTCTCTTCGCCGAATACCTCGTTCATCGCCGCGCGGAGGTTGTGAACTTCGTTGTCGTCTATGCTGACAAAGATGACGCCGTCGTCGCGTAGGAGTTGGCGGGCTACGAAGAGGCGCGGGTACATCATCGAGAGCCATGACGAGTGATAGCGGCCGCTGGTTTCCGGGTTGCTGGTGAGGACGTTGCCTTCCGAGTCTTTCTGGCCGGTCAGGCGCAGGTAGGTGTCGAGCGGGTCCGCGTAGTTGTCCGGATAGATGAAGTCCTTGCCGGTGTTGTACGGCGGGTCTATGTAAATCATCTTCACCCGGCCGTAGTAGGCCTTGTAGAGGAGCTTCAGGACTTCAAGGTTCTCGCCCTCGATGAAGACGTTGTTGGTCGTGTCCCAGTCAATGGATTCGCCGGGGCTCGGTACGAGCGTAGCGCGGCTGGGGACCTGAAGCAGCTTGATGCAGTCGCGCTTGCCCGCCCAAGTGAATGAGTAGCGTTCCGGCCCGGCGTTGACCTCGTCGCCCAGCGTCTGCCTGAGCTTGTCGAAGTCAACCTTGCCCTCGCTGACCGCTTCAGGGAACAGCTCCTTCAGCTTCTCAATCTGCTCCGGTACAATCGCGACCGACTCCCGTTCGACCTTCTTCAGCCGTGGCCGCTTTGCTTTCATGGTCTCTGCTCCCGCCCGTATGTCATGGGCATCACTATTCGAGTCGTACTGACCCAGCAATACACGCAGGAGTTATAGCGGGAAACGGTGGCAGAGTCAAGCAGACGCGACAGGAATCTCCGATTGGCGGTTTGGGCCGAGGTTCTGGTTCAGGTGCCGAGTTGTCGCCGGGGGCGAGGTTTCGGACACGATGGGGACTACGGGATTGCCGATTCCCGATTGGCGGAACTGGAGGGCTTCGCGCGGGTGCGGGTTTCGGAGGTCGCGAGACGCGTGGAAAACAGGCTATGACAGATTCTAAGACGGAATCTCTGTTGGAGTCTAAGACGGAGTATCTGATGGAGTATTTGTTGGAGTTTCTCGCGGAGTTTCTGTCGGAGTTTCTCTTGGAGTTTCTGTTGGAGCCTCTGTTGGTCTCTCTCTTGGAGCCTCTGTTGAAGTTTCTGTTCGAGTTTCTCTTGGAGCCTAAGTCGAAGTTTCTGTCAGAGTCTCTTCGGGATTATCT
>JAPLUO010000372.1 GCA_026397595.1 Caldifarciminota bacterium
GGCCGAGGAGGAGGTGCTGCGCATGGTCGCGCCGCTCTCCCGAGAACAACGAGTGGCAGTGCTCGGCCACTGCTGCGAGGAAATGACCTACAAAGAGCTGGCCCTTCTGACCGGCCGCAAGCCCGGGACCCTGCAGAGCGACTTTCGCCGGGGTCTCGCCGAACTGCGGCGGCGGATGGGGCCGGATGAAGGGGCCGTTGGGGCAGAAAGGAGACCAGATGGTGCTTGATTGTCCCGGATGCTCGACGCCGTGTGAGGCGGAAATGGCGGCGATGGAGGAGTATGTCGCCCTGCTGCACAAGGGCACGGAACCCGCGGTCGAGGACTTCCTGCAGGGGTTTCTGCAGTTCGCCGATTCCCTGCGGCCGGTACTGGAGGCTGCGGTCATGGTGAACCACAAGTTCCGCAAGCTCAAGGCCCGGTGTCCGGAACTGGACGTGAAGAAGCTGCTTGGCCTTGATTCGGCAGGACATCTGCCACAGCGCGCGTAGGACGCGCAAGTCAAAGTGCAAAATGCAAATATCAAAATGCAGAATGCCCCGACGCGGAATCGGCCACGAAGACACGAGGCATGGACGACAGCTCAGACATCTTAGCGAAAAGGACGATCCTGCACGCTTGTGGTATAGATAATCTGAGGCCACAGCCTCCAGGGGCGCAACTCGCGCCCCTGTCTTTTTGCGGGGTGCATTATTCCCGAGCCAAAAGGCAGATTGCTTCGTGAAGGCGAAATACACCGCTCTTTGACAATTCGGAGAGGGACGTCCAGAGTGGACCGTCCCAAAAGCCGTAGCCGGAAGCGGCAGCCAACCCGGCACGGCCGAGTGGCGACTGCGAACCCTGCCACAGAGAGGAGGTGATTATCATGGCTCACAATGATCCAACCAGGCGGATTGCGAACTGGGACATCGGGTTTGATACCGCGCGGATCAAGACGGTGCTGGACCTGAAGCGGCCGAAGATGTTCGAGCACGTGCAGGCCCAGATTGTCTCCATCGTCTCGATGGAAATCCAGGTCAAGCAGACGTGCGACGCCGCGGGCGTATCGGTGATTCAGTACCCGTTCTACCTCGACTTCGGGCGCGAGCTCTGGCACATCACGCACGAGACCGAAATGTCCGGCGAATCGGCGGCGAAGGAAGCAGCGGTCCTGATCACAAAGTGGACCGCAAGAGGCTTGACGCAGGCAGTGCTGCAGGCCATCCGGACCCAGGTCTTCAACGTCGCGGCACCAGTCGCGCCGTGAGAAGGCTACGAACGATGCGGGCGGGGTCCCGCTGCCGGACTCCGCCCGCGCGGGTGCGGTTGTTGACGGTCAACATCGGAAGGGAGGAGAGGAGCATGTTGTACCTGGTACGGGCGCTCGTGTATCTGCTGGAGACGGTCCTTGCGGAGCCGGGCGGTGGTTCATCTGCCGAATGAAAGCTACCGAATGCGGAGTGCCGGAGCCGGGCGGTGGTTCATCTTTCGGATAAGAGGCTACCGATTGGCGGGTCTGTCTGTCTGTCATCGTCCCTGCGGGCGACCGGGTTCCTTGTCTTCCTTCGGTCCGGCCCGTGCCTCCGGTGGGTCGCGCAGGCGTGACTGCTCGGCTTGACACCGAAGCGGTTTCATATAGTGTAGCTTGAGTTCGAACCCAAAGGAGCCATTATGAATCGGAAAGTTGGAGTAGTCGGCGCCGGCACCATGGGCAACGGCATCGCCCAGGTATTCGCCATGGCCGGTTACGACGTAGTGCTGAACGACATCGACCAGAAGTTCCTCGATAAGGGACTGGCCGCGGTGAAGAAGTCGCTGGGCCGCCTGGTCGAGAAGGCCAAGCTGACGCAGGACGCCGCGGATGCGGTGCTGGCACGAATCAAACCGAGCCAGGACGTTGCCGCCCTCAAGGACTGCGGCCTCGTCGTGGAAGCTGCGACCGAGAATCTGAAGTTGAAGTGCGAGCTGTTCTGCAAGCTGGACAGCCTGTGCGGGCCGGAGACTATTCTCGCGACCAATACGTCCACAATCTCGGTGACTGCGATTGCCGCCGCGACGAAGCGGCCGGGCAAGGTCATCGGCATGCACTTCATGAACCCGGTGCCGGTGATGCAACTGGTCGAGGTCGTGCGCGGACTGGGGACACTGCCTGCGGTCACCGACGAGATAGTGGCCCTGTCAAAGGAACTGGGCAAGACCCCGGTTGTCGTCAACGATTCACCCGGGTTCGTGTCCAACCGTGTGCTGCTGCCGATGATAAACGAAGCGATATTCTGCCTTGAGACCGGCGTGGCCGACAAAGAGGCAATCGATACGGTGATGAAGCTGGGCATGAACCATCCCATCGGCCCGCTGGCTCTGGCCGACCTCATCGGTCTCGACGTTTGTCTGGCTATCATGAACGTCCTCCATACCGACCTTGGCGATTCCAAGTACCGGCCCAGCCCGCTCCTGAAGCGGATGGTCGCGGCCGGGTATCTGGGTCGCAAGACCGGTAAGGGGTTCTACGAGTATCAGAAGAGTTAGGAGTAAGCAGTTAGCAGTTAGCAGTGAGAAACCGCTCTGGGTAGTTCTCCCAACTGCTAACTCCTAACTTCTAACTCATCGGCCATGGAAGCCGCGGCCAAGCGCAAAGTCCTAACGGTATCCCAGGTCAATACCTTGGTTGCCGGGATGCTGGGTGAGTACTTCTCCGACGTCTGGATTGAGGGCGAAGTCTCGAACTTCAAGGCCTACCCGTCCGGCCATCTCTACTTTGCTCTGAAGGACGAAGGTTCCCAGTTGCAGGCGGTCTGTTTTCGCCACTCCGCAGCGCGGCTCAGGTTCGCGCTTGAGGATGGGCTGCTTGTCATTGGCCACGGCCGGCTCGAGGTGTACCAGCCGTCCGGTAAGTACCAGGTCATCCTCGACACGATTGAACCCAAGGGCCTCGGCGCCCTGCAGAAGGCGTTCGAGCAGCTCAAACGCAAGCTCGAAAAGGAAGGCCTGTTCGCGACCGAGAGAAAACGGGCGCTGCCGAAGTTGGCGCGCGTCGTCGGCATCGTCACCTCGCCGGCCGGCGCGGCTGTCCACGATATGCTGCGAACCTTGCGCCTGCATAAGGCGCACGTGAAGGTCGTGCTGTTTCCGGCTCAAGTCCAGGGCGAAGGAGCGGCGGAGCAGATTGCCGAAGGCATCGCGACCCTGTGCGCAAGGCCGGAGATTGACGTGGTGATTGTCGGCAGGGGAGGCGGTTCGATTGAGGACCTCTGGCCATTCAACGAGGAGATCGTAGCCCGGGCGATTGCCGCGTCGCGCGTGCCGGTCATATCCGGGGTCGGGCACGAGACCGATTTCACGATTGCCGACTTCGTGGCCGACGTGCGCGCGGCGACCCCGACCGCCGCGGCACAATTGGTGGCCACAGCATGGGAGGAGCTGGAGACCCGTCTCTCAGACCTCGCGGCGCAACTGCTTGTGGGTTTGCAGCAGGTCCTGTTCGAGAAAGAGCAGGCAGTCGATGAACTGGCACGGCACCGTGCGTTTGACCTGATGGCCGCTCGCGTGGCCGAACTCGGGCACAGCGTCGAGCGGATGACGGTCGGAGCCGAAGGAGCGACAAGGACGGCCCTGCGGCACGCGGTTGCCGCCCTGACCACGCTGGACGAGAGGCTGAACCGGCAGAGCCCGGTGGCGCAGGTTTTGCGCCGCAAGGTTGCCCTGCAAGACCTGGCGGCACGACTGGAGAAGCCGGTACTGGCGTTTCTGTCCCGGCAGGGCGCTCGGCTCGGGCGGACCGGGGCCGGGCTGGACGCACTGAGCCCTTTGGCGAGTTTGGACCGGGGCTATTCCATCTGCCTCAAGCCTGACGGCTCAGTTGTGAGCCGGACCGGGCAGGTCAGGACCGGCGAAGACATTTCGCTCCGGGTCTCAGATGGTTCGATTGGCTGCCGGGTAGAACGAACTGGCGGGACGGATACTGGAGGCTACTAGACTATGTCAAAGAGCGAGAAGCCGACCGAGGCGATGGATTTCGAGAAGGCGCTGGCCGAGCTTGAGGGTATTGTCAAGCAGCTCGAAGCCGGTAACCTGGCCCTTGAGAAGTCCCTGGCGCTCTTCGAGCGCGGGGTGCAACTCGCCCGGGCATGCAAAGAGAAGCTGGCCGAGGCCGAACTGAAGGTCAGCCAGTTGGTCAAGGATAAGCAGGGGCTCTTTTCAGAAGAGGACTTCAAGGAAGAGCGAGGTTGATTGCGGGGAAACCTCAATCCTCGAATATTGGCGGTTGGCCATTCTCTAAGAGCGCCAAGCGTGCGCACAGCGTGACCGTCCCGAAGTAGCCTCCTGTCCTTGTATCTTGGTAGCAAATTCCCATTTCGGCTGCCGGGTCCGTGACTGAGCTTGACACTGGGGCGGAATCGGGTAGAAGTATAGGGAGTAACACGCCTTGCTGACAAAGGAGACACGATGCGCTGTGAGATAGATCGTAGTATTTTTGCAGAGTTGCTCGCGGGCGTAACCAACGCGCTGCCGAGCAAGTCTGCCTATCCGGTTCTGAACAACATCACGCTCGACGTGAGCAACGGCAAGCTGGCGCTGGCCGGGACCGACCTCGACACGTACGTGCGCCGGACCTTCACGCTGGAAGGTCCGTCCGAGGACGGTACGGTCGTGGTGCTGGGCCGGAAGCTGGCCGAGATCGTGCGTGAGATCAGCGCGCCGACCATCAAGCTGGCAAGTACGGAACGGAGCCTCGGTCTTGAGGCCGGGCGGGTGAAGGCGTCGCTCGTAAGTCTCGACCCGTCCGAGTTCCCGGAGGTCCCGAAGCTGCCCGAGGGCGTGACCATGGAGTTTCCGCTCTCAACCTGGTTCGAGTTGTTCGAGACCGTGTCGTTCGCGGCCACCAAGGACGAGTCCCGGCCGGCCATGACCGGCATCAACTGGGAAGTTTCCAAGACCGAAACCCGCATGGTTGGCACCGACGGCCACCGTCTCGCCTTTATCAGCCGCAAGGGCAAGTTCGCCGGGAAGCTGAAGATAATCATCTCGCCTAAGGTGTTTCCGCTGTTCCCGCGCGGCGAGGAGAAGTTCACCGTGCACATGGACCCGGCCAAGGTCGGGTTCGTGTTCCAGAACGCGACAATCATCACCCGGCAGATTGAGGGCCCGTACCCCGACTATGAACGGGTGATACCCAAAGGCTACCCGGCGAAGGCGCTGGTCGAGCACGAGGTCTTCGCGGCGGCGCTGCGCCGGGCCGCGGTGTTCGCGCACCCGGTCGGGCGGCTGGTCGCACTCGACTTCTCCAAGGGCAAGCTCGGGCTGAAGGCGGAAACGCCCGACGTGGGCCGGAGCGAGGAAGAGACCGAGTGCGACTACACCGGCGAGCCGGTACGCATCGGGTTCAACGCCAGCTACATGCTGGAGATTCTCCGGCGGCTCCAGTCGGAGAAGGTGGCGGTCGAGCTGTCAAACCCGCTCTCCGCGGGCCTGTTCAAGCCGGTAGAGGACAAGCCGGACACCGAGCAGACGTTCCTGCTGATGCCGATCCGACTTGACTGAGTCGGCAATGCAGCCGGGCCCGGCACTGCTTCCTGCTCGAAGGGGAAAGGGGAAAGGGGAAATGGCAAAGTCGGACTTGGGACTTTCTACTTTGTTCTTTTTCCTCGTCGTCGGTGCATTGCTCTTTCTTGCCTGTGACGGCAGCGGGCAGCGGACCGGGCTCAATCCCAACTACAAAGAGCCGGTGGTATACGGCTACCTGTCCAAGACCGAGTATGCCGACCGGACGATTGAGTACAGCAAGGATTTCGAGGTGTTCGACTATGACGGGCTCCGGATGGTGCCGATCGTGCTGCTCAACGGCAGGCAGGTCGAGGCCTACTCCTACTCGCCGACCATGTACGAGTACGGCGACGCCTACGAAATCCCGGCGTACCAGAAGTACGAGGTTGAGGTCAAGCACTACTGGGGCAGCGGGTTCTGCCACTTGGTGATGCCGGCCGACTTCCACCTGACCGCGCCGCCGAACAACTACATACTGGGGATGGAGTCGACGCTCGTTTCGACCTGGCGTGCCTCCGGGGGCGCGCAATGGTACTGGGCGAGTATCTACGTGGACTACGACTATTATGACACGACCGGCTATTGGGACAACTACACGTTCACCCTCGATACGCTCGTGCAGGACACTAGCATCGCGGTACCGCCGGATCGCATATTCCCGCTATTCGTGGGGGAATTGTTGGAGGGTGACGCGTTAGTGACTGTCTGGGCCGGATACGGCCCGGCAGCCGAGCCCGGGGACCTCGGCAATATCCGGGGTACCGCGACGGGCTTCGTCAACGCCATTAATGAACCGCGTGAGATATACTTCTACGTCGGTGCCCCGCCGCTGGCCCGGCGCGTCCCGGATGGCCGGACCGTACTGGCGCGATTCAAGGCCCGGCTCCGCAGCCGGGTCCCGTAGACGGCCGCGAGTCCCCGGGCGGGTCCTGAACTAGGGAGGTTGATTTGCGACGCAGGCATCTGACTCTGCTCCTTCTCTTGCCGCTGCTGGCGGCGGCCAAATCCTACTACTACCCGGGTATAACCACGGAAGTGAGACTGCAGGCCGACGGCAGCGCGAGGGTTGTGCAGGGGCGAACGTATGCCTTCGACGGCAGCTTCTCGTGGGCTGACCTGGACCTCAAGAAACAGGGCGCGTCCGACATCCGTCTCAACCGGCTCGCGATGCGAACCGCTGCCGGCTGGCAGGACATCGAGCCGCAGGAGTTGACCAATACCGACCGGTCCCTCTACCTGCGCTGGGGATACTCCGCCGAGGACGAGGAGCGGACGTTCCTGATTGACTACACGGTCGTCGGCGCGGTCAGGCGCTACGCGGACGTGGCCGAGTTCTACTGGAAAGTGATCGAGGAAGAGCACGAGAAGATAGGCCGGATTGCGATCCGGGTCGTGCTACCCGCGCCGTCCCCGAGCCTGTTCAAAGTCTATGTCCACTCCGCGGCCCGGCCCGGAAACCTTACCTTTGCCCGGACAATGGACACTGCCTACATCGACCAGGCCGGCATCCCGAAGAACGCCTTTGTAGAAGTGCGGGCGCTTTCCGGCCCGGACATCTACCCACAGATTACGCAGATTACGCAGAACAGATACGCCCGGATTCTGGCGGAGGAGAAGCGGAACTTCCTGTCCGCCTCGCTCAAGACGTATTTCTTCCTTCCGTTGGGTTTGCTGCTGCTCGTCCCGCTGCCGCTCCTCCTGCTTATCGTCTTCTACCGGAAGTACGGTCGGGAGCCGAAGCTTGCCTATGAAGCCATCTACGAGCACGAACCGCCGCGGGAAGCGCCGCCGGCAGCCGTGCCGCTGATTCTGCACCAGAAGCCGGACAAGTCATCGCTCACCCAGCCGCTGTTCTCCGGCATGATGGCGACGCTGCTCGACCTCGCGCGCCGTGGAGCCGTGGTCGTACAGGAGACCAAAGAGGGGCACCACACGCGCTACTCGTTCCGGCTGGTGAAACCGGAATTGGCGGAGAAGGCGGGCGGGCTCGCGCCCGGTGTGATTGAGTTCTTCTTCGGCCGCGTGGCCTCGGGCAGGGCCGAGTTCGATGAGACCGACCTCAAAGACTACGGCCGCGGCCACCCGATGGAGGCGAAGGCCTTTGTGGGGGAGATCTTCGATGCCGGTATGGCGTGGTGGCGGAAGGCGCTGGGCACGGACTTCGTGGAGCGGGCCAGTTCACGGGCCTACGGAACGTTCACGCTGCTAGTGCTGGCTTGTGTCGGGCTCGGCGCATACAGCTTCGTGAGCGGGCTTTCCTCCATCGTGTACTTCGAGGGGCCCACCCGGCTGATCGTGGCCGCGGTTGTCGCCGGCCTGGTATTCGTGGCGTTCCTCGGCCTCGGCAGCACGATACTGCGCTGGACCGAGACCGCGTACCTTGAGCACCGTCGCTGGAAGAGCTTCCGCAAGTTCCTTTCCGACTTCTCGGCTATCGAGCAGGCGCCGGTCAGCCTGCTCGCAATCTGGGAACAGTACTACGTCTACGCGGTCGCGCTCGGCGTGGCCACAGAGTTCTTGAAGCACGTGACCAAGCTGGCCGAACAGCGGGGCACTGGCCTGGCCCTGCCGGTCTGGTACATTGCCGCGGGCGGGGTGCACGGAGGCTCGCTTGCCTCAATGGGGCAGGGCTTGAGCGGTTTCAGTTCGTTCGCGACCAACCTCAGCGGCATGATGTCGTCGTTCTCAACCGCTTCGTCCTCCAGCGGCGGGTTCTCGGGCGGCGGTGGTGGAGGCGGAGGCGGCGGCAGTTCCGGGGCAGGGTGACGCGCGCTGCGCGCGAGTTGCCAGTTCCCAGTTGCCAGTTCCCAGTGCCGGAATCCGTTTACTCGATCCCTTGGCCTCTTGGTCCTTTTATCCCTTTCCTGTCCACTTCTGACTTCTTACATCTGGCTTCTAGCTTCTGACGTCGTCCCATTCCTTCCCTGAATCCGACATTGGGCCGCAAATGCGTACGAGTACGCCTAGCCGGACAGGATGGCGACTCTCACCCGATGGGTGTAGTCATTCCGAGCGGAGGCGTCCTCGCCGGAGTCGAGGAATCTCGCCTGAGAGACCCCTCGAAATCTGGAGTCCTTAAGGTCTTTCAGACTCAAGTCGGGGGCGATTGGCTTCGACGGAGTGCCTGAGGGGCCAGAGTGCATGGCGAGGGTCCTCGGTTACCTCGTAAATTCAGACCGGGGAAACACAGCTGCCAATAACAGCTACGCACTGGCTGCCTAACTAAAGGGGCCCCTTGACCCGCGAATTCACCCGGCGCGGAGTCAGGGTATATAAGGGTGATCAGGGTTCCGGTCGTGTCTCAGGGTCGGAACCCGAAAATCTCTGGGGCTGGGTTCACCGCGCCTGTCGGTCGGCTAACGGTGCGCCGAGATACATCGACTGACTAACCATGTAGTTCGCTGGCGCCGAACTCTTCGGACGCGGGTTCAATTCCCGCCGCCTCCATATCGGCAACAGGGCGGTCGCCGTCACCGGCGCCGCCCTGTGCTCTTGTGAATACGCGCGGGGTGAACAGACTTCTGCTCACGGCCTGCGGATTACGTTGTACGGTTCACGGATTACGTCGAGGCAGTCATCGTGAGTCCGATAGGATGAGGCGTCCGCAGGCTGCCCGGTTGTTCCATACAGTCAAGCGCTACCTGCCCATGTTCTCTTCGAATGCGGCGACGTCGGCGTAATAGCGCGCCACCATTTCCGACTGGCCGGGATTGGTGTAGACCTCGGCGCGGGGATGGTCGATCAGGTCCGTGATGGCAGCCGCAGCCTGTTCGGGCGTCTGGACGGTGACACCGGAGCGGAAACCACCGGGCGGAGGCGGCGTGGCGTACAGAGCGTTCCGGGCGAATTCCGAGCTTACTACTCCCGGCATCACCACGGAGACATGGACATTGGGGCAGGTGTCGCGCAGTTCCATGCGCAGGCCTCGCGGTCAGGCTGATGAGCGCAGCCTTGGATGCGCTGTAGGCCGAGCGGGCGGTGACAAACGGGATGCGCCCGAGCGCCGATGATATGCTGATGAGATGACCGGCGCCGCGTTCCCTGAAATGGGGCACAATGGCCTGCATCCCGTACAAGGCCGACTTGACGTTGACGGCCATCATCTGGTCGAAGTCGTCGTCAGTCAGGTCGAGCACCTGGCGGGTAATCCCTCGGCCTGCATTGTTGATCCACACATCCACCTGGGCGAAGGCGCGCAGGGCTTCGTCGCGCACCCGTTCCACGTCGGCGCGGCTGGTCACATCCGCCACAACGGCGACGGCGTCCGTCCCGCACTGCGCGGCCACCTGCTTGAGCTCTGTAGCTCGCCGGGCCGCGAGGACGACCTTGTCGCCACGCCCGGCCAGCAGCCTCGCGGTCGCTGCGCCGATGCCGCCGCTCGCCCCGGTAATCACAATCACTCTTGAAGTCACGATTTGCTCCTTTGTATTGCTCAATCAATACCTTTGTTCCCGAAACGGTTATGGTGGCTGAAGTCTTCAATATCCCGGCGCACTCGCGGGTGTCGCGCCGGCCCTGCAGCCGCATAGCCCAGGCGAATACTCAAGACAACCCGCAGGTGCTCGGGCACGGCCAGGTTGCGCTTGACTTCCTTCTCGACCGGGCCGTCGGCCAGCGAACTGACGATGTGGAAATCGATGCCCAGCGAGTTGGCCGCGAGCCACAGGTTCTCAATCATGCAGCCCAGGCTGATGATGCCCAGGAAATTTCCCTCTGAAGCCGGCGCTCTTCGGCCGGGGTCGTAGAGGACAACCAGCAGAGTCGGGCAGGTCAGCAGGGGCCGCATGCTGCCTTCCTCGACAATCGGCTTGACGCCCGGGGTCCGCCATGAAGGCGGGAAGTTGGTTCCGAGCAGCCCGACTTTCTTGCGGAGCAACTCTTCTTCTGAGAAGGAAAGCTGCTGGTAGTTCTCACGGATGAAGGTCTCGGAAACCGTGCGTTTGATATTCCCCAGTTCCTGCAGGGCCATCTTGTCGTCGACGACGACGATCTCGAAGTTCTGCATGTTGTGCGCGGTGGGCGCCCAGCGTCCGGCTTCCAGGATCTGCCGCAAGTCCTGTTTGGCAATCGGGCGTGACGGGTCGAAGGGCATCCGGACCGAGTGCCTCTCCTTGATTATCTTCAGGGTATCCGACATCGGTGACTCCTTGTTAGGTCGAAGTGGTGATACTGCTGATTTGCACAGGCTATTAGACTCCGAATTCCCGGTTGCGGATTGGAGCGGAAGTCTACAAGATGGGTGAACGTTCGGAACGGGCCTCCTGATGAGCCCGCTCGAAGCACGCTGCTACCGCCGGCAGCGCGCCGCGTGCGGAACGCGTCCGAAACTCCGCCGGGTGCAGCGCCAGCATGCGCCATCCCCGTTCAGGCGAGAACAGGGTTCGCAACTCGTCCTCGCGGACCTGTCGCGGCGCGTTCGGCATCGGGGAAGCGAAGGCGAAGCCCAGCAGGTAGTACCGGCCTCCGTCGGCGAGCACCGCGGCAAGCTCGCGTGCGAACCCATCCCGTTCGACCGGTCCGAACAAGTGGAAGAAGCCGGAATCGACGACCGCGCCGAATTGCCGTTGCAGGAGCGAAGGACGAAGGGCATCGCCGACGCGGAACTCAACCAGCGGTACGGCTTCGGGTGCAATCGTGGCCACTCGGGCGCGAGCCTGTTCGATTGCCGCCGGGGCGAGGTCAAGACCCAGAACCGGCAGGCCGCGGCGCGATAGCAAGAGCGAGGTCGCCGGTGCCACAGCCGACGTCGAGCACTGGGCCGGTCGGCGGGTAGGCGTCGAGCAAGGACAACATTGCCGGCTGCGGCTCACCTATGTCCCACGGCGGCTGCTCGCCGTAGGCCGCGGAGAAGAAACCGTTGGGCTGGTCCCGGTCGAGGAGTCTGTTCATGTCAACTTGTCCTGGGACGGGTGACTGCGGTTGGTCGGTCGTTATTCATCGCGGGATTGTAGGATACCGGTGGCCACGTGTCAAATCGGATGCCGCTGTTGCCCGTGAGCTGCTAGCCGTTAGCCAACGACGTCAAATGCGCAGGCGGAATACGGTTAGCGTCCCCAGATTTACGGTTTGGGTTGATGGCAGGGGAGACTCCCGCGCGTCGGCCCGGGTGGGCCTCGCTTCCACCGGAGCCGACGTGTCCCTAGTCGCCAGCCTTGCGGTCGCGGGCCAGGGCCGCTTCGCGTTGCTCGCCCCGAGTCCTGTCCTTGACGCCGAGGAGGAGGGCCAAGACCGAGATATCCTCGTCAAGGCCCTCCCAATGCAGGCCCGTGCCGCCGCCGCTGATGACGTAGCTGCTCCGCTGAGCAGGCGTGGCTCGGAGCAGGCGAGGGAAGTAGGTCAGGGGTACGCCGAGTCTCCGGCCGTCTGCCAGCTCCAGCCACATCGTGTCGGCATCGAAGTCCACCCGGATCGCCAATGGCTCAACTGCCAAAGTGTTCATTCCAGAACCTCACTATCTCTGCTTTGTGCTCGACTGCCACGTCCAAGAGTTCGCGGAGTTCGTGCGCGGCCATCCCGTGCGAATCAGCGACCTCAGGGGCCGGTTCCAGCCAGAACTTCGCCACCGAAGAGCCCCATTTCGTACATGCACGTGGAGGGGCTCACGCGGAATCCCTTCATTGGAGTAGAAGAAGAACCTGTAGCCCTTGTGCCTGAAGATAGCCGGCATATCGTCTCGGTCCCGGCTTAGCCTGTCCGTGCAACCCGAGCCGGCGCGTGCGGTAGCGGAGAAACGCTCATACGTGGTTATACCTGAATCGTCGTCAGAAGTCAAACGCGCACTGCTCAGGGGCAAGGAGTTAAGACACGGGTGAACCCGGTACTGCAGACTGGGATATGATCTTGGGCGCGAGCGCGCCGCACTGGAAACTCGCGCCCGCCGGGTGCGTCACGGTCTACGGTTTACGGTGTACGGTTCACGGTCAACGGCTCACGGCTTGCGCTGATGGCAGGGGAGAAGCCCGCGCGTCAGGAATCGCTTACTGCGTCACCAGGGCCTTCCTGGCCAGTCGGAACTCGGTTTGTCTCTATCCCGTCTTCCGGATGAGCGGCACAACCACAAGACCCTGCTCGCCGCGCACCACCTGCCAGGAATCGTGTTCCTTCAGCCTGCCGCTTAGAATCAGCCCGCTCAAAGGGGCCTGGACGAGGACGGAGGATGGAGGATGGAGGATGGAGGATGGAGGATGGAAGAAACGCCGACTTCGATCCTCATTCCTCATTCCTCGATCCTCATTCCTCGTTCCTCGCCTCAGGTTTCCCTGGGCCAGCGCCGGCTTCATGATATTGGCCGCATCCATGCTCCCCTCGGCCCTGCCCGCGGCGCGCGTCAGGAATCGTTTATTGTGTCACCGGGACTTCTCCGGCCACCGGCCGCGCCACGCCCTGACATCGTTTACAAATAAGGGAAGTGTCCCTCGCTGTTCCGGGAACGCCGAAGAACGTTCCCGTCCCCGTGGGCACGAGGAATCGCCGCCGGGCCGGGGCTACCTGACCATCAGGGCCCGCCTGACGGCCCTGAACTCCCCCGCCTCCAGTCGGTAGAAGTATGTCCCGTTTGGCAAAGCACGCCCTTGGCCGTTCCGGCCGTCCCACCGCAGGGTGTAGTAGGCGGGTGTCAGTGAGGAGTTGACCAGCGCGCGGACCAGCGCGCCGGTGGCCGAATAGATGGAAAGAACCGCATGGGTCTGCCGCGGGACGGCGAAGTGGATGACCGTGCTGCCGGTGAACGGGTTGGGCCGGCAGCCGTCCAGCGCAAACCGCACCGGCAATTCACGGTTCGCCTCTGCCACTCCCTCATAGGGTAGTACTATCACCGTGTCGGTGGCAAGGTCGTTGCCATTGTTCGCATCTCCGGCCAGCATGGTTGAACAGCGCACGACATGGGTGCCGAGCTGGCTGACCTGCCACGGCTCGAACCGGACCGTGTCGATTGCGCCGCTGGCCAGTGTCATGCTCGTCTCCGAGGTGTAGAAAGAGCCGATGTCAAACCTGACCGGGAAGGTCTCGGTGAGAGTTCCGAAGTTCTGAACAAGAGCGGCGGGTACGACCACGGCTCCGGTATCCACGGTATCCTTCGGCGCGAGCACCCGGACCGCGCCGACATCTCTGATTCGGACCTGCCCCGGCAGCCAGTAGCCGATGAGCGCCCAGAGGCTGCTGCTTGTGATGAACCCGGCCGCGGTCTGGCCAGCGGTCGCGCCGCACTTGTATGCGCTCGAACTCATCTCGCCGCCGCCGATGCCGTTCACGCCCCAGTCGCAGCGGTAGCTCTGAGCAAGCCCCACATCTGCACTGAGAACACACAGGACGCCCAATAGGAACATCAAGAAGCGGGTCATGGTTCCCCCCTAATCCTGTCGCAGATGGGTCGAAGGCACGTCACGTGCGTCTGGGGCTGGCCGTGAGGTACCGGCGGGAGTCCAAGACTCGGCGGGCTCAAGCGGTCCCGGTGCATCGGGAAGGCGCTTCGCTTCGTTACCCTTCCACTTGGCCAACGCCCGCCAAGAGAATCGAGCGTCGCTGCGGCCGCCCTGCAACTCCCGCACATTGAACCCGGTGGAATCCTTGACCACATATACCCCACGGCAATCGTCCTCCAACTGAACGAAGACCTTGAGGGGGTGATCTGAATCCACTGTGGCGCAATCCAGAAACAGCGGGTCGAGGTCTATGCGGCAATCTCCCTGAGAGAGTCGGCCCGTGCCGCAGTCCTCGAAGTACGCCTCTGGCATCTCGGGGCAGAAAAGCCCTTTGCGACCGGCCCGCGTGGACATGATTGTGGCTGCGGTGCCGTTACCGAAGACTTTGTAATTAGTTCCACCATAATTGGCGCCCACGTAGACATAGCCACCTCCGTTGTAGGCGAAGTACCCGCCCCAGCGGTTGCCTGACGACGCCTCTGTGTAGCCGTTGACACCGGCCTTGCCGGCAACGCGAGTGGTACCCTGGATACCGTCGCCGTAGTTTGAATAGCCGTACACGCCATTACCTCCCCCGCTGTAGCCGTTCCATCCAGCCACGCCAGACACACCATATCTGTCGCTGTAGCCGTATAGTACCCCTGACTCGCTGGTCGGCCCTGAGGCGGAGAAGCTGGCCGCCTTGCCTCTCCCCGAGATCATGAAGTCGGCAGACTGTGTGCTGGAATTCTGGTTCCAGATGAATCCAGTTGAGTGGGTGCCATCGAGCATGTCGGCACTGAGATTGGCACACGGAGACCCATTGCTGATGGCCACTTGGCCACTACTATTGCCGGCGTGATAGCTGTCCACCATGTCAGCGTTGAGGTTCGTGCAAACCGTGCCGTTTGAGACGGCCACCTGGCCCGACGAGTTGCCAGCGTCGTAGCCGTCTACCTTGTCGGCGTCTATGGCTCTGGTGGAATTGCTGATCTTCGACTGGGAAATCCCTGCTGATCCAGAGATGTCGGCATCGACGATCACGCCGGACGCGATCTGCGGGTTGGGATAGGTTCCAGACAAGTCGCCGCCTGCGGTCTGACCTTCATTCACGTACCGACCGTCGCCCCAGGTCGAGTCGAACCCTACCCTGCCAGTGTCCGTTATTGGATTGGGACTGCATATGATACCGGGCGACGCCCTAACCGACGTCACTGTGCCGCCGCCACCCCCACCAACGCTGTCATTACGTGGCACCCACGTCGAGCCGGTCCACTTGAGAACCTGACTGGTGTCCGCGCCCATCTGGTTCAACTTGGAGGCCGTGACTGCGGCGTCCTTGATCTCGGCCGTGTTCACCGTGGTGTCTCGGATGTCGGTGGATGTGATGCTGCCATCGACTATATTGCCCGACGACACAGCATTTGCACCAATCGTCGGATTCGGGTAGGTCCCGCTCAGCCCACCGCCCGCAGCCTGTGTTTCGTTGATGTATCTAGCATCACCCCAAGTCGAGTCGAACCCTACCCTGCCAGTGTCCGTGATTGGATTGGGACTGCATGTGATACCTGACGACGCCCTAACCGATGTCACCGTGCCGCCGCCTCCTCCACCTCCAACGCTGTCATTCCTCGCTGCCCAAGCACTGCCGGTCCACTTGAGAACCTGACCGGTGTCCGCACCCATCTGGTTCAGGTCCGCGGCTGTAACCGTGGCATCGACAATCATCGTGCTGGTGACCGAACTGGCCTGGCCTTCATTCACGTAGCGGGTGTCGAGCGCAGAGAGGCTGTTTCCCTCCAACTGGTGCGAATTGCCGGACACGCGCGCACTGTCAACCGCCGGCGCTAACCGCGCGTAGTCAGCGGTGTCCGAATAGGGTGCCTTGAAGTTGGCTGCCGCATCGCTCCGCACTATCGTCCCGTTCACGATCATCGCTGATGTCACGCTACTCGTCTGATTCTCATTCACATAGCGCAAGTCTAGGGCGACCGTATCCTTACCCTGCAACCGGTCTGAGTTCGCCGCCCGATCGGAAGAGAAGCAGTAGGCTGCACTCCCCAACCTGATTCGCGGCGTCATTTCTGGAGCAGTTTCGACCTTCATGGCTAGGTACAGCGTGCCTGCATCAGGGACGGAATCGATGGGGTTGACCGTCCCCAACAGCACGCTGAACAGCCCACCTCTGGTCCGTATGGTCTGGTCCTCGTTCCAGAGAGACGACCCGCCGGTCGGTTGCGTGTAGAGCAAGAAGCTGGTTCCGTACGTCGTGTCGGGAACCGGCAGGCCGAACGTGTCGGTCAGCCTACCCTGGTAACTGAGCATCTGCGGGATGGCTACCAACGTTGCTGGAACGCCCTTCTCAGCGGACCGCGTCCCCTCCAGCCCCCAGAGGCTCGAGACCAATGCGGTGACCACAAGTACGGCATGTCCTGAGTTTCTTAGCATGGCTACTCTTTCTCCTTTGCGCTTCCGCTGGACGGACTACTTTTCATCTTGTCGAACGAGGACAAGGGGGCTTCGCCACCAGCGTCGAATCGCAGGTTGTTCATCAGTTCATTAACGTGAGAGTCGTCGGGGGTGGCTTCGTATCCTTTCCTTCTCGCAATCGCAACCCAGTTGAACTGAGCATTCAAGTCCCCGGCCTCCGACCGAACGGTGAAGCCCTTGTGATCTGCCTGAACAATGTACATCGCACTCCATGAGCCGACTGGCGTGATCATGACACGCACGGGGACTTGTGACGAGATGATCTCGGAGAACAGATCCCTGAAGGCCACCGATGCCTCTCCACCATCGAGCTTCGCAGAGCCGTTGTCGTAGAACTCTACCTCGGGTGCCTCAGTGCAGTAGACTCGTCTCCAGCCTTCATGCGTCTTCAGGATGGCGCTCTTCTCCCCTGTACAAGCTATGTCACCCCACCCCATTACTGCGAACTCCCCTTGGTACTGCTCGGTTTCCCCAAGCACGCCGATACTGGTACCGTAGCCCTTTGCGCTTGCGCCGTAGACTCCGCAGTTGTACCCGGCCCCGCATACCCCAGCTCCAGACCCATCGCCAAAGACAGGATAGACCCAGTTCTGGAGGTTGTTGGCAACTCCCGCCACACCGGCGCCGGTGTTGTTACGCTGCATCCTTCCGAGGAGTCCGGCACACGCATCGCTCCCCCCGAAGCTCACCAATCCGTACGTGTGACCATTCATGTACGCGGCAGCCTTCTGCTTGTTCGACACCTCGACAATGTAGTCCCACGCGAGATTCTTCAGGATCTCCGCAGCCCCTGCTTCCGCGAGAACCAGCAACCCTAATTCGCCCACTTGGTCGGGGGCTAGGGACCCTGAGGAACCGTAGACGAGATCGAGGCCGGCATGGGCGTTGAGCGGGTATAGCTTGCCTGCGGCGAGAGTCTTGGAGGCAGCGATCCCGCATACTGAGTCGCTGTTCGGGAGCCGAAAACCAGGCACCAAATCCTCCACTCTGATCGTTCCATCCTGTATCTTCCCGCTCGTGACCGAGTTGTCAGCAAGGGTAGTACCAATGTTACCCGGAACGTTGCCCGAGCCGGACACGGCGCCGCTCAGACTGAGGCTGTGGCTGTGACTCGGCACGGGCAGGTTGGCAGCATGGTAACCGTCAAGTTCGTCTGCATTGAGATTCGGAATCAACGTGCCGCTTCCAGATATCTTGGTGTCTGCGATTCCCGACGCAACCTTGACGTTAGTTACGCTCGCGTCAGCAATTTCGGATGTCGAAACCTGTGGGCTGAGCGGTCTAGTCGCAGGGGTGAAAGCAAGGTCCGCCTGTTGAACGGTGCTGTCCTGTATCTTGGATGACGTGACCGCGTTGTCCTGAATCATGGCGCCCGACACCGCAGCGGTCTGGCCCTCGTTTACATAACGCCCATCCAGAGCCGTTGTGTCCAATCCTTGCAACCGGTGGCTGTTGGCGGACACTCGCGCGCTGTCAATTGAACCGGGGGCGTACCGCGAGTAGTCCGCCGTATCTGCCAACGGAGCCTTGAAGTTGGACGAGACATCGGCGCGTATGATGGTGCCGTCTTGTATCTTGTCCGAGGTCACCGAGTTTGGCGCGAGCTTCGGGTTCGTGATTGCGCCATCCTTGAGCTTGGCCGTTGCCACCGCCGTATCACCGATTTCCGCGCTGTTGACCCCGGGCGTCAAGGGCCTCGTTGTCGGTGTGAAGCCCAGGTCCGAAACCTGGATTGTGCCGTCCTGAATCTTGTCGGACGTGACAGCATTAGCAGCCAACTTGGGGTTGGTCACAGCCCCGGTCTTTATGCTCGTGCCGCTAACGCATGAGTCTCCGAGCTCGGAGCTATTGACCGGCGGCGAAAGTGGTCTGGCCACCGGAGAGAAGGACAGGTCGCTCGGTTGTATTGTGCTGTCCTGGATGCTGAGAGATGTCACGGCGTTGTCCTGAATCATCTGTCCGGAGACGGAGTTGGATTGACCTTCGTTGACGTAGCGTGTGTCGAGGGCAGTCAGGCCGTTACCCTCCAGTTGGTATGAGTTCCCGGACACTCGGGCGCTGTCAACCGACGCGTGGCTGTGATTCGTCCTGGCGAAGTAGCTCGTGTCGTGTCCCTGCAGCGCGTCGGAGTTCGAGGCGCGTTCAGTCAGGAAGCTGTAGGCTGCACTTACCAGCCGGATGCGCGGGGTCATCTCCGCGGCTGAGCCCACCTTCATGGCAAGGTACAGCGCACCTGCTTCGGGAACAGATGTGATGGGGTTGCGGGACCCCAACAGCGCGGTGAACAATCCTCCTTTCGTCCTGACGGTCGTGTCCTCGTTCCAGAATGACGACCCGCCGGTCGGCTGGGTGTAGAGTCGGAACGTCATTGGGTAGGTGGTATCCGGCACTGGCACTCCAAGGCTGTCCGTCAGCTTGCCTTGGTAGCTCAGTAGCCGAGGGATGGCTACCGCGTCGGTCGCCGGACCGACCCGAATTTGCTTGGCGCCGACAGACGTCGGACGCCGGTTGTCAGCGTTCTGGTCCGCGGCTGGCGCCACAAGGACCATCGCTGCTATCAACACGATTACTGTTCTCACTTTGCCTCCTCTGAATGAATGGTTACCGCCCGGTGCCAGTTCTGCACCGGGCCATACATTGTACCCCCTTGCCACCCGGCTGCAAGCCGTATGCCAAATCGTAATTCCGGGGACATAGAGCTTGTCTGAAGACTAGCCCGCAGCACTCGCGCGCTACCTTATGTTGTGTCCAGTGAACCGGCGACGCCCAGCCAGTTGTGGTTCAGGAAGGCCGAACTCGAGTTTTCAGACAAGCTCCATAATAAGCAATTCCATACCCGTCAAGGTTGGGCGACCTTGTGCTGACATAGGCTGCATCTTAGAACAGCGGAAGACACTTGTCAAGCGCGCGGGCAGGGCTGGGCGCGGCGGAGGCGAGGGCGACGGAGGCGTTGGAGGAAGGATGGAAGAGGGAGGAAGGAGGATGGAGGAGGGAGGACGCAGTAGGAGGAAGAAAGACCGAGGTCGGAGGATGGAGGATCCACGTCAGGACCTGAGGACGGAGTTCCGAGCAGCGACGGAGTCGTCGGGTTTGGCCGGATTTGGCCTTGCATCAGCGGCGGACGAAGGACGGAGGATGGAAGATGGAGGAATGAAGATGGAGGAGGGAGGAGTGAAGATAGAGGAATGAAGACCTTGGAAGGGGGACATAAGAACGAAGAGAGAGGAACCGGAAGGGCGTTGGGCGCGGGCCGCTCGTCCTTTCCGACTCGGGTCAGCTCAGGTTTGCCGCATGGCATGGGGTTCGGGCGGGACTTTCATCTACACGCGGTCTATGCGTTTTCGCGGGCGTGATGCAGGTTTGTCCGAGACACTGAACTCAGCCGAATCAGGCTTGGGAAGTGCCACAGCTTTGTGCCGGAATATCTCGGTGAAGTTCACTGTGCCTAGTATGATCTTGCCGTACGGCCCGTTTGCGGTTGTCTCAGCCGCGACTTGGCGCGCGATTCCGAAGAGTATCAACGGGGCGTTGCCGAATACCATGTCGTTGCGGAGCTTCTCCGGCGCTTTGGCATCTGCCTGAAAGAAGCCGACGAGGCTGAGAATCAACCGGCAACGCGAATTGGATTTGGGCGGGCCAGCCAGGGCAACGCGCAGCCGCACCATGAACGTGTCGGGCTTGTCGGGTACGGGATACACGTCCGGGTCAACGGCCATCACCTCGGCTCCGGGCTCGGCCGGGTTGAACCCGGGTACGGCTTCGTAGTCCAGCTTCTCGACGAAGTAGTTGCTAAGCAGCAATGGGGGCTTTTGTTCGCTCATCGCGACCTCCAGCGGAGACAGTCGGCTCTAGTGGTTCGCCGCACGCGCTCGGCCAGCAAGACTCGACCTTTGCGGATGCAGGCCTCTCGGCCGGAATGAAGTCGAACCACTGTGTCCGCTCGGCTTCATTCGGGCTCAGGTGCAGCGCGACTTTGGCGTCCAGGGCGACGGCCACTTTGGCCAGTGTGAGTAGTGTTGGGTTGAACATCGCGCGGAACAGGCGCGTGACGTAGGCCGGCGAGGAGTTGAGTCGCCGGGCAAGTTCCGCCCGCGAGACGCCGCGCTCGTCCATTATCCTCCCGACCTCGTCGCTGAAGGCGAATCTCATTTCCTCGACCCAGTACTCAGGGTCCTTGTCGAAGTCCTTTGTCAGTCTCTCATACCACTCGGCCTTCTCAATCATGGCAGAACTCCTTCTTCGCCGCATCGTCTGTACAATGCCAGTACCTTCTCGATGTCCCGGCGATACCTGGCCTTGCCCGCGGGTTTCTTTCCTCCGTGCGTACAGACCACGAGCCGGTGCTGGTATCTGAAGCAGAACAGCCGGACACTGGCGCTATGCTCCTTGATTTCCCAGACAACTGATTCAAGCTGCTTGAACGTCGTATCGTCGCGTCCAGCACGACCTTCCTCGGCGAGCAACCGGAAGACGACCCTGAGTCGCTTCTGGGCACGCCTCGGCAGTGATTCAACTAATGCTTGGGCGTCGCAACGGCCGTCCACCTCAAGTGCGCATATACGCATGACCACCCCAGACTTGAGGTCAACCAGCCTGAGCATTATATTAACTTATAAGGCAATGCAGTCAAGTTCGGCTTTCGGGCTTGCGGTGCCGACGCGGCGACGAACGTCGGGTCATGCCCGCGGCGGGGCGCGGCGGAGGCGATGGCGACTGGAAAACGAGACTGAGGAGTGAGGCCGGAGGATGGAGGTTCCACGTCAGGACCTGAGGACGAAGTTCCGAGCGGCCACGGGGTCGTCGGGTTTGGCCGGATTTGGCCTTGCATCAGCGGCCGAGGGAGGATGGAAGATGGAGGAGTGAAGATAGAGGAATGAAGACCCTGGAAGGAGGACACAAGAACGAAGAGAGAGGAACCGGAAGGGCGTGGGGCGCGAGCGTTGCCATGCTTCAAAAGGACATGCCCGAGGGGAGCCGAGTCAGGCAGACGCGCGCAAGAAGGCTCACGGCTGACAGCTCACAGCCTCGGTGGCTCGCCCAGTGAGCGGTACGTCTCGCAGCCGGTGCGTCAGGACTTCGTCTCGCGCTGACTGCGCAGCCAGATGTAGAGCCGGACCATCCGCATCGTGAACTCGTACTCGCCTTTCAGGTAATTCCGTAATTCCGGGTCCGGGGACACAATAAAAGATTCCTGGGGTCTGGGGCATCTTGATTCCACGCTCGTCAAGGCCGGGCGGGGTGCAGGCTCCGCCGCCATCGGAGGATTCAGCCGATTTGGTCATGCGATTCCAGTGAGAAGATACCGGCACGCTGCTCAGTGTCAAGCCAGTGCGCGGGCGCGGGCATCGGCGAGACGGTCTACCGGTCATTCAGGGGATTTCGGAGTCACCTTACGCATATCGGGCGGGTTCGCGGACAGGGGAGGCAATACGCTTGCGGCGGGGCGCGGCGGAAGCGAGGGCGGGTGCAGAATAGGACTGAGGAGAGAGGAAGGAGGATGGAGGACGGAAGACGGAGGATGGAGGAAGGAGGACGGAGGAGGAGGAAGAAAGACCGAGGTCGGAGGATGGAGGATTCACGTCAGGACCTGAGGACGGAGTACCGAGGCGGCGCGCCTCGGCGGCTCGCCCAGTGAGCGGTACGTCTCGCAGCCGGTGCGTCAGGACTTCGTCTCGCGCTGACTGCGCAGCCAGATGTAGAGCCGGACCATCCGCATCGTGAACTCGTATTCGCCTTTCACGTCGCCCGAACGAAGGACCTTCAGCCTCTTCATTTTCTGCAGGAAGTTGTTGAACCTCCGCTTCTCCGTATCCGTCAGGCCCTTCTCCACATCCTTCTTGTTGAAGGTCATCGTCCCGGGAGCAAGCTGACCTATCTTGCGCAGGATCGACTGGTAGTCCCTGCTGCGCAAGGCCTGATAGACCTGCTTGTCAACGTACCTGCTGCCCACTTGCTCGGCTGCAGCCATAACCGCAGCAACTGCGTCCTGGCGGTCAACCCGGCCGTCGCGGTCCAGCCAGAAGGCTGCATTGCCGAGTACGTGCATTATCCTGGGAAAGCCGGCTGCGTAGTAAGTCAGCGTGTCCAGCGCCGCGGCGTCGACTTCGACGTGGACGGAACCAAAGGCATTCTTGTAGAACTCGGTCATCTCTTGCTCAGACAGGCGCTCAATCCGCACGACGTCGAAGATGCCGGCCACCGAGGGATGGTGCGTTGCCAGCTCTCGGCGTCGTTCCTCAACTCCTACCAGCATCAACAGCAGGGGCAGCACAGGCTGACCCGGGGCAACTGCGGCATTCAGGTCGGACAGACCCTTCAGGAAGGGCGCGAACTTGGGATTGCCGGCTATGCCGTTGATTTCGTCCAGCACCAGGAAGACGCCCCGAACACCCTGGTCCTTGACTATCATCAGCGTCTCGCCGAGAAACGGCAGCAATCCTGCCGCGACACGAGGTCCTTCTGTCTTGAGCGCCTCGGCGTGAAGTGTCACCCCAAAGAGCGTCTGCCTACCGACGTACTTCGCGAGTACGTTGCGAATCTTGTCGCCAAGTCCGGGGTCGTAGACCCCGGTCCGCAGCGTTCCTTCGAGTACCGCGGTGCCGACGTCGTCCATGCTGTCCGCGCGCTCAAGCGTGGCATAGATTCCGAGCAGCTTCTGGTCACGCTCCGCGAGCCACTGCGTGAACCGGGCGATGGACGTCTTGCCGATGCCGTATTCGCCCTCGATAAAGACGTTCACCGGCTTCCCCGCAGCAACCTGGCCCACGGCCTGCTTCTGGATGCGGTCTATCTGCTGTGCACGGCCGACGAACAGCTCGGCCGGCACCGGCTGGTCCGGATAGAACGGACTTCTGCCTTTGTTCTCTATCTGGTTCATCTGCGACTCCTATTCTACCAAATCACCGACCAGAGTCATCCTTTGCCTACCCTATCGCCTCGACCCAGTTCATGCACTCCAGCCTGAACAGCGGAAGCCAAACCTCGCACTTGCGCCACCGTGGCCAACGCGACCGGAGCTTGTCTCTCGGGGCTTGCGGGGGGGACGCTTCCCACGTTTTCGTCTTGTCTTCGGTCGCTTGCCGCACCGTTATCATTCACGACAGTCTACTTTACTCGGAACCGCTTGTGTGTCAAGGCTGCTGGGCTTCCAAGGCGCCTTACGCATTCGGGCGGGGTTGCGGACGGGGGAGGCAATACGCTTGCGGCGGGGCGCGGCGGAGGCGATGGCGACTGGAGAACAAGACTGAGGACCGAGGTCGGAGGATGGAGGATTCACGTCAGGACCTGAGGACGGAGTTCCGAGCAGCGACGGAGACGTCGGGTTTGGCCGGATTTGGCCTTGCATCAGCAGTGGAGGGAGGATGGAGGATGGAAGATGGAGGAATGAAGATGCGGAAGGGGGACACAAGAGCGAAGAGAG
>JAPLUO010000301.1 GCA_026397595.1 Caldifarciminota bacterium
TTCGAGCAATAGTTGCCCGACTCATCGAAGCTGCCAACTGACCGGCCCGAATGACCCAGCCACGCGACCGGTTCCCCGGGCTCGGTTCCTCTCTGGTGCTTCGCCGGGCAAACTGAAGCCCATGGAGATACTGCCCAAGTACGTGTTCCTGACCAAAGGGACCGGCGTTCATCGCGAGAAGTTGGCGAGTTTCGAGGGCGCCCTGCGCGACGCCGGAATAGCGGCGTTCAACCTGGTCCGCGTCTCCTCCATATTCCCGCCGCACTGCCGGATAATCTCGCGCGTCCGGGGTTTGAAGACACTGACACCGGGCCAGATTACCTTCGTCGTCATGAGCGACAACGCTACCTGCGAACCGCACCGGCTGGTGTCGGCATCGGTCGGCATCGCTGTTCCCAAAGACACGTCCAAGTACGGCTACCTGTCCGAGTACCACTCATTCGGCGAACGTGAGGAACGGGCGGGCGACTACGCCGAAGACCTGGCTGCCCAGATGCTCGCCACCACGCTCGGCGTCCAGTTCAACGCGGACACCAGCTATGACCAGCGCAAGGAGATCTGGAAAATCTCCAGCCAGATAGTCCACACCCAGAACATCACCCAGAGCGCCATCGGCCACAAGAACGGCCTCTGGACGAGCGTGGTCGCAGCGGCAGTCCTGATAGATGGGGGTTAGAGACGTCGTGGTTCCCGGGAGATGGTCGCAACCGACCGCTGCCGGATTGAGACGCTGAAGTGGCCGAGATTGAGCAGCAGGGCGGGCCAGTCGGGCCGGTCAAACGAGTCGGATTCGTCGGGCGGGCCGTCGTGGTTCTGCTCGGGCTGGCAGTCCTCGCGGCGGGAGTACTCGTGGTCCGGCGGCTAACCATGAAGCATCCAGTGTGCGGGCCTGAAACGCCCAGCCCGGATTCGACGTACGTTGCCGAGGACAGCCTGGGCAAGGGTGAGATGCTGGCCGGCGCACTCGCACGCTGGCGCGTGCCGCAGGCGCGCATCAACGAGGTCTATGCGGCGCTGGCAGAGACCGATTTCGACTTCAGGAACATGCGCCGTGGCGACGAGGTGGTTTTCGCCTACAAAGGACTTGACCTTGCCGGGATTGCGTACCGGAAGGACCCTGTCACATCGTACAACGTTCGGTTCGACTCAGCAGGGACAACCGCGGCCAAAGAGACGAAGCCGGTGGACACCGTGCGCGTGGTCGTGCGCGGGGCCATCAAAGGCTCGCTCTGGAACTCGTTGATTGCCCTAGGTGAGAAGCCGGGGTTGATTGTGAACTTCGCGGAAATCCTGAGCTACGATGTAGACTTTCTTACCGAGGTGAACGATCGGGATTCGTTCGAACTCCTGCTCGACAAGCTGTACGTGGACTCGACCTTCTACCGCGACGGCAGGGTGTACGCCGTGCACTACAAGGGCAAGATCGGCAACTACTATGGGTTCTTCTACCGCGACCCGTCCGGGCACTGGGACTACTACAACGAGAAGGGGCAGTCGTTGAGGAAGACGGTGCTCCGTTCACCCCTGCAGTTCGCCAAGGTCACGTCCTACTTCGGCATGAGGTACCATCCTATCCTGCGGACGTGGCGGCAGCACACCGGCATTGATTATGGTGCGCCGACCGGCACTCCGGTGAGCGCAATCGCCGACGGCACGGTGACGATGGCCGGGTGGAACGGCGGGTACGGCAACTTCGTTCAGGTACGCCACGCGGGCGGGCTGGCTTCGTGTTACGGGCATCTGTCGCGGTACGGCGCAGGCGTGAAGGCTGGCCAGACCGTGCGGCAGGGGCAGACGGTCGGCTATGTCGGGATGACCGGTCTGGCGACCGGGCCGCACCTGCACTTCGAGGTCAGGCAGGGCGGCAAGGCGGTCAATCCGCTCAAGGTGATTCCGCCGCGCGCCGAGCCGGTCGCAAGCAAGAACATGCCCGAGTTCAACGTGTTCAAGGCGTCCTACCTCGCGGACCTGGCCAAACCGGCAGGGCCGGTGGTCGCGGTGACTGACTCAGCCAGGCCCGCCCACTAGGAGTCCGGCCGAAAAGCCACCTACCGCAAGATTGTCATTCTTACGGCCATTGATAATCAAGGACTTACGTAGTGCCATTTCACGGTCTGCAAGCTACCGGAGGGGTTTCCGGCCGGGCTTCTAGAGCTTCAGTTCCAGCTCAGCGTACCAGTTTCGGCCCCGAATCGGACAGCCCTTCATCACTTCGTATTGCCAGTCGAACAGGTTGCGGATTCCGCCGCGCTGTTGCGGGCAATGCGCGGGAAGAACAACCGGAAACCGGTTGGCTGAGGGGAACGTCACCAACGGTCCCAGCAGGACCGGCCGGGGGCTAGCGGAGGAAAGGGATCTTGCGCAGCTGCGGTTCCAGCTTGAGCGTGAGCCAGCCTATGCCGATGCCGAGGGCGGCTCCGGCCAGAACGTCGGTCGGGTAGTGCTCGCCAAGATAGACGCGAGAATAGGCCACCCCGGCTCCGACGACGGCCAGCGGAATGATCAGCCTGGGGTATTTGGTGCCGTAGACCATGGCCAGCGCGAAGTAGGCAGACGTGTGCCCGGACGGGAAGGACGAGTCCCAGCGCGAGGACTGCAGGTGATCAGGCCGGTCGCGATCCACGATCCCCTTGATCAGCGTCGTCACTGCACCGCAGCCGATCCAGGAGACAGTCGCGAGCTTGGCATTCCTGGCCTCTTGGGTGCCACCGAGTACGAACACGCCGAGGTTGATCGTGGCATCGGCAGTATAGTCGCCGAGCAGGGCGATGCCCTGCATCGCGTAGCGCAGCGGCACGATAGCGGTATCCCTCCGGGCGGCGTTGGAGAGGTCGGCGTCCCAGTTTCCAGCCAGCAGCGCGACCAGCAGGAGCGAGTTCAGAAAATCCCCTCCTTCAGGAACCCGAAATAGACTAGCGCGACGATGCCCAGCGCCCAGCAGTAGTATGAAAAGCACCAGAGCCGGCGCCGCAGCAGGATCTTCTTCACGACGTAGAGCGCCAGCATGCCGACGACCGCGGAGACCAGGAAGCCGGCTGCCATGGCGCTGTGCGAAACGCCGCTCGTGCCGTGCAACATGCCGCTGCCTTTTAGCTTGAGCAAGCTGGCGCCGAGAATCGCCGGGATTGAGAGCAGGAATGAGAATTCGAATGCCTCGGGCCGGGCAAAGCCGAGGAAGAGCGCCGCCCCGATCGTGGACGCGGAGCGGGAGATGCCGGGCATGATGGCGATTGCCTGGGCGATGCCGATAACCAGGCCATCAATCACGCTGAGCCGGGTCTTCTGACCGTTGGTCTTGCGGGTCAGAAACAGCACGGCCCCGGTGACGAGCAGGAAAGCCGCGGCGTAGATCGGCATCTCGAACAGCGCGTCGATCTTGTCCTTCAAGATGAAACCAACGATGGCGACCGGGATTGAACCGACCGCAATCGACAGGACGATATTCCAGTTCTGGCGGCTGGTATCGTTGGACCGGCTGAACAGCCCGCCGGTGATTCGCACTATAGGCTTGATAAAGAAAATGACCAGCGCCACCGTAGTGCCGAGATGCAGCAGGACGTCGAACGAAACCCGCAACTTCGGGTCGATCTTGAAGATCTGTTCGGCAAACAGCAGATGAGTCTTGGAGGACACCGGCAGAAACTCGGTGAGCCCCTGAATGATGCCCAGGATCACAGAATGCACTATGCTCACAATGCTCCTTTTCCGTCAGCTACCGGCGTTAGAGTGGAAGTCTACAGACAAGGGGTCGAGGATTCAAGATTTCGAGCGTCCTCCCCTGTGCTCCTTGAGCCGTGTCCCGCAGGTTGAGCTTCAGAAGAGTCTAAGCAGCACGACACAAACACCGCCCACTCCAAGGTAGGCGGTGCCTGTGTTCGATGTTGCCTGGTTGTCAGGAAGTCGCCCTGACGCGTTCCTCCTGAGTCATGCCCGCAAGGCGCGCGACTTCCCTGGCATCCAACCCCAACCCCCCGGCCACGCGCGTGCCGTAGTCGGTGTCCGCATTGTAGAACAACGCGGTCTGACGGAGTTGGATGCGCTTAACCGCGTTGCCCAAGTGCGCGACGATGTTGCCGACGAGATGCTCGCGCGCCGTGTTGTCCATCACCTTGCGAAAGAGGTCGCCGGCCTGGACAAAGTCGTCCTCGGTCTTCGGGTACGGTCGGCGGCCTATCTCGCCCGAGAAGTCAAAAGTCGGCTCCGCCGCCTCGGGGTCGGGCGTCGGCCCGCCGAACGTGTTCGGGTAGTAGTTCGGCCCGCCGCCGAGGTTGCCGTCAGTCCGCATCGCGCCGTCGCGTTGGTAGTTGTCCATCACCCCTGCCTTCGGAGCGTTTATCGGCAACAGGTGGAAGTTCGGCCCGAGCCGATGTCGCTGCGCGTCATGGTAGAAGACCGCTCTCGCCTGAAGCATCTTGTCGGGCGCGAACGCGAATCCGGGCACGATGTTGCCCGGACAGAACGCGGACTGTTCCACCTCGGCAAAGTAGTTCTCCGGGTTGCGATTGAGGACCATTCGACCGAGCGGAATCAATGGGTAGTCGCCGTGCGGCAGTACTTTGGTGACATCGAACGGGTCGAAACGGTAGGTGCCGGCGTCTTTCGGCGGCATGACCTGGATGTGGACCTTCCACGCCGGGAAATCGCCCTTTTTGATGGACTCGAACAGGTCGCGCGTTGCGTGGTCCGGGTCCCTGGCAATCATTGCCCCCGCCTCTTCGCGGGTGAAACTCTGGACGCCCTGCTCGGTCTTGAAGTGCCACTTCACCCACCAGTAGTCGCCCTTCTGCGTGTACCACTTGAACGCGTGCCCGCCGAACCCGTCCATGTGCCGAAACGTCTTCGGCGTGCCCCGGTCCGAGAAGAGAATCGTCACCTGGTGCATCGACTCCGGCGTAAGCGAGAAGAAGTCCCAGAACGCGTCCGGGTCCTTGGCATTCGTTACCGGGTTGCGCTTCTGGGTGTGGATGAAGTCCGGGAACTTGATCGGGTCGCGGATGAAGAAGACCGGCGTGTTGTTGCCGGTCATGTCGAAGTTCCCTTCCTCGGTGTAGAACTTCACCGCGAACCCGCGCGGGTCGCGCTCGGCGTCGGCCGAGCCCTTCTCCCCGCCCACGGTCGAGAACCGGGCGAATACCTCGGTCTTCTTCCCAATCTCGGACAGGAATTTCGCGCACGTGTACTTCGTCACGTCGTGCGTGACCTCGAAGTAGCCGTGGGCGCCCGCGCCCTTGGCGTGGACGACCCGCTCCGGTATCCGCTCGCGATTGAAGTGGGCGAGCTTCTCGACCAGGTGGACGTCGGATATCAGGGTGTAGCCCGGGCTGCCGACGGTCAGGCTATTCTGGTCGTCGCCCACCGGCTTTCCGAAGTTCGTGGTCAGGCGTTTTGGCTCAGGCATGTAAAGCTCCTTTCTCTTTCGTCACAATTCATGATGACCATGAGTTGGAGTACTACTATAACCGCAAAAGGACGACGCTTCCAGCACAGCGTGTCGCCAGGAGGAGCGAGGGCTTCGCTCCCGTATTCCCGAGTCGCCCGCGCGCTTCGCGCAATCGTCGCCCGACTCATCGCCGCCGCCAACTGACCGGTCCGAGAGTCCGAGCACGCCACCTAAGCGGGGCATGACTCGGCGGCCGGGTCGGATCGGTTAGGCACCGAGGAGCCGGCCGACCTGGTACACGGCGACTGCGACCGCCCAGCCGAGGATGAGGCTGTACCCGGTTGTCAGCCCGGCCCACCCCCAGTTGGTCTCGCGCCGGACTGCCGCGATTGTCGCGACGCAGGGAATGTAGATGAGCGACATCGCCATGAAGGCGTAGGCTGAGAGCGGCGTGAAGTGAGCGTGCAGCGCCGCGGCCAGCCCCGGACCGCCCGTGCCGGCGAGCGTGCCCAGCGTGCTGACGACCAGCTCTTTGGCGACGATGCCCGCAACCAGCGCAACCGCGGCCTGCCAGAAGCCGAACCCGGCCGGCGCGAAGACCGGCGCCAGCAGAGTCCCGATGCGGCCTATCAATGTCTGCTGTGACGCGTAATCCGCGCCCCAGGGCAGCCGGGCGAGAATCCAGAGCAGAACCACTGCGGCCGCGATGACCGTGCCCGCCTTGCGCACAAAGAACCAGGTCCGGCGGCCGGTACTGCGCAATAGGTGTTTCAGCACCGGCGCGTGGTACGGCGGAAGTTCCATGATGAGCGGCGTGGTTTCGCCTTTGAACAGCAGGCTGCGCAGCACCCGCGCGACGATGATTGCCAGCACGATACCAAGCACGTAGAGTGACAGAACGACGAGCCACTGCCGGCGTGGGAAAAACGCGGCGGCAAAGAGCGTGTATATCGGCAGCCGCGCTGAGCATGACATCAGCGGCACAATCATGATGGTCAGCAGTCGGTCTTTGCGTGAGTCCAGCGACCGGGTGGCCAGCACCGCTGGCACGCAGCAGCCGAATCCCATTATCAGCGGGATGAACGACTTGCCGTGCAGGCCCATGGCGTGCATGAGCCGGTCCATCACGAATGCGGCCCGCGCCATATACCCAGAGTCTTCAAGAACGGAAATGGCCAGGAAGAGCAGCGCGATGTTGGGGACGAAGACCAGCACGGAACCGATACCGCCGACCAGCCCGTCGGCCAGCAGCGAGCCGACCCATTCGGGTGCGTGCACAGCCGTAAGCGCGGCCACCAGTCCGGTCCCGAGCCGGGTGAAGCCCGCGTCAATCAATCCCGAAAGCGGCGCACCCAGCCGGAACACGAGCATGAAAGCCAGCCCCATGAGCAACAGGAACAGCGGGATGCCGAGCCAAGGGTGAATTACGACCCGGTCGATCCGGTCGGAAACGGTTTGCACCGGGCCGGCTGGCTGGCGCACACACTCGCGCACTAGGCCGCGGACGAATGCGAAGCGCTGCCGGATAATGTGGCTCTCGATGTCACCGCCGAGCCGCTGCCTGAGCCGTGCAGTGGAACGAGCGAGCGTCTCGTGGACCGCGGCCGAGCACGGCTCCGCGTCAAAGTGGTGCAACTCGTCGGTGTCGCCTTCGAGCAGGCGCAGGGCCAGCCAGCGGACGGGCGGTCCGTCAGCCGGGCAGGTCCAGACCGCATCGGTCAGGGCGTCGACCTCGGTCTCGACATCCTCGCCGTAGTCGACGCGCAGACGCGGACGCAGCTCCATCCGGCCGATGTCGTGAATCAGCCGCTTGAGGTCGTCCAAGCCCTCGCTCTTGTTCGCGACCGTCGTGACGACCTTCACTCCCAGCGCCTTCTCCAGCGCAATCGCATCGACGACAACCCCCTGGCTTTTCGCCACGTCCACCATGTTCAAGTCCAGAATCACTTTCGCCCCGAGCTCAAGCAACTGGACGACGAGGTACAGGTTGCGCTCGATGTTCGCGGCATCCACGACGGCCACGACGGTGTCGGGCCGTTCTTGAACGAGATAGTTGTGGGCGACCTTCTCGTCGAGCGAGTAGGCGGTCAGGCT
>JAPLUO010000127.1 GCA_026397595.1 Caldifarciminota bacterium
TCTCGTCACCGTTATGCGAGGTGATGCGAACCTGGCGGGGTCTAAGTCCGTGGCAAGGTATCAAAGGGTCAGCATCGGAACTCGGGAGACCCATGACGTTCCCGCGAGGGTATGGGCCAACAAGCCGCCCACCAACGGCAAGGAGGCTCAGATGGCGTCATGGGAGTCGGACCAGCTCATAGTAGTGATGAAGCAGGGTAATGCCTGTGGAGCGAAGGGGCTGGCAGGAGAACCGCGGAGCAGGGACACTTCTTCCGGACATGGAACCGGAGCAAAGAAGACAACAAAACTCGTCTCCATGACTTACTCGACGGAGTGTGAGGAGGTTGTCCTGAAGAGCCGGATGCGGAAAATCTGCACGTCCGGTTCCGTGAGGGGCCTCGTGGTGGACTCCCCAAAGGGGTTGGCCACGAGGCCTACTCGACACTCTGAAAGGAGTTGGTTATGATTCCTACTCGACATACACCAGCAGCGTTTCAGACTTCATTCTGGCCGGTCGAGGGCAGCACGGCCAGGAAGGTTGAACCGGAAGAGGAGGCCGGGGTGACGCATCACCGCCTCAGTGAGAATGTAAAGGTCTACGCGATATACAAGGAGACCGGCGACCGGAGGTTCCCGCATGACAAGCTCCGGCCGGTTATGTTCATCTGGCGCAACCGGGAGTACCGGGTTCAGGACGTCACCTACGTCTGGCGCGAAACCCTGGGCCTGGCCGAGGTGTACCATTTCACGGTTTCGGACGGCGCGAACGTGTTCGAGCTCTCGTACAACGCCAAGGCGCTGGACTGGACGATTTCCGGAGTCTACAGCGAATAGACGGGCTGCCATTCTAAACCCTTCACTTTGTGTCATTCTGAGGCGTAGCCGAAGAATCTTCGACCCCGAAGACCCTTCGCGTTGCTCAGGGTGACAGGTTAAAGGACGGTTGAGCTGAAGCAGTTTTCTACCCCTGTTATTCTGAGGAACGGAGTGACGAAGAATCGTCGGAGATACCAAAAGATGCTTCGTTTCACGCAGCATGACAAACGGCCCCGCCGACTCTCGTGAAAGAGTACTACGTCTATATCATGGCGAGTAGAACCGGAACCATCTATACCGGCGTCTCCAATGATTATGGTACGCCGCGTCTATCAACACAAACACGGACTCGTACCCGGATTCACAACGAAGTACGGTGTTACCAAGCTGGTGTATTACGAATCCGGTTCCGACATCAACTCCGCAATTACACGAGAGAAACAAATCAAGGCTGGTTACGCAAGAAGAAGGTTGCGCTGGTCGAATCTACTAATCCCAGATGGACCGACCTAAGCGCTGGCTGGTATGACTAACCTCACTATTTGTCATTCTGAGGCGTTCGACGCCGAAGAATCTTCGAAGCCGAAGACTCTTCGCTGCACTCAGAGTGACAAGAGAGATGAACGCATCGTTCTGCACGTTGACATGGATGCGTTCTTCGCGTCGGTCGAACAGCAGACGTTCCCGTTCCTGCGCGGCAAGCCCATCGGTGTATGCGGGGACCCGGACGGCCGCACGGTGATTGCCGCCGCGTCTTACGAAGCCAAGCGCCGTGGAGTCAAGACCGCGATGACCATACCCGAGGCGAAGAAACTCTGCCCGGAAATCGTCCTCGTTTCCGGCAACCCGGCCAAATACGTTGATACCTCAACCCGCATCCTCGCCTTCTACACTACGTTCACCGACTTAGTCGAAGTCTTCTCAATTGATGAGGCGTTCCTCGACGTAACCCAGACCGCGCATCTCTTCCATGGCCCGGAAGAAATCGCCCGCAGCATTAAGGCACATCTCAAGGCGCAGTTCGGCCTGACCTGCTCGGCCGGCATCGCACCGAACAAGCTGCTGGCCAAGCTCTCGGGCGACATGCACAAGCCCGACGGCCTGACCATCGTCCGCCAGTCCGAAGTCGCGGCGCTGATGGAGAGCCTCCCGGTCCAGGAGTTGTGCGGCATCGGCCCGAAGACTCAGGAGAAGCTGAACCGGCTCGGTATCAAGACTTGCGGCGAGTTGGGCCGCTATCCGGAGAAGCAACTGACCGGAATCTTCGGCATCAACGGCACGCATCTCAAACGCATGGGCCAGGGGGTCGATGAGAGCCCGGTTCTCCCCTATTTCCACGAGCCTGCGACCAAGTCAATGGGCCATTCATTCACGCTGGACAAGGACACGCGCGATATGGCGGAAATCCAGCGCCACCTGCTGCAACTGTCCGAACAGGTCGGTCGCCGCCTGCGCCGGGACAGCTTTGCCGGCCGCACGGTCTCGCTCGTGCTCCGCTACGCCGACTTCTCGACGTTCATCAAGCAGCACAGCCTGAAGAGCTACATTGACGACGGCCTGCGCATCCACCAAGTCGGGATGAAGCTCTTCGAGGAACTTTACCAACCGCCCCGGCTGGTCCGCCTCCTGGGAATCAGCGTCTCCAACCTAGTCCGCGACCTGAAACAGACCACGGCATTCGAGGACTCCCGCGCCGACTCGCTGTTCGAGACCGTTGACATGGTCAACAACAAGTACGGCGAGTTCTCAGTCGCCCGGGCCAGGCTCCAAGAAAGAACACCAGGCCCGCGGGTCATCTCTCCCTCTTGGCGTCCGGGCGCACCCACGCCCGTAGGCCGATAATCGTGCAGGGGACGACACCTCGCGGTGACGCGCTTGCCTTTGGCTAACGGTTTGTGCAATCAACCTCTGTCGTAGAGACTTTCACTCTCAAGTCAGCGCCCATGCTGGGCGCACGAAGCAGAGGGGCGGCAGAGCCGCCCCTTCATTCGGTCTATCGGTCTTGACTGCTTGTCCTATGGCGTCCTGATGTCGCCGCTGGCGTTGTCGTGGATGTTGTTCTCCGCGCGCAGCGTAGCGGGGTCAGGGTATACTGCTCCGTCGAGCCAGATGCCGTACGCGGCGCTGTAGGCAATCTCGCAGTGCTGGACTACGGGAAGGGCCTCGCCCGTAATCAGGAGGTTGCCTTCATTGCTCACGCCGCCGGCATACAGGATGTTGCACCACGTCAGCTTGCTCTGGGCGGCTAGCGGACCCATCGCCAGCCAGAGGAATCGCCAGTCCCCGGCCTGCGGGGTTGACGACGCGCTGGTGAACGTGATTGGGTTCAGGCTGTCGCCTTCCGCAAGCAGCGTGGCGTTGACGGTGTAGCCAACCGTCATGCTGGAACCGATACCGAACTTGATGGTCGTTCCCTCCTCAATCGTCAGGACCGGGCTGGCGTCGCCCCCGAGTCCCACGTCAGTGCTGTCATGGACAAGGTAGGGAACGCTCTGCTTGAGCCAGGTGCCGGTGCTCTCGACCTCGCGGCCATGGATTGCGATGTAGTCGAATCCGTTGCCGGTCAGCACGTTGCCGGTTCCGATGTGGCGGACGTTATTGGCGTAGGCGTCCATCGGGTACTTCGCGCAACTGGTGATGGTGTTGCCGGTGAAGTCCTTCACCCAGCCGTCGTGGTCTTCCGTGCTGATACCGTTCCCGGCGCTGTTCCGGATGGTGCAATGGTCGACGCTGACCGCCGAGTACCAGGTGGGCGAGATGGCGCCGCCGTCGGCGTAGCCGCCGTAATCAAAGACGCAGTAGCTCAGGTGGCTGGTCGGGCGGTCCGCGTTGGCAAAGCGGATGCCATACCAGTCGCCCGGCTGGGGCGACGCGGCATTGGAGGTGAAGGTAATCAGCGAATCCGGCTTGCCGACCGCAATCAATTCGCCGGTGGTCGTGTTGCCGATGAGCAGACCGACGTCGGTGCCGGTGTAGAACTTCACCAGGCAGCCCGGCATGATGGTCAGTTTCGCACCGTTCGCAACGGCGATGCCCTGCGTGACGTAGTGCGGATTGCCGGAGGGATACCACGTCTCGTCGGCCGCGATGTCGTGGTCGTGAATCGTTCCGACGAAAGCCTTGCGCACGTAGACGGTTATCGTCTGCTCGGCCATGTTCTCGGCCGCGTCATAGGCTTTGGCCTTGATGGTGTGCCCGAGCGACTCACTGGTCGCATCCCAGGTGTAGCGGAAGGTGTCGGCGTCGGCGGCGCTGTCGGCGCCCTTCATGGCGTTGTCCACGTAGAACTCGACCCGGGACATCGCCTTGTTGTCGGTCGCGTGCACGGTGATTGCGATATTGCCTTGTGCCAGGGTATCGCCGTCGCTCGGCATGGTGATGACTACGGTTGGCGCGGTCGTATCCGCGGTGTCGCACGCGGCAATCATCAGCAGTCCGGCCACAGCCGTCAGAGCTATCCACCTCTGCATTCGGACCTCCTTTAGGTTATCTGTTCTGTCCACTCCGCGGCCGGTGTGCGGCCCCTGCGTGCGGGGCGCCTCGACAGCCGACCGGGACGCGGAATATTACACAAACGGAACTGCTTGTCCAGCCTGCAATCGCCAGAAAGCTGAGGGGCGGCAGAGCCGCCCCTCGATGTCTTCTCTATCTGGCCGGTCTTACTTGTTGATGTCGCCCGAGGCGTTGTCGTGGAAGGTGTTGCTAGCGCGCAGGGTGGCCGGGTCCGGATAGGTGCTACCGTTGAGGTATATGCCGTAAGCACTGCTGTAGCCGATGTCGCATCCGGTAACCGTCGGCGTGCAGTCGCTGATGTAGATGTTGCCGTAGCCGTCGTGACCGCCGTACTCGACATCGCAGTTCACGAGTTTGCTGTTCGAGAGCGAGCCCTCGTAGTACGAAACGCTGGTCCAGTTGCCCGGGGCCGGCGGGTTCACTGCGCTGGTGAAGGTAATCCGGCCGCTCGTGCCGTCGGCGATCAAGCCACCCGGTGTGCCGTAATGGCCGATCAGGAGTTCGGCGGAGGACCGGAACTTGAGGGTGTTGCCCGGGGCAATGGTCAGTGTCGGACTCGAGGCGTCGCTGACCCAGACGTTACCGTCCAGGATGTAAGGCACGCCCTGGTTCAGCCAGGTCGCGGTGGCCGCGACCGTGCCGGACACGACTTCGATGGCATCGTAGCCCGAATCATTGCCGGTCAGTGTGTTCCCTGCACCCAGATACCGGAGGTCGTTCGGCAGTATTTTAATCGGGTATTTTGCGCAATCGGTGATCGTGTTGTTCTGGAACGACGCGAAATGCACCCCGTTCGAAGAACTGGTGACGCCGTAGTCGCTGCTGTGGCGGATCGTACAATTCGTGATTCGGGGCGCCGAATTGTCAACGTAGACCGCTCCGTAACCCGAGGAGTTGCCGGCGTATTCTACCACACAATAGTCGAACTGGGTGGCCGAAGTTGCGCCTTCGTAAAGCCCGATGTCACTCCAGTGGTCGCCGGGCTGAGGACTGGACACATTAGTGGTGAAGACGATCGGTGAAGCCGCAGTCCCGACCGCGGAAACTGCACCCGCGACGCCGTAGTGGCCAACGAGTATCTCAAACCCGGGTTCCACCTTCAGGCTGTCGCCCGCGGCCAGGGTCAGGACTGGGCTGTTGCTCGCATCACTGATCCAGACATTGCCGGTAATGAGGTACGGCACGCCCTGGTTGGCCCAGGTCTGACTTGTGGAGATCGTCCCGCTGGCGACCTCAATCGCATCCTTGCCGTTCGCGTTGCCCCGGAAAGTGTTGGTCGAGCCAAGGGAACCGACCTGGTTGGCATCAATATGAACCGGATACTTGGTGCAGGAGTCCACCTTGTTGCCGGTGAAGGACCGGAAGTAAGCGTCGGACGCACAGTAGATACCGTAGTCAAGGCTCTTGCGGACGTGGCAGTTGTCGAACTTGATCGAGGTGCCGGACACGTAGACGGTGCCATAGCCGGAACTGCTGCCACCGAATTCGAAGGTGCAGTAGGCGAACTGGGTCGTACTCATACACCCTTCATAGAGCCCGATGTCGGACCAGTCACCCGGACTCGGCGTGCCGACGTTGGACGTGAAGGTAATCATCGAATCGGCCTTGCCGACCGCAATGATGGATCCGGGGGTGTTGTACTTGCCGGTGTAGAGTTCGACACCCGCCGAGAGCTGAACATAGCAGCCCGGCATGATGGTTAGGGTGACGTTGCTGCCAGTGTAGACGTTGCCGTCCAGGATATGCGGGTTGCCGGATGGGTACCAGGTTTCGTTGGCGGGAATCTCGCCCGAGTGGTGGGTCGGCCCGCTGCCGCCGGTGACGGTCACGGTAATCATGTCCGACCCGGTCTCGCCGTTTCCATTCGTCGCGACGGCCTTGAGCGTGTGCGGACCCGCGGTCGCGGTCCAAGCCACGCTGAACGTATCAGCGGTAGCGATGGTATCCTCACCGACCGCGGTCGTGCCGTCGAAGAACTCGACCTTGGTGACGCCATTAGAATCGGTCGCTGTCGCCTTTATCGTCGTGACGCCGACCCCAATGGTCGAGCCATCGGCCGGGTAGACTATCGCGACCGTCGGACCGGTCCCGCCACCGGCGATGGTAATAGTGACGGTCGCCGACGTCGTCGTGTTCTCCGCCGCGTCGTAGGCCTTCGCGACGAGGTCATAGCTGTGCCCGACGACCTGGGCCGCTGTGTCGGACCACGTGTAGCGGAAAGTGTCGCCTGCTCCCCCCACGTTGATAGTACCACTCAGTGCCCCATCGATGGAGAACTCCACCTTGGAGACACCCTTGTTATCGGTAGCGACCGCCTTGATGACGATGTCGCCCTTGTTGACCGTGGCGCCGTTGGCCGGAACCACGATGCTCACGACCGGATTGGTCGTGTCCGCGGTGTCGCACGCGGCAATCATCAGCAGTCCGGCCACAGCCGCCAGAGCTATCCACTTTCTCATTCGGACCTCCTAGTGTGTCATTAGTCTTTCCGTCGTGCAGCCAGGCCCTGCGGTGTCGGAAACCGCACCTGCAGCCTGGCGTACACGGTCAATCTTACCCGAGTTTGGACGCTTGTCCAGTGCTTCGTCGGCCCCGGCAACCGGAATTGAACCACAAAGACACCAAGAACACCAAGCATACCGGGACATTTCCGGCCGGACCCATCTTTGTGTCTTTGCCTTGGTGGTGAACTCCTATCTCGGTTCTTGGGTCGGCAGTTGTCCGCCGGCAGCCGCCCCGCGTCAAGGCCGGCAGTGGGCTCCCCTGAATCGTTGCCATTCGACACCGGTGCCGCGCATCCGGCCGGCCGTTCACCGACCCCCGAGGCAATAATCCTTGACCGCTCGGGGCCACCGCATATAATTGCCGTCCTTACCTGCAATGAAGTACTGGCGCAAACCTCTCGATGCCGGGCGGAAGAAAGCCCCGCACGGCAGCGTCCACGTCATATTCGAGCGCTGCAAGGGCTGCGGGTTCTGCATCGCCTACTGCCCGCGCCAGGTCCTCGAAGTGTCAACCGAATATAACCGAAAGGGCTACCACCCGCCGGTCGTGGCGCACCCGGAGCAGTGCGTCAACTGCCGCCTGTGCGAAGCACTCTGCCCTGAGTTCGCCATCTGGAACACCCTGGACGAACAGGAAGTCGAGGCGACGAAGTGAGCAAACCGAAGCGAGGCCCGGTGCTGACCGGCGCCCACTATCTCGATGGCGACCACGCCTGCGCCGAGGGCGCAATCGCCGCCGGGTGCCGGTTCATCGCCGGTTACCCGATAACGCCTTCCACTGAGGTAGCGGAGCGGCTGGCTGAGCGGTTCCCGAAAATCGGCGGCACGTTCATCCAGATGGAGGACGAACTGGCGTCAATCGCTGCCGTGCTCGGCGCGGCCTGGGGCGGAGCCCGGGCCATGACCGTCACCTCCGGCCCCGGCTTCTCGTTGATGCAGGAGAACATCGGCCTCGGCGTGATGACGGAGACCCCCTGCGTCGTCGTGAACGTCCAGCGTGGCGGGCCCTCGACCGGCCTGCCGACGCTGACCGGGCAACAGGACATGATGCAGGCACGCTGGGGTTCCCACGGGGACTACGAGATAATCGCTCTCTCGCCCTCTTCCCCGCAGGAGTGTTTCGACCTGACCGTCACCTGTTTCAACCTGTCGGAGAAGTACCGCGTCCCGGTCATGTTCATGATGGACGAGTGCGTCGGCCACATGACCGAGAAGGTCGTAATCCCCGACGCAGAGACGATTGATGTCTGGCCCCGCCGCTGGTACCGCGGGCCCAAGGACAAGTATCGCCCCTACGCACCCGACAAGGACGGCGTCCCGCCGATGGTCCGCGCGGGCGACGACCACCGGTTTCACATCACCGGGCTGACCCATGATGAACGCGGCTACCCCATCATCACCGCCGAGTGCCAGCACCTCTGCGTGTCGCGACTCGTCGACAAGATCCGCAACAACGCCGACGACCTGATGATCGTCAAGGAAGAGCAGGTGAAAGGCGCTGACGTCGTGGTCGTGGCGTACGGCATCAGCGCGCGCGTCGCTACCAAGGCGATTACCGACGCCCGCAAGAAGGGCATCAAGGTCGGGCTCCTGCGGCTCATCACGGTCTGGCCGTTCCCCGAAAAGCGAATCCGCGAACTGGCAGTCGCGGTGAAGTGCCTCGTGATGCCGGAGATAAACATGGGCCAGATGTACCGCGAAATGGAACGGGCCGCCGGCGGCAAGTGCAAGACTCTACTTGTGCCCCACTGCGGCGGATGGGTCCACGACCCGGCCGACATCCTCAAGGCCATTGTCGAAGGAGCGAAGTGAAACTCGAAGCACTAAACTCGAAGGTCGAAGTCCGGCATTCGTCATTCGAACTTCGTCATTCGGACTTGCTTGTATGAACCCCAACCAGTTGATCGTCGGCCGCGGCACCTCCGAGCATCACCCGATGGAAGACTTCCTGAGGATGGACCGGATGCCGCACATCTGGTGCTCGACCTGCGGGCTTGGCACCTGCCTTACCGCGTTCATCGCCGCGGTCGAGGAAAGCAGCATCCCGCGCGAGGACATCGTCGTCGTGTCCGGCATCGGCTGCACCGGCCGCGCCGCCGGGTACCTCAAGTTCGATTCGTTCCACACCACTCACGGCCGCGCCATCCCCTATGCGACCGGCCTGAAGGTAGCGAACCCGCGCCTCAAGGTCTGCCTCATCTCCGGCGACGGCGACCTCGTATCCATCGGCGGCAACCATCTCATCCACGCGGCCCGCCGCAACATGGACCTGACCGTCATCTGCGTGAATAACTTTAACTACGCCATGACCGGCGGACAAGCCGCCCCGACCACGCCCCAGGGCGCACTGGCTACCACGACGCCCTACGGCGCGTTCGAGCGGCCGTTCAACATCCCGTTCCTGGTTGACTCGTGCGGGGCGACCTATGTCGCCCGCTGGACCGCGCTGCACGTCCGCCAGTTGACAATTTCCATCAAGGAAGCCATGCTCCATCGCGGCTTCTCATTTATCGAGGTCATCTCGCCCTGCCCAACCGTGTACGCCCGCCGCAACCGGCTCGGCACCGGCCTCGACCTGATGAAGTTCTACCACGACCACTCCATCACCAAGAACTTCGCCAGCACGCGCGAGTGCGACATCAAATTCCAGCAGGACATCATCGTCGGCAAGTTCGTGCAGCGGGATGAGCCGACCTACCTCGACATGATGGAAGCCCAGATGAAGAAGACGCTGGGCGCGAAGTTCGTGCCGTACGTCGGCCCGATGGACCCGAGTGCGGATTCGGATGGGACGAAGTCAAATGCTAGAAGCTAGAACACAGAACTCAGAGTGTCCGAACAATCTAGCTTCTGCGGTCTGGCTTCTGGCTTCTAGCTTCGTTCGGTGACCATGGAAATAAAGGTATCCGGTTTCGGCGGCCAGGGCATCATCCGCATCGGCATGATCCTAGGCAAGGCGGCGGCGCTCCACGACAACAAGAGCGCCTGCATGACCCAAAGCTTCGGCCCTGAGGCGCGCGGCGGCGCCTGCTCTGCCCAGCTCGTGGTTTCCGACACCGAGATTCTTTATCCGTATCTAACCGTGCCGGACATCCTCATCGCCATGTCACAGGAAGCCTACGAGAAGTTCGAGCCGGAGTTGAAGGACGACGGCATCCTGCTAATCGAAGAAGACTTGGTGCAGCCTCACCCGGTACGCGGGAGTATCAAGCAGTACTCCATTACCGCCACCCGCATTGCCGAGAAACTGGGCAACCGGCTGTATGCGAACTTCGTGATGGTTGGTTTCATCGTCGCCATCACCAAGCTGGTGCCCAAACAGGCCCTGCTCGACGCAATACCCGGTACCGTGCCCGACCGCCTGCTTGCGAAGAACATCGAGGCCCTCGAACAGGGCTTCGCCATCGGCGAGCAGAAACTCGCCGAGTCCAAGTAGCCTCAACTACCATTTTGGATTGCGGGAGCGTGAGCTCCCGCTTTTCCTGAAAGGCGGCAGCCCTGCTGTCGCAATCCAAAACGGCCTCACGTTTCCGTCCTTGACTTCTGCCTTCTGCAAGGCATAGTCACTCAACAACTGGAGACCGAGATGAAGTCGACTCTGATGCTCCTGCTACTCGCCACCCTCGCCTCGGCTGGGTTTATGCCGAACGTGCGCATCGACCGTGGGAGCGTATGCACCGGGGCAGCTATAACTGTCGGCCCGTCTCATGGCCAAACGCAACCACTCTATGTGGCCCTCGCGGACGGGTCGAATATCGTGTTTCAGAAGTCCATCGATGCGGGCACGACATGGCTGGCCGGCAACCAGGTTGTCTGTCAAGGTGGTGCCCCTGACGTGACGACAGACTCTGACGGCAACATATTCATCGTCTGCGACGCGGCCTACCACGTCTACTGCATTCGCTCGACCGATGGCGGCGCAACCTGGTCTTCACCGGTCAAGGTCGACGACAACGACACCACGTTTGGGATAGGGTGGGCGCGCGTCGCGACCGACACCGCCGGCAATCTCTTCTGCGCCTGGAACGACCGACGTTCCGGAAGCCATCACATCTGGTCATCCGTATCAACCGACCGGGGAACAACATGGAGCCAGAACGTCCTTGTGGACGACGACACGACGAATGAGAACTGCAGTCACACAGACGTCTTCGTCCAGCCGGGGACGAATCACTACCTCGTGGCCGCGACCGTCCCCTACCATCTGCCCCAATACATAATCGGAGTGTCCTATCTGTATCGCTCTACCGACATGGGCCAGACCTTCCAGCCGGGAGCCCGGCTCGACACCTTTGAGGCCCCGAGCGAACCTCACGTAGTGGCCGATGCTCAGCACGTCATCTGTGACTATAGCGATGGCGGAATCGCAGAAGCACGCACCCTCTACACGCAACCCGATACGTGGGGTGGTCCTCATTTTATCTCTTGGTCATACTACAACGGAACCAAGCTCGCAATTTCTGCCGACGGCCGCGTGCATACGGCACTGCTTAGCAACGACACGATTTGCTACCTCATCTACTACGCCCGCTCCTCCGACCATGGCGTCTCCTGGTCCGACCGCGAGCTCGTCAACGACGACGCCACGGAAGGAAAGTGGGACCCGGACATCGCCGCCGACTCAGCAGGGAATGTCTACGTTATCTGGCAGGATTCACGTAACGGCCGCGCCGAGATGTGGTTCTCGACCAACAACCCGGCCGGTATCGCTGAGAGCCGCGCGCCTCAATCTGCGAGCGTCAGGCTGACGGCGGAGCCGAACGTTTTCAGCCGGACGACGACCATCTGCGCGTCCGCTTCATCCCCAATCGCCCACCGTTCTGCGTTATCGGTCTATGATGCCTCCGGCCGTCTTATCCGGACGCTCGCCATTCGCTATTCGCCGTTCGCCACTCGCTATTCCCTCTCGTGGGACGGCCGCAACGCCTCGGGCACTCGCTGCCCGGCCGGCCTCTACGTTTTTCGCTGCGGTACCGCGACCGCCAAAGTCATCCTGCTGCCGGCCGACTGAGACCGGGCTTCGAGCTTTCCTCATTCGAGCTTGAATCGTCATTCGGGCTTCGGAATTCGAGCTTCTGCACCAATCCCACTCGCAACTCGGAACCCGCGACTGACGGAGCGCCCGTTTCCGGGCGCTCCGCGTGTAACTACCCTGCGGCCTACAGCCTTTCCTTCAGCTTCGGCCCGATTTCCGCCGGCTCGTAGACAACCGTGATGCCCGCGGCCTCAAACGCTTTGACCTTTTCCGCCGCGGTTCCCGAGCCGCCGGAGATAATCGCGCCCGCATGGCCCATACGTTTGCCCGGGGGCGCGGTCTGCCCCGCGATGAACCCAAGCACCGGTTTCCGGCAGTTGGCCTTCACCCATTCAGCCGCCCGCTCTTCGTCGGTGCCGCCGATCTCCCCCACCACCACAATCGCCTTTGTCTCAGGGTCGGCGTTGAACATCTGCAGGCAGTCAATGAAGTTCGTGCCAATGACCGGGTCGCCGCCAATACCGACCACGGTTGACTGGCCGAACTCGGCCGTCTGGCTCGCGACCTCATAGGTCAAAGTGCCGGAGCGCGACACCACGCCCACGCAGCCCGGCTTGAAGCTGGCCGCGGGCATGATTCCGACCTTGGCCTTGCCCGGCGAGATAGCGCCCGGGCAATTCGGTCCCAGTATCCGGGTCTTCGTGCCCTTGGCATAGTCAAGCACCTTCACCATGTCCATGGTCGGCAGGCCTTCGCTGACGCATACAACTAGGTCGAGACCGGAAGCGATGCACTCATACATCGCATCGGCCGCGAACGACGCCGGCACGAAGATGATGGACGCATTTGCCCCGGTCTTCTTCACCGCGTCCTCGACCGAATCGAACACCGGCATGCCTTCAACCATCTGGCCGCCCTTACCCGGAGTCACGCCGCCGACCACCTGCGTCCCGTACTCCTTCATCGCCTTGGCGTGAAACGCTCCGTCCCGTCCCGTAATCCCCTGTACAATCAATCGCGTATTCTTGTCGACCAGGATACTCATCTTCCCATCTCCGTTCCGCATCCGCACTTCTGACTTCTAGCCTCTAGCTTCTGACTTCTGACTTCGCCCGTTCCCCTCGTCCGCAATCCGTGACGGCCCTTCTGACTTCTAGCCTCTAGCTTCTGGCTTCTGACTTCGCCCGCCGCCCTCATCCCCAATCCGTCTCCGCCCTTCTGACTTCTAGCCTCTAGCTTCTGGCTTCTGACTTCGCCCGGTCCCCTCACGCCACACCTCCTGCGAGGGAGACCGCCTTGCGGACCGCCTCGGACATCGTCTCCGCCGGTGTCACCGCGCTCCCCTTGAGAATCTCCCGCGCCTTCTCGGCATTGGTCCCGGTCAGCCGTGCCACGAGGGGCACTTTGATTTCAGCCCGCTCCTGGGCGTGCAATAAACCGGTCGCGATGTCGTCGCACCGGGTGATGCCGCCGAAGATGTTAATGAGGATGGCCTTCACGTTCGGGTCGGACAGGATGATGCGCATCGCGGTCACCATCTTCTCCGGTGAGGATGAACCGCCCACGTCGAGGAAGTTCGCCGGTTCGCCGCCGTACCGCTTGATAAGGTCCATCGTCGCCATGGCCAACCCGGCTCCGTTCACCACGCAGCCGACGTTGCCCGACAGCTTGATGTAGGTCAGGCCCGCGGCCTTGGCTTCGACCTCGGTCGGCTCCTCGGCCGACAGGTCGCGCATCTCATCCCATTCCTTGTGCCGGAAGTCCGCGTTGTCGTCGAAGTTAATCTTCGCGTCCAGCGCCAGCAGGCTCCCGGAACCGAGCTTCACCAGCGGGTTGATTTCGATGAGCGAGCAATCCTTCTGCACAAAGATACGGTACAGCTTCTGTGCGATGCCCGCGAACTCCCGTGCCAGCTTCGCGTCGCCGTACAGAGCCATGCCTGCGTTCCGCGCCTGGAAACCGAGCAGGCCCGCGGCCGGGTCGATTGCGACCTTCAGAATCTTCTCCGGTGTGGCCTTTGCCACTTCCTCTATCTCCACGCCGCCAGCGGACGATGCCATGAGCACCGGCGCGCGCGTGGCACGGTCGACGATGATGCCCACGTACGCCTCGCCCTTGATGTCCACGCACTCGGACACTAACACCTTATTGACCTTCAGCCCCTTGATGTCCATCCCAAGGATACTGCCGGCAACCGCCTCGACCTGGTCGGGGCTTTCGACCTTCTTTACCCCGCCCGCCTTGCCGCGTCCGCCGACCAGCACCTGTGCCTTGATGACGACCGGCATCCCAAGTTCGCGGGCCAGCGACGCCGTCTCGGAAGGCTTCGACGCCACCCGCTCCCGGGGAACCGGGATTCCGTAGGCTGCAAATATCTCTTTGGCCTGATACTCATGGATTTTCATAGGTGCCAGAATCTAGCAGGAACGGCCCGGCTGTCAAGGAACCGGGGCGGGCAGGAACCAAGCTCGAAATTCGAAGCTCGAATGACGAATCATGGCGGAAAGAGAAAAGGGCCAAATCCGAATCCCAGCAATTGGTCACTGGTAACTGGTGCCCTGAACCTGATGGCCCAAGGCTCCGCGCGGAAACGGAAACAAGATAGGTCGGGGCACAGTCAACGTCGAGGTGCAGGAAGGCGGGCAGCGTGATCAGCGGCGGCGACCGCGGGAGGGGCGGTCACGGGCAAGGAGCAGGTCGTGTTCGGCCGAAAGGCGCGAGACGACATACTGGTTGAGACTGACGCCCTCGCGCTCCGATTCCTGCGCCAGCCGCTCATGTAACGACCTAGGCATGCGCACCACGAATCGGCCGGAATGCTCGCGGTCCCCCGCCGGCTCGGGTATCGGCAACCCGGACTCGACCATCTCCTCAAGCCAAAGCTCCTTCGCCTCCTTGATGTTGGCGAGCGCTTCCTTGATGGTCTCGCCCTGAGTCATGCACCCGGGCAGGTCCGGAATTCTGACGAAATACCCGCCCTCTTCGCATTCAACAATCTGGATCGGGTATCTGAGACTCATGTAGTAGACCAAGTCCTTTTCACTCTTGCGACTCATGCGTGTCTTCCTCCAGGCCAAGCATCTTGACGATATCGGCCAAGTAGGGGCGCTTGTGGGCCTTCCCATGCCTGGCCAGCACCAGACGCCGACCGTTGTCGCCCCAACCCTCGTGACTGCCACGGGTCCGGCGGAGCGTCCAGCCGAAGTGCCTTAGCACTGACCGCACTTCTGAGCCAGCCATGTCAGGCGGCTTGGACCGAAGCCGGGCAATCAGCTTCTCGATGCGTGGCATCTCGTGATGATACTACCGGCAGTGCCATGGGTCAAGCCGGACCCCGCGCTTCCGAAACCGGAATGGAACCGCCAAGGACTGAGGTGGAAAGTGGAAATGACAAAGGGCAGAAGCAAAGGGAGAGAAGGAAATGGTCATTCGACATTCCCTCGTTGATTGGTCACTGGCGCTTGGCCATTGGTCATTACCGGCAAACTCCCTTTGGACTTGCGCGCCCTACGCGCCCTGCGCCCGCGGCGGACGAACCCGGCCGAGCGGATGCGGCCCGAGGGACTGGCGCAGTTCCTCCCAATGCGGAAGCACGACTTCGGCCAGCCTGCGCACAAGCGCCGGGTCCCGGCCACGGCGCGAAAAGTACTCATCCGTCGCCATGGCCTCGACCTGGTTCTGGCACTCGTCCGTTTCCGGCGCGCAGTGCTCAACGACAGAACAAAGCCCGCGCACGACACTACGCCAGAGCCCCGTCTGCTGTTCACCGACGCCGACAAGTTCCGGTATCTGCCTGACCTCCTGCCACAACTGCTCGACGAGCACTTCCCGCGCTTTCTCCCATGCCTCACGTTGTGGCCGCGTGTCCGGTCTCGGCTGGAAGCCGCCCCTCGGCTGGTCCTCGCCCGGCGCGAGTTGAGGCTCCGCGTCCAGCGCACCGGCAATCTCTGCCTCCCTGAAGAAGACCAGCAGCGCCTCCTTTACGACCCGCACATGCTCAGGATTCGGCCCGTCTTCACCCATATAGGGTTTAGCTGCCGCTTCCAGCAGCGTCGGCCGCTTCGGTTCGCGCTTACCTTTTGTCCGGTTCAGGATGCGCCAGACCTTGGCCGCGAAATTCTGCAGGTGCTGCTCGTTCCCGGGCCCGGGCCGGAGATGGTTCGTTTCAATGATACTGACAACCTTGCGTCTCACCCGTCTGGCCCAGACCTGCGACAGACCGGAGTTCCGCGCCCGACGCACGCGCACGGCCAGCTCCGGCAGCGGCTCGTGCCGGGTCTCGGCACGACTGGTGACGCCAATGTCGTAGTCCTGCACCGCCTTCTCGACCTTGGCCGGCAGAAACTTCCGGACTTCGACCAGCGCCTTGCGCGTCTCAACCTCTACCGCTGTCGGCAGGGCCGTATATGCGTCAAGCACACTCAGAATGTCCGCAAACCCGGCCCGACACGCGCGCAGATAGTCAGCCAGCAGGCCCACACCCGGGTTCGGGACCTCGCCCCGTTCGAGCCGGCCAGCGACGTGATGGCTGCCCTTACCCTGACGACCCATGGCGGTCGCCAGCTTCTGCTGGGTCAGGCCTGCCTTGAGCCTGCACTCACGCAGCCTCTTACCCAGTTCCGCGTTGCAGTCGAATCGGTCCTTCGGTCTCTTCATAGCCTGCTGATATTCTACGCATGATAATGGTTCTTATCAAGCGAATAGTAGCCGTCGGCTGTGTAACTTCTGAATTCTCAATTCACTATTCTCTACTACATCAAAACGCCTCCCCCGCTGGGGTGGCAGCTTGGGCTGTTGCGATAGCCGTTGCGAGCGAGGTGATTCGACTCGTTACGGCTACCGTTCCTTGAGCCGTAACGGGAGTCGCGACTTGTTCCGGTACTTCATCCGTTACGGCTCGTCTCACTTCACCTCTGATTTCAGCCGTTCCGACATCCGTTGCTTGTGCCGTTACGGTTCACGCAACAGATCAGGATACTTGAGCCGTCACTTGTGCCGTTGCGACCACCGTAACGGCTACCGTGACTTGAACCGTTGCGAAGACCGTTACTCGTATCGCGATTCGTTCTGCCAAATGCCTCGCAACGACCCTCATTCATTCCTCCGTGCCGACATCCCGCGGCGCCTGCCCGACAACTGGACACTGGTCACTGGTACCTGGCAACTCGGTCACACCAAAGACCGATACAACCGCCAAGCACGCCAAGGCCGCCAAGGCCGACTTCCGTCACTGCAAACTGCAACCTGCCAACCGCAAACTCACGGCATCCGGCCGCGCAGGCCCCTTGACATCTTACATCTCTCGTTTCACATCCGACATCTAGCTCCCGTCCTCGCCCCTCCTGGCAGAGAGATTCATCGAATCTCCTGGCTCCCTCAGAATGACAAGCGCCGGCGACTCATTCTCTCAGGTCCTCACTAGACTATCGGCATCCGGAGCCCGAAATAATGCACCCAGGTCTCGTCCGCCGCGACCCGGTCCCGGAACATGCGACTTCTTGACGCCTCAATTCCCAACCTCTCGAATTACTGATACATACACGAAGAAAACGCCACCCCCCGGCCTCGACCCCCCGGTGATTGGGGGAATGGTTCCAAGACTGACTCTAAAGGCAATTCTATTCGAGACTCCAAGATAGAATCCAACCGAGACCGTAAGATAGAATCCGAGATAGAATCCAAAGTAGATTCCGACCGAGAATCCAAGATAGAATCTGGCCGAGACTCTAACCGAGACTCCAAGATGGAATCTGCCCTGGATTCTGACAGAGACTCCAAGATAGAATCTGCCCTGAATTCTGGCCGAGACTCCAAGATGGAATCTACCGGAGACTCTATCCTGGACTCCAAGATAAATTCTGCCGTAGATTCTGTCCTAGACTCTGTGACGGAATCTGTCATAGCCTGTTTCGTGCCCTGTCTCTCGCCCTCCTGCCTTTCCCCCAGCCTCCGCGCCGCTCGACTCCTGAACCCTGGTCTTCTCCGCTTGACACGGGCCGATTTTGGCCGATATTGATGTCACTTCCTGGGAGGTAATTGATGCCCACTGTAGATATCGGATTCAGACTGACTGGCAGGGATATCCCTGCCGACCACGGCTATGCGCTCTACGGCGCTGTGTCGCGCCTTGTCCCTTGGACCCATGACCCGGCCCAAGAGGCCTTGGGCATACACCCAATCAACGGCCTTCTCGCAGGTAACCGCCTGCTACATCTGACCCCATCCAGCCGACTGACATTCCGACTCGACTCCGACCACGTCCGCGAACTCCTGCCGCTTGCCGGCAAAGAACTCGACATGGACGGCCACAAGCTTCGTGTCGGAGTGCCGACTACCTACACACTCAAGCCGGCTGCGACCATCCGCAGCCGCCTCGTCACCTTCAAGCACCACATGGAACCCGAGACCTTCCTTGCCAAGGCGCAGGAGGAACTCTCCAAGCTCAACATCAAGGCAGCGCCCGGCCTCATCCGTCGCAGCGGGGCCAAGTCACTCGAAGGCCGCGTGGAACCCGCTGCCGACCGCTCGCCCTTCATCCGTCGCACGCTCCGCATCCACGACAAGGAAGTCGTGGGCTTCGCGCTGGAAGTCTCCGGCCTCTCTGCCGACGAGTCCCTCCGCCTGCAAGAGACCGGCCTTGGCGGCCGCCGCCGCTTCGGCTGCGGCATCTTCGTGCCTGCACGGTAGGTTTCCACATGCTCAGCGAGGCAGGCTGGCGCATCCTGGCCAAACGACCCAAGGCTCACGGACAACCGAGAGAAGAGGAAACTCTGGTGGGCCATTCGGCCGCCGTACTGAAAGCCTTTGAGAGCATATTCGGCAGAGACGCAAGCCCGACACGCCTGAGCGAGAAGTGGCTGCGCTTCTTCCGACTGGACCCGACTAGCTACGCTACGTTCCAACGCAATGCCGTTGCCGCCTGCGTTCTGCACGACGTTGGCAAGACCAATAGCGGATTCCAGGATGCGGTAAGGGGCGAGCGCGACGCACAGGTCATTCGGCATGAACACCTCAGCGCCCTGCTGCTGGTGCTGCCGACGATTGACCGGTGGATTGGTCTTGTCGGCGGCATTGACCGGGACGTACTCATCCCGGCTGTTGCCGGTCACCACTTGAGGGCCAGTCGGGAAACGTTCGCAGAGCCGTTGAGCGCCGACCGCACGCTCTTCAGCATTGATGTCGAGGGCGTCTACCCGGTACTCAACCTGCTGAGCGGTACGCTTGATGCGGAACCGGCACTCCTTGATGGTCTGACACAACGCTGGGCGTTCGGCCAGCGAGCAGACTCCTTTGACCCGACTCCACTTGCGGATGGGCTGCGTCGGCACTGGGACACACTTCGCAGGACGCTGCAGAACCAACAGCAGCCCGACCGTTTGCACCTCTTGCTGGCGGTCCGGGCAGCGCTCATCCTGGCCGACAGCGCGGGTTCGGGCCTTGTCCGCGAGGGTAAGGCAATTGAGGACTGGCTCGGCTCGGCGTTTGACGAGAAGCAACTAGCCGACGACCAATCCGTGGAGTCAAAGGTAATCACACCACGCATTGAGGAACTCAAACGGAAGCAGCCGCCTTGGGCGGACTGGCGCGACTTCCAGACTGCCGCCGAGAAGCTGCCGGAACGAACGCTGATGCTCGCCCCCTGCGGCAGCGGCAAGACTCTGGCGGCATGGCGATGGGTCAAGGCGCAGGCTGCACAGAAGCCCGTTGCCCGCGTCATCTTTCTCTACCCAACGCGGGGAACGGCCACTGAAGGTTTCCGCGACTATGTTTCGTGGGCACCGGAAGCCGACGCTGCGCTGGTTCATGGCACGTCCGAATACGAACTGCAAGGCATGTTCGAGGACGTGAAGGATTCGCGGCGCGACAAGGACTTCACAACCGAAGACCGTCTGTACGCACTCACCTACTGGCAGCGCCGCATCTTCAGCGCGACTGTTGATCAGTTCCTTGGGTTCATGCAGCACTCATACCGCTCAACGTGCCTGATGCCGGTGCTCGCGGATAGTGTCGTGGTCGTTGACGAGGTCCACAGCTTCGACAAGTCGCTGTTCTCGGCTCTGCGCCGGTTCCTTAAGGAGTTCGACGTCCCGGTTCTCTGCATGACCGCAAGCCTGCCTTCCAGGCGCATCGAAGACCTGAAGGAATGTGGACTTGTAGTGTTCCCCGCTGACCTGAATCAGTATCAGGACCTCAAGACCAAGGCCGAAAGGCCGCGCTACGTCGTCTCGCGTCTGGCCGACGCGGCGTCCGCCGAGAAGGCTGCCCGCCTGGCGTTCGATGAAGGCAAGCGGCGCGTCCTATGGGTCGTGAACACCGTTGACCGCTGCCAGACTCTTGCCCGCAGGCTCGGCGCTCTCTGCTATCACAGCCGGTTCAAACTGGACGACCGGAGGAAACGGCACGACGAGACGATATCGGCGTTCAAGCCCGACGGCCCGGCGGTCATTGCCGTCACCACGCAAGTCTGCGAGATGAGCCTCGACCTTGACGCCGATGTGCTTATCTCTGAGCACGCGCCAGTCACAAGCCTCATCCAGCGCATGGGCCGCTGCAACCGCCGCGATGTGCCCAACGACGACCGAACCGGCCAAGTGTTCCTCTATCAGCCAGAATCTGAGAAGCCCTACAGCAAAGACGACCTTGCCGGCGTACCGGAATTCGTCGCGGCCATGGACGGCAAGACCGCCAGCCAGTCCGACCTGCAGGCCTTGCTGGAAGAGTATGGCCCGTCGGATGTCGAGGTTGTCCGCTACGCCGCATTCCTCGAAAGCGGCCCGTGGGCAATGAGCCGGGAAGAATCACTGCGCGAAGGCACAGACTTCACCGCAGACGCAATTCTGGACATGGACACCGAGGTCTATCGACAACTGAACAAAGCCAGGAAGCCGATAGACGGCCTGATTGTGCCGGTTCCGCGCCGCTTCATCGCGCAGGCCGAGAGGATAGACCGATACGCAGTCGCGCCCGCAAGTCATTACGATGAAAGGTGGGGATTCATGGAGAAACCACATGGCAAAGACGAAACGTAAAGCCGCGCCCGAACCTGAGGTGCTCGAACTCAAGTACGACCTGTACAGTCTGCCGACTGCCCAGCACAAGGCTGGCTTGGCCGGGTTACTGCTCATGGTGGAGTCGATGAAAGCCCGCAAGCTTGCGCCCTTGCCCGTGATCGCCGACCTGACTTCAACCGGCGCCAGTGTGACGTTCTCACGAAAGAGCATGCAGGCCATGTTCGACGACCTGTTCGATGCATACTGGAGCGAGGAAGAACGACTCCAGAAACTCAAGCGCAAGGATGGAAGCGTAATACCGTTCAAGCGTGAGGTGTCTCGCGATGTCACCGACAGAGATGGCAAGACCAAGACAAAGAAGTACTACGTCTACGACATGTTCCATCCAGCCGGGAAGTTCCTCGCCGCGTACTACCCCGACGGAGATGGCGTCTGGCTCAAGCTCTGGCGCGACATGCTCTGGAAGGTGCTACGCAAGAAACCCGCAAGCCGCAAAGTGTACGAGGAGCGAGCCGGAGAACGGGACAAGAATGGAAGACCGAGCAGACCAGCCCCGTCGTCGAAGGCCGGAGACTGGTGGAAACAGCTCCACAAGGCGCTGGCTGCCCGCGTCCGCGGCGGAGTGCTTACGGATAGCATCGCCAGTTCCGTGTTCATAGGCGCTCAGAATGTCAACGCAGAACGGGTGCCATATCAGGGCACGGTCGAGTACTGCTTCCTTCTGAACTTCTGGTCGGTCGTCGCGCTAGTATATGTTCCTCGTCGCACCAAGGCGGACGGCGAGAACGAGGACATCGGCCACGTCGTCGTCATTCCAGAACCAGCCGACATAAGAACCTTTGTAGGTGACTTGGTCGGGGAGCCCAAGTCAGGGACTCATGGCATGCTTGGAAGCCTGGAGACGGCGGTCGCGGGCTACTTGCCCAAGGCGGCACTCATAAACACACCTGGCGAAGGCGGGCTTGAGTACCTGCATCATCTCATCCATCATCGGATCAGCAGAGGGCCGCTCAGTAGCAGCCTAGCCGCGGTCGAAGCGTACCATGTTACGTCGGATGAAAGGAGCGCGTCTCTTCTCGCCTCCGTGCGTGTCTTGCCGGACGAGACGGTGCTGCGCGACTACGAGATCTTGCGCCAACAGTGTCGCAACCCGCTGTTCCGGGCGCAGCGAATCAGGAACCTGCTAGCAGGCACACCGTGGCACGCCGGGATGGATGCTGTGTTCGGTGCTCATCCACGAGAGTTCTTCGTCCGCGGCGACAAGACCCCACGTATCCCATTCTTCGGGTCAGATGCCCGAAGCAAATTCAGAGCTATCGAAAGCCAGTTGAAACAGATTGGAGGTCAACCCATGACATTGAGAGCATACGTCCGAATTCGGGCAGAAGACAAATCGAAGGTGAAGTCCAAGAACGCTCGCGACGAGAAGGGCAGGATAACGTCCAAGGACTTCGCCGATGCAGTCGAGCGAGTCTGTTCAGACGCGTTCCTTGCGATGCGGGGCCGTAGGGACAATGACCTCATCGAGTACTTCACCGGAACCATCTGCTCGGTTCCGCAATTCCTGCCCGAAGACGACTACATGCTTGTGAGCAAGGCCCTGACCGAGGATTGGAGCAAGGTAAAGACACTGGCGATGCTCGCCGTGTCGGCCTGCTCATATACCGGCAAGAGCCAAGACGAATAGGAGGAATCATGAACCTGTTTGGCACAATCTTGACCTACACTGCGCCCAGCGCGAACTATCGCGGAGAGGGCGCAGAGAATCGGGCGGTCATCCAGAAGATAACGACCGGCCGCCACGAATACGCCATCATCTCGCCTGAGGCAATCCGCAATGCCGTGCGGGAGACCTTGGCCACGCTCGACCTACCCTGTAACCGCAAGCGGCTCGACGACGAGGTCCAGTTGGCCGTAGAGTTCGCTGAATACCCTGACGCGGACGAGTATGCGGATGACTTCTTCATGGGCTGGCTGGTGGCAGCCAAGGAGAAGGAGCGCGAACCGATACTTAAGGAGCTAAAGGCGAAGAAGCGTGACCCTGCCAAGTTCACCTTCAAGCGCGATTCCATCTTGCGTATGAACATGGCAGTCGCACTTGAGCCCTACCGCCACGACAGCGTGTTCACTCAATCCCCGCAGGATAAGACACCAAAGGAACGCAAGGCTCATGTGAACGTTGAGAACTCCCAATTGCTCCACCGCGAGACTGCGCTCACAGCGTACCAATACCCGTTCGCCCTGAACATTGAGGACTGCGGGCGGACTGTCCCCAAGGACGAGGACGCGACGGCGAAAGCGCTCAGGGAGAAGAAGGTCGCATGGACCAGAGCCCTGCTCAAGGCCATAGGCGAACTGAACGACGTCGCGGGCAACCACGCACGCAGCTACTTCGAGTTCGCGCCCGCGAGCGTCGCCCTCCGTCTGACGAAGCAACTCGTGGCCGGCTACAGCACCTATGGATTTCACATCGAGGAAGACGGCAGGCACACGCTGCCCGAAGTCGTTGACGGCATCCGGAAGTGCGACTACGAAGGCACCGAGTTCTACCTGGGTGGCAAACTGGTGAAGGACATGGACGAAACCACGTATGATGCACTGAAGGCCGCGAACGTCCACCTTATCCGCAGCCCGCAGGCGCTCCTGAAGCAGGTCGCCGACGACGCATTCGCGGGGTAGGGCAATGCTCTGCCTCTACCTGCAAGCACCTTTTGGCGTGTCGCGCACGTTCACCGCGGGCAGCTTCCGGCCTACTGCAGAGTTCGTCTCCTACTCGGCTATCTACGGTCTGTTGCTGAACGTCGCGGGCATCGAGATGCGGCACGACGACGGTGAGAGTGTAATGACGCTCATCAAGCCGAACCTGCCGAAGTTCAGGCTTGCGCTTGGCGCTCTGTCATTCCCTCTCCAGCACAGTATCTACCAGCAGTTGCACAACTATCGAGTAGGAGAGAACGACAAGATAGATGACCCTGCCAAACCGGGGATGAAGATCACCTTGAAAGAAGAGGGTCAACGTAGGTGCAAGGGCAGTAAGTACAACGTCACACCTGCGCGCCGGGCATTCCTGTCAGACATCAGGGCATACATCGCACTCGAGGCAGACGGCAAGTTCGAGTGCCATCTGCTGGCCGGGCTGAAGGGTGAATCGTCGCGGACCTACGGCCTGCCATTCCTCGGCGACAACAGCTTCCTGTTGGACAAGTTGGCGAAGGTCGAGCAACCGGAACCTGCGTACTGGTACGTGCCTGTACTGCCTGACACAGCAGGGGGCCTGCGTGAGCGAGTAACGCGCCTTACCCTCACGATAGACCGCGCCGACATGTCGCGCACGACTTCCGCTCTCTTCGCACCGACGGAGCAGCCCACGACCGAGATACCAGCGCAAGCATGGGTGACTGTCGGATACTGATGCCCCGCATCGCCCCGCTCGATGCTTGACGAGCACTCACCGCTGATTCGCGTCTTTGCCCTGCGGACGCTGGAATACTGCGAACGGCTGTTCTACCTCGAAGAGGTCGAGGACATCCAGGTCGCGGATGCCGCGGTCTTCGCGGGCCGCACCTTGCATGTGGAACTGGAGCAGGGCGAGGAACAACGGACGTTCGAGCTGGCCAGCGAGCGCCTCGGCCTTACCGGCAAGGTTGACGCGGTGCGGCACCGTGAGGGCCACTGGGTTCCTTACGAGCACAAGAAGGGCCGGGCGCGCCGGGCCGAGGACAAGACCGCCGAAGCCTGGCCTGCCGACATTCTGCAGGTGTCCGCCTACGGCATGTTGCTTGAGGAGTACCTGAAGCAGCCGGTGGTCGAGGGCCGCACTCGATACCACGCCGACAATGAGACCGTGCGCGTACCCCTGGACGACAAGGCCCGCAAGATGGTGCGTCTGGCCGTCGGGCGGGCAGCGGAACTGCGCGAGACTACCGAGCGCCCGCCGATAGCGGCCAACGAGCGCCTGTGCGTAAAGTGCTCGCTGGCCCCGGTCTGCCTGCCCGAGGAAGAACGGGTCGTGAGGAATCCCGAATGGGAAGCGCTGCTGCTCTTCCCTCAGTATCCGGACGGCCGCGTAATCCATGTCTCGACTTACGGCAGCACGGTCGGCCGTACCGGCGAGCAGCTCAAGGTAGTCTGCGAAGGCGAAAAGGACCAGAAGTTCCCGATTGAAGACGTGCAGACGCTGGTCATCCACGGCAACTCTCAAGTCACGACCCAGGCGCTGCACCTGTGCGCCTCGCACGGCATCACGGTGCACTGGCTAAGCGGCTCGGGCAACTACGTCGGCTGCATGTCCACCGACTCGGGCAAGGTCCAGCGCCGCATCCGGCAGTTCCAGGCGCTATCCGACCCCGGCACGTGCCTGCGCCTCGCCCGCAAGCTGGCAATGGCGCGTGCCGAAGGGCAGTTGAAGTACGTGCTCCGCGGCACGCGGGGTTCGGCTCGACCCGAAGCAGTCGGCAAAGCCCTGGCCCAGATGCGCGCCGCGCTCAAGGGGATGTCTCACGCTGAAGGCATTGACACAGTGCGCGGACACGAGGGCGTGGCGGCGCGCGCATACTTCTCGGCTCTGCCCTTCCTGCTGTCCAACGGCGTTCCCGACGAGATGAAGCCGACTGGTCGCAGCCGCAGGCCGCCCCGCGACCGATTCAACGCGCTCCTCTCCTTCGGCTACGCGCTACTCTATCGCTCGGTCATGCAGGCAGCCATCGCCGTGCAACTCGAACCGGCGCTCGGATTCTTCCACACCCCACGCTCGGCCGCGCATCCGCTGGTGCTGGACTTGATGGAACTCTTCCGCGTGCCGGTCTGGGACGTGCCGCTCGTCGGCTCGGTCAACCGCAAGCAGTGGGACGTGACGGGAGACTTCAGCGTAACCAAAGAGCGCGTCTGGCTCTCCGCCGAAGGCCGCAAGAAGGCCATCGGTATCTACGAACGCAGACTCAAAGAATGCTGGCGACATCCGGTGACCAAGTACTCGCTCTCCTATGCCAGGACCATCGAACTTGAGGCGCGGCTGTTGGAAAAGGAATGGACCGGGACGCCCGGCCTCTTCGCTCAGTCACGACTAAGATGACCAGGGGCAAGGCGAGACCGAAGGACTCCGGGCACAAGGACTGGTACTTGATGGCCTACGACATCCGAGACGACGTGCGGCTCAGGAAAGTGGCGAAGATAATGGAGGGCTACGGCTCGCGGCTGCAATACAGCGTGTTCCGCTGCCAGTTGTCCGACAGGAGCATCGAGCGCCTGCGCTGGCAGTTGTCGCAGGTAACGCAGCCCGATGACGGCCTGCTCATCGTTGGATTGTGCCAAGCCTGTCTGAGCCGACTGCGCCAGCGCGACTCTCGCGGGGCATGGCCCGAAGACCCGCCTGACTGGGTGGTCATTTGAGCGCTGGTCAAGCATCGACGATTGTGACGGGCGGCCCGGCCCGGACAAGTGCCTATATCACGACCCGGCCGTGCTTTCGGACGAGAACCGGTATCGAGAGATGCTTGACTCAGAATCCGGGACAGCAATGTCCTGCACCGACCGGCACTTGCGCGAGTCGAATACGAAAGGAGGTGATGCGGATGCATGTTGCGCGACCCGAAAAGACCTGGTGCCTGAAATGGCACGACGTAAGTCACGGCCTGTTGACGCCTTGCCAGGCGGGCGATGATGAACCCTCTGATGCCGAAAGGCGTTGAGCACATTCGAGTCCGCGACGACGGCACGGCACGGGCGCTGATGATGAACCCTCTGATGCCGAAAGGCGTTGAGCACCGGATGTGACGGATGAGGATGTGAGCTTCACGGCGATGATGAACCCTCTGATGCCGAAAGGCGTTGAGCACGAGCCGACCATCGTGCGCTCGGCGCTGTCGGTGGATGATGAACCCTCTGATGCCGAAAGGCGTTGAGCACGTAGGGGTCTAGTTCCCCGTGGCAAATGGGACACGAATGATGAACCCTCTGATGCCGAAAGGCGTTGAGCACACTGAAGAGACGGAAGGGACGGAAGGCGGGCTGGTGCTGATGGTGAACCCTCTGATGCCGAAAGGCGTTGAGCACCTCGACGCGACCGACACCACGTTCGACGTCCGGAAATGATGAACCCTCTGATGCCGAAAGGCGTTGAGCACTACACCGTCACGTCCTGAACCGGCCCCTCTGCCGGTGCATGATGAACCCTCTGATGCCGAAAGGCGTTGAGCACTGCAGCGGTCCGATCAGGTGGATGCCGTCACGCCCGATGATGAACCCTCTGATGCCGAAAGGCGTTGAGCACACGGACAAGCTGATGGCACTCGATTTCGGCGGGGATGATGAACCCTCTGGGTAATTCCGGGGACGCGATAAAAGACTCTTGACGGGACGGCGCAGCGGGCGCGGTCCGGTCCTGTGCGAACTCGGCTTGTCCCCGATGGCTGACGGCTCACAGCTAGCGGCTGACAGCT
>JAPLUO010000164.1 GCA_026397595.1 Caldifarciminota bacterium
ACAATGGCGGGAAAGCCGATGGTCATCTTCGGTGACGGAAGCCAGACCCGCGACTTCACCTACGTAGAAGATACCGCTCGAGGAATACTGCTCGCCGGCACGATGGATGCAGCAGTTGGGGAGACGGTCAATCTCGGCCAAGGCAGCGAAATCTCCATCAACGATCTTGCAGATCTGGTAAGACGAGTACTCAGGAAGCCGGAGGCGGAGGCCGAACACGCAGACCCGCGGCCCGGCGACGTGCTGCGGCTGTACGCTGACATCGGCAAGGCCCGGTCCTTGCTTGGTTACACGCCCACAGTCAGTCTGATTGACGGACTGACGCGGCTGAGGACTTGGTACGAGGCACAGGGCATTCCTCCGGACGAGTTGCTGCAGAAGGAACGCATGAAGACCTGGGAACCTGCTCCGTCAACGCGATGAGCGAGACTCGACCCTTGATTCCGGTCGCCCGCCCCTGGCTGGACGAGCAGGAAGCCGAAGCCGCACGCCAAGTGATTCTCTCGGGCTGGGTGACCCAGGGCCCGGAAGCGAAGGCTTTCGAGGAGGAGTTTGCGGCGGCTGTGGGTGCTCAGTACGCGTGCGTCCGTATCCAGTTGCACGACCACACTGCATCTGGCTCTCAAGGTCACAGGTGTCGGCCCTGGCGGCGAAGTCGTGACAGTCAGCCACTCATTCAACGCCACCGCCAACAGCATCGGGCCAGGAGATGCTGACGATTGGCATTCTGGGTGAACGTGTGTGGCGCAACCTCGGTGAAACCCGGCGGCGTCCCTGCGTCATTGTGGAAAGGCAATTGAGCCAGCTCACATGCCCGAATCCTGAGTGGCAGGTCATCTACCCGGCGGGACACCCCAGGGACATTCGTTCTGACTGTGAAACGGGGTCGCCACGGTGGCTTCCTCTACCATTCTCTACAAAGCACTCTACACCGAGCTACTCTAGGCAGCTTACCTCCTGTATCGATGGGAGTTCTGGTTAATGAAACGTGACGTTCTGAATCTTCTTAGATGTCCGGCCTGTGGTCACCCCCACCTCCTGGCGGAAGTCTTCCGCGAGCGTGCAGGTGATGAGGTGCAGGACGGTATCCTGTATTGCAGGGCCTGCAGGACGTGGTATCCGGTCGAAGATGGCCTTCTGGAATTGCTGGCGGGCGATCTGGTCTATCACGACGACCGGGCGCGTTTCTGGGAGAGTCATGCTGACAAGTTGACTCCACTGGGGCTACATCCCGACGCGAATCGACTGGAATCAGACCAATCGAGGTTGCAGAGACGACAACAGCGCCATTTTGACTGGTGGGCCAGTAACGACCAGCAGACCTATACCGCCTATGAGCAAACACCGTTTTGGATTGCCGCGGATAGAATCGCGTTTGCGCCATGGCGGAGCGAGATTCAACCTGACAAATGGCTGATCGATGTTGGTTGCGCTCAGGGTAGAAGTACGTTCAAGATACTGGACCTTATTACGGAGAGCATGAAATACTGGACAGTTCTTGATGTCACCCTGAGTATCCTTAT
>JAPLUO010000460.1 GCA_026397595.1 Caldifarciminota bacterium
AACATCTACGGCGGAGTAGCGGTGTCGGGCGACTATGCCTACGTTGCCGATGGCTACAAGGGGATGCGGGTTATTGACATATCCGACCCGACTGCCACACGCGAGGTCGCGCAGTGCGACACCATTGGCGGAAGAACCACCCAGGTAATAGTGCACGGGCAGTACGCGTATACAGGCAACGAGCTCGGCGGCATCTACGTGCTAGACATTGGCGACCCACAGCGGCCGCGGCCGGTCGGTCATTGCGGGACGCTGGCGATGGTTGAACGGCTGGCGTTGGACGACTCCCTCCTGTGCATTGCCGGGCAGATGCCAGTCCCGATTGTCAACGTTGCCGACCCAACTAGACCGTTCCAGGTCGGCGTCTACGACAATCCGGGCTTCGCCTACAGCGTAGCCGTTGCCGACTCGTGGATGTACGTCGCCGACGCCTGGGAGGGGATGCAGATAGTAAGCATCTCGGACCCGACGAACCCCGTGGCCGTAGGCCGCTTCCCTTGTCCTGCCGACGACGTAGCAGTGGTCGGTCAGTGCGCCCTGGTTGCAGCGGGTGCAGACGGGTTGCTCGTGGTGGACGTGTCTGTTCCCCAGTCGCCAATCGAGATCGGCCATTGCGCGACGCCGAGCTCGGCCCGCAAAGTCGCCGTGTCGTGGCCGTTCGCCTATGTTGTCTGTGACTCACGCGGCCTCCGTATCGTTGATATCTCCGACCCGACCAACCCACGGGAGGTTGGGTATCACACGCGGCCCGGAGCCGCTGGGAATCTCGCAGTACAGGGGTCGTGCGTCTTCACGGTAGACCGAGGGACCAACCTGAATATCCTGGAGAACGTGCTGTACGGAGTGAAGGAGGCCGCGCCTGCGCGCACGCCGCACGTGCGCTTGAGGCAAAATCCCGTCAGAGGCGGGAGCATCGGCATCCGGTTCTGGCTCGACAAGCCGTCTGACGCCGGTTTCGATCTGTATGATGTCTCGGGGCGCCTTGTCAGGGCGTTCCCGGCAATCCGAGCCGGCAGTGGCTATCACGACCTGCACCTGCCCGTGGGCAGCCTTCCGCCCGGAGCCTACATGCTCAGGGTGACGTCCCCCGCGTCGGCAGAATGCGTCAAGGTCGTGCTGCCCGATTGTGTAAAGTGAAGCTGTGTTTGGTGCTTAGACAGCGCCAAAGGAGGAAAGATGCAGAGACTCGTCGTGTTGCTCGTGAGTGCCTCGCTGCTCTACGGTGGCGAGGAGGACTCTACGCCAGTCACCCGATGGGTGGGACCTGAGGGTTCCCGCCCCGGGACATACCAAGAGTGGATAGCACAGAACCCCGTCAACGAAAGCTGCCGGTATGTCGTGCTGGACACCGTCATCTCGAATGGCGACGCGCCCTGGGTTGCCATCTACACCGACAGCGTGTACGACGACAGCCTGAGAGACGATCTCAATGTCTTGTCGAACCACCTCGGTGATGACGGGTTCTCGGTACGGAGATGGTCGGTCCGCCACGATGTTCACCCGGAAACTCTCCGAAACCGTATCCGCGCCGACTGGGAACAGTACGGCATCAAAGGCGCGCTGTTCGTCGGGAACATCCCGACGGCTTGGTTTCAGGTCAGTAACGACCTCGACTCGTCCGGCTATGCCGCCTGGCCGTGCGACCTGTTCTACATGGACCTCGACGGCGAGTGGCGGGATACGATTCGTCATGACAGCAGCTGGCATGCGGGCATCGACTCGATTTACGACCTTCACGAAGGCGCCGTCGCGCCAGAGATATACGTGGGCAGGTTGATGCCGACCGGCCTTGATTCCCAACTGACGCAGCTTAGGCGTTACTTCCGCAAGGACAACGCCTTCCGCCTGGACACGTTGAGACTGCCGTCAAAAGCCCTGTTCTTCATTGACGACAGCTGGGTCCGTGAGTCAGGGCACTGGTCAGAGGAACTGGCTGTCGCCTACTCCGATACAGAGAAGTACGATGACGATTCGGTCACTACGGCGACGGTGTATCGTGAGAAGCTGGACACCGCCCGCGCCTGGGTCTCCGTATTCGCTCACGGTCACCCGCAAGGGCAGCATTTCTCAGTCCCCGGAGGGCCGGGCGACTATTACTGGGCCAACGAGTACACGTCTCAGGACCCGCCCGCCAACTTCTACAATCATTTCACCTGTTCCTTCTGTCGCTACACTGAGACGTTGAGCGCCTGCGGCGGGGTTACGTCCGTCTTCAATAAGAACCACGGGCTCTGCGCTATCGGTTCTACGAAGCCCGGCGGCATGTTGGAGTTTGGCGAGTTTTACCAGCCTATGGCAGAGGGCAAAACAATCGGCCAGGCGTACCTGGAGTGGTTCAACTTCATCGCCGTAGACGGCTTCACGCACGCAGAGCTGTTGTGGCACTACGGCATGACGCTTCTTGGTGACCCGTTCCTGCGGCCGGTGTTGCAGGCGGACGTCTGCCCGACTGCGGTCATCTGCCCGGAACGGTACTACGCGCAGTGTGAGACCATTGTGCCGCAGGTGCGGGTCTGGAATGCCGGCAAAGGCAACGCTTCGTTCGCGGTCACGTGCTCCATGCGCCTGAACTGTCAGTCGTACTACGCCTCGTTAGAGTCGGTCTCCGGGCTCGCGGCCGGAGCCAAGGAAACCGTTGACCTGGATCCGGTCTTTCTGGAAAGCGGCTGCTACACCGTCAGAGTGCGCACGACCATGAGCGGTGACGAGAACCCGCTCAATGACACGTTTGTCAGCTCGGTCACGGTGGGAGACACGGGCTGGAAGGAAGTAACGTCC
>JAPLUO010000009.1 GCA_026397595.1 Caldifarciminota bacterium
AGCTGGTCCGACTCCCGTGACGCCATCTGAGCCTCCTTGCCGTTGATAGGCGGCTTGTTGGCCCATACCCTTGCGGGAACGTCATGGGTCTCCCGAGTTCCTGACTTGTCCGTTTGATACCTCGCCACGGTCTCAGACCCCGCCGGTCTCGCCGCCCCTCGCATAACGGAGCGGAGAGTATTGCCTGCGGCAACATGAACAGCATCGGCAACCGGGATAACGAGTATTTCGGGGCTCAATCCCTTCACTTGCGTTGTGGCTCTGTATCCCATTCCCCTGGCTTCACGATGGCCAGTTACCCGACCAGGTGCAGGGTTCAGTTCTGAGCCGGCTGCTAGCCTTCGCTCAGACCGGATTCTCACCGGTTGGACAAGCCAAGCTTCTCTCGGCGCACTCATGATTCATCCTTTCGGTAGCGTCTTAGTTTGACACCCGCGCCGGCGCGCCGGATAATCTCTTCATAGACAACCGTGAAGAGAGTAAACTGATGTCTGGCAAGTCCCTGCACGCGGGCGCGCGCGACACCGCGCTTGGGCTGCTCACCAGGAAAGGAAGTGGGCAATGAGAGTTCAATGCAAAGGTCAAAATGCAGAGTGCAAAATGCAGGATGCCGGACTGACTAGCGGGCTGTTCGTTTGCTGTTTGCTGTTTGCTGCATGCTGTATGCTCGTTGGCTGCGCGACTTCCGTCACGGTCCAAACGAGTTCGGTCGTGAGCACCGCACCGACGGTCACGCCAACCGATGCCCAGGTCGAGTTGCCCACACCAATCGGCCCGATTTCCGCCCCGGGCCCGGTTGAGGAACTACTGCCCGGCGGCGCGATTGACTGGTCCGGCAAGACCGTCCGCGCCAAGGGCACCGGCGTCCTCGACCCGGGCAACATGGACAAGGCGCAGGCGCGGCTGATGGCCGAGCGGGCAGCCACCGTGGTTGCCCAGCGCAACCTGATCGAGATCATCAAGGACGTGCGGATCGACTCCGACAGCCGGGTCCAGAACTTCATGACCGACTACGACGTCGTCTACCAGCGCGTTGACAGCATCGTTAAGGGCGCGCACCCGCTCGGCCCCGCCAAATACGATTCGATTGCCGGGACGGTCGATGTCGAACTCGAATGCGACCTCTACGGTGCGGGTGGCGTCGAAGACGCGCTAACGCCAATCCTCGCGCCAAACGCGACCGGCAGCGACGTCAACGCGAGCAACCTTTCTCCCCAGGCGCGCGAGTTCCTGGGCCGGTACTCCGGGCTTACCTTTGACGGCGGCAACACCGGCCTGAAGCCGGCGCTGTTCCCGAAGATCTACGACGAAAACGGCACCCTGTTGCTCGACACCCGCGAGTACCTGCAGTACGCCGGCCAGCCCGGCGCCTACGCGGTGCAGTTCGTCGGCGCGCTCGACCAGGTTCTTGCGCGGCCCGAGTTCGCAAAGCAGCCGCTGGTGCTTAAAGTCAAGGAGGCACGCGGCAAGCTCGGCGCGGACATCGTGCTCGGCCACGGCGACGTGAACAAGATCAAGTGGCTGAAGGACGGGTTCAAGTTCCTGATGGATGCGGGCCGAATCCTCGTCAAGCTGGTGCTGTAGCTACGGAGGCGGGAAGCCGGGATGACGACAAGCCGCAAACTCCGACCGGCTTTGCCTTCTGCACTTTGCCTTCTCGAAGTCAAGGGCATCACGGGAAACCGCAGTGACATCAAGTTCACGGACCAGCCGTCCGGGCCCGGGAGGTAGCATGAGACTCACGTTTGCCGCAGCGTTCCTGCTGGCGCTGGTCGCGCTCATTGGCTGTGACCAGAGCAAGTTCTCGACCGTAATCGTCACCGCACAAGTCGCCAAAACCCTGAACCCGGAAAGCAACACCGCCTCGGTCCTCGTCGGTACGGCGACAATTCAGAGCATCTTCCACAAAGACTGGATGAAGAGCCCGGACCCGGGCGACACGTCATTCTGGTCCAACCCATTCCCGGCCAGCATCTCGCCGATGGCGGACGCCGACGTCCGCCTGAACAACGACCCCGTCGGCCAGAAGGTCTCCGGCGTCTACTTCAAGGCGGCGCTCGACCTGCAGTACCTGGCACGTTACGACTTGAGCATCGTCACGCCCGCGGGCAAGACCATCACCGCCCACGGCTTCCTGCCCGACAGTTTCTCCATCCTCGGGCCGCACGACGGCGACTCGCTGCGCATCGGCACCGACACGCTGCGCGCGGTCTGGACGAAATCGGACAGCGCGGAAACCTACCTCGTCGGCGTCAGCCCGGCCGACTCCGCGAGCCCGGCGCTTGGTTGGAGCGACGGCCTGACCGACACGACCTGCATCGTACCGGACGCCGCGTTCCGGGACTCGCTCGGCGTGGCTGTGCCCGGCCAATACATCTTCAGCATCACGGCGGTGAACGGCGGCTGGAACTCAAGCGGCCTCGACCTGTTTCTCAGCGGCGGGAATGTTGATGGTGCCTCGGGCACGTTCGGCTGTGCGGTCTACCCTCGGCCGGTGAGCGTTCTCGCCCGCTAGTCGGCTTCGGTTGAGTAGAGGCTGAGCCGGTCGGTGACGACCAGCATTTCGACATTGCCGCCCGGTATCACGTCACCGAGCGTCACGTACTGACACCGCTCCGGCAGGGGGATGTCCTGCCGGTCCTCAAGCGACGCGCCCAGCACCGACAGGCCGCACGAATCGTACTCCGAAGGGTAGAACATCGGATCCGGACAAATCAGCCGCTTCCGGCAGCGCGAGACCACCAGTTCGCATTTCCCGTCCCCGTCAAGGTCGCAGATGCCGTGCAACCGGCACTCGCAGGTCACGGCCAGGTCGGTGGTCTGGCTGAGCGTGCGGCGCGCGACCAGCGCGAGGCCGTTCCCCTCCAGCCGGTAGAGCAGCACCTCGGCCTTGCGGCCGGAGACCGCGGCCGCCAGTTCCAGCCTGCCATCCCCGTCAACGTCGGCGCAGCCCACCGTGACGTGTGACACGGGCGCCGAATCCGGCCCGGGCGACGCGGCAATCACCCGGCCGGTAGCGCCGTCGAGTACCGCGAGCCCGCCAAAATCGTTCTGCCACGTGTAGTACCCGACGAACACCTCCGGCTTCCCGTCCCGGTTCAGGTCGGCCACGCCAGCCAGGCAGCCGGAAAACAGATGCGCGCCGAACCCGCGCTGCCAGAGGAATGTGCCGTCATCGCGCAGGACCACGTAGTAACAGGAATCGTGATCACGGGTGCCGTTCGCGACCGCGCCGTTTTCCTCGCCGTAGGTCGCGACCAACAATTCCTCCCTGCCGTCGGAGTCCAGGTCCGCCACCGCCATCAGGTCCGTCCTTGCGCCGAACTCGTGCCGCCACGCCAGCCGGCCGGTTGCGCAGTCACGGCATTCGAGCATACGGATGGGGAAAGGCGGTTTCGACTCGAGCACAACCGTGAGAGTGACCAAACGCCAGTTGATTCGAACGGCGCTCTGGCTGGAAATCGACTGTGACCGGCTCGATTCCGGCAACGTCACCCAACCGGCGCTATCATCGGCGACGATTCGCACCGAATCACTCTGGATTCGACCCCGGTCGGTGCCGTTCCGAGTGCGGCCGGCAAGGGGCGCGCCGTCGGCGTTCATTATCGGACAGGGCGGGGACCCGAGTGGCGTGATTATGATCTCCGGCCGGCCGTCGTGGTCGAGGTCGAGCACCAGCGGCTGGTGATCTGCGTGCGCAATCGCCGGTACCTGCTCCATCGCCGGCACATCAAATGACTCTGCGTCCCACGCCCTGACATAGCGCAGCACCGGTGAAGGCCGGGTCCCGGCCTGGGAAAAGAAGAGAGTATTGAACCGGTTGGCCCCGGGCCAGACCCACGACTCGAACTTGCGTGGAGGAAGACCGCAGCCTGCGATCATCAGTGCCGCCAGCAGCAGGCCGGACAGCCGTTTAGACGTTGTGCTCACGCTGACCGAATGTAGCCAAGGATCGCCGAAGTGTCAACCGCCGGCGCGTGACGTCCGTCGTGTCGAAATCACCGGACCATCCGACCGATACGATTGAACCGCACCGCCCACGGCGAGATGATAATCCGGGCGATGTTCGGCGCTGCGTCCGACGAGAAGTAGAGCACCAGCGGCTTCCCGCGCAGGTAGCGCAGGTCGAGCGGTCCCCAGAACCGGCCGTCCTCGGAGTTGTCGCGGTTGTCGCCCATCGCGAAGACGTGCCCGGTCGGAACCACCACCGGCCCGAACCGGTCCCGCACGTACGGCGAGTATTCCGACTGGTAGAACTTCCGTTCCTCCCACGCCTTCTGGAACGCGGCTTGGGCGGGCACCGGCTCAAACCCGGGCAGCATCCGCGAGTCCGTGTGCATTGCGTACGGTTCAATCTGCTGTTTGCCGTTCACGTAGAGCTGCTTATCCCGGTACTCGACCGTGTCCCCGGCCACGGCGATACAGCGCTTGATGAAATTGCGCGGCACGTACCATGTGAAGAAGTGCGCACGGTTGTCCCAGAACACGGGCAGCAGCGGTAGCCAGCTCGGGAACAGCCGCACGTATCGCTCCTGCGGGTCCGGCACGTCCGGGTCACAGGGAAACCGGAACACGATTATGTCCCCGCGCTTCGGGCTCGAAACGGGAATGATGGTCTTGTCGGTAAACGGCAGCTTCACCCCATACACGAACTTGTTCACCAGCATGAAATCACCGATGAGTATTGTGTTGAGCATGGAGCCGGTCGGCACCATGAATGCCTCGACCACGAACGAACGGATGAGCAGGACCGCGATAATCACCGGCCCCCACTCACGGCCGAGGTTGCGCAGCCAGCGCGCGCCGTTCTTCACGGGTTCACGCGGATTCCTGTTGTCTGCACAGACGGGTAGTATAGGACGGGCGGGGCCGGAGGTCAAGCAACCGAGGCGGTCCAGAGACCGGAGTTCAATTACAGAGACACCAAGGCACCAAGCATACCGGGAGTTTTCCGGCCGGATTCATCTTAGGGCTTACCGCAAAATAAAGTTGACTATTACTTGAGAGACTTCTATGATGGTGCATGTTGCAGAGGACCCAACCTGAGATGATGTTGAAAGTCCTGGGGACGCTCAATGAGGCCCAGACCCGGTGGTTTGTCGCCCG
>JAPLUO010000394.1 GCA_026397595.1 Caldifarciminota bacterium
AAGAAATAGTCTACCAGCGGGGTCAGTTTTGGGTGGCACAGGGGGGTCAATTTTCAGTGGCACGCGATTGCCGAAGTCTGCATATATGGAGGGCAAGGTCAGGGAAGTCATCAACACGGCCGGGGTCTCGACCGCGCTGTACGTCTCCTACCTCAACTTCGGCCGGCAGTTGTACAAACTGACCCGTAAGCAGAACATCACCGGCGAGAGCTTTGCGATGGCTGCCCAGGTCCTCTTGGACAAGTGGGCCGCGCGCGGCTGCGACCCGAAAGTCCTTGCCGCAATCCGCAAGGAAGTCTTCAACATCGACGCGCCGAAGAAGTAGCTCGGCGCGCAGGAGCCCGCCGTAGTGCCCGCCGGCTTTGAAACGTCGCCCCCGACGACACCGCGGCGCTTGAACCAGAACCTCTGCCCAAACCGGCAATCTGAGATTCCTATTGCATCTGCTTGACTCTGCACGCGTTTCCGGCTATAACATCCGCGTGATTTGCCGTGCCACAGCCCATGTCCCACCCGCGCCCGATGTGCCGCGATGCAGTTCGACATGGTAAATACCGACCTCTCGTTCATCACCAACGAAGGCGACGTCAACCTTCTTGAGCGTTTCAAGACACTCATCCGGGGCACGCGATTTTTCGATGCGCTGGTCGGCTATTTCTACACCAGCGGTTTTCACTTGCTCTGCGACTCGCTGGAGACGACGGAGCGCATCAGGATTCTGATTGGAATCGGGACCGGCAAAGGCACGACCGACCTGATAACCGAAGCGCGCCGGCATGCACAACGTGAGCTTGGTTTCTCCCACAGGGAAGCGGCCGACGCATTCGCAGAAGCGGTCACAGCCGAGCTCGAACCACCGGCCCAAGATGACCTGGTCGAACACGGCGTCCGCAAGTTCGTCGAGTGGTTGCGTTCCGGCAAGCTGCAGATTCGCGCCTATCCGGACGCGAACATCCACGCGAAGCTCTACATCATGACCTTTGCCGAGGACGACCGCGATGCTGGCCGCGTGATAACCGGCTCCAGCAACTTCTCGCAGTCCGGGCTCAAGGACAATATCGAGTTCAACGTCGAGTTAAAAAATCGCGCCGACTACGAGTTCGCGCTGACCAAGTTCGTCGAGCTCTGGGATCAGTCGGCGGATGTAGGCCCGAACTCTACATCAAGTTCCTGTACGAGTACTTCAGCGATGAACTCAACCAGCCTGCGGACCTGTTCCACGAGAACCTGCCTCCTGATTACCTGAAGCTCGAGTATAAGGAACAGGCCGTGCTCAACGCCAAGCGTATCCTGTACGAGTACAACGGCGTCTTTCTTGCCGACGTCGTCGGCTTGGGCAAGACCTACATGGCTGCAATGCTCGCCCAGCAACTCGAAGGCCGCACGCTCGTCATCGCGCCGTCGCTATTGCTCCAGCCGGACAACCCCGGCTCCTGGCCAAGCGTCTTCTCCGACTTCGGCATCCATGGCGCACGCTTCGAGTCCTTGGGCAAACTCGACCGCGTCCTAGATGAGGACCCGAACCGCTACCGAAACGTGATTGTGGATGAGGCTCACCGCTTCCGTTCCGAAGACACCGTGGCCTACGAGCAGCTCGCGGAGATATGTCGCGGCAAGCGGGTTATCCTCGTGACCGCCACACCATACAATAATCACCCGTTCGACATCCTCGCACTCATCAAGCTGTTCCAGCCGGGCCGCAGGAGCACCATTCCCAACGTGCCGAACCTGCAAGCGTTCTTTGGCCAGCTTGCCCGTCGTCTGCGCAAGCTCGACCGTCAGAAGGACTTCGACACGTACGTCCGCATCTCGAAAGAGAACTCGCGTGGAATCCGCGAAAAGGTCATGCGCTACCTGACCGTGCGCCGGACCCGCGGCGAAATCACCCATTACTTCTCGGCCGACCTTAATGTGCAGGGACTGAGTTTCCCCGAAGTCAGAGACCCGGAGCCGGTCTACTACCAGTTCAACGCCGATGAAGAACGTGTCTTCGACGAGACGGCAAAGCTGCTGCTGCACGACCTCAAGTACGCCCGCTACGCGCCGATGCTGTACTACACCGGCAGCGACGCGACCCAGATTGAGAAGCTGTCCGAGGAGAACCTGCGCAAGATCATGCGGATCCTCATGGTCAAACGCCTTGAGAGCAGCTTCCATGCGTTCAGACTCTCGCTGCAGCGGTTCATCAAGTCGTGCCGGCACTACCTGCAGGCGCTTGACTCCGGGCGTGTGGTCATCAGCAAGAAGCACTTCTCCAAAGTCATGGAGCTTCTGGAACAGGACGACTTCGACGCGGTCGAGCGGCTGATAGACGAAGGCAAGGCCGAGGAGTATGCGGCGACGGCTTTCCGCCCCGAGTTCAGGCTCGACCTTGAATCCGACCTCGCGCATCTCGACCGCATCGACAAGCTGTGGCAGACTGTGAAGCGCGACCCCAAGTGGCTGGAGTTCGAGCGACGGCTTGACTCTGATGCGACCCTGCAGGGTGGCAAGCTCATCATCTTCACCGAATCCAAGGAGACCGCTTTCTACCTGACCGGCCTGCTCGAAAAGAAGTACCCCGGTCGCGTACTCACGTTCTGCGGCGGCCAGAGCGCGGACGTCAGGCGACTCGTGCTCGACAACTTCGACGCCCGCGCCCGCCGGCCCAAAGACGACTACCGAATACTCGTTTCGACCGAAGTCCTTTCGGAAGGCGTCAACCTGCATCGCTCCAACATCGTCATCAACTATGACATCCCGTGGAACCCGACCCGACTCATGCAGCGCGTGGGCCGCGTCAATCGGGTGGACACAAAGCACAAGGAGATATTCACCTACAACTTCTTCCCCACGACTCAGTCCAACGACCACATCAAGCTGCGCGAGGCTGCTGAAGCCAAGATCCACGCCTTCATCGCCCTGCTCGGCGCTGACGCCCGACTGCTCACCGACGCCGAAGTCGTCGAATCACACGAATTGTTCAAGCGCTTGACCAGCCGCAAGACCATCACCGGCGAAGACGAAGACGAACGCAGCGAGCTTGAATACCTGAACGTCATCAAGCAGGTTCGCAAAGAGAACCCGGACCTGTTTGCGCACATAAGGCGTCTACCCAAGAAGGCTCGTGCCGGACGTGCCGGAAACGGTCCGGCCCTGGTCACGTTCTTCCGCCGCGGCAAGCCCACGAAGTTCTACGAGGCCGCCCCGCTGGGAGAGGCGCAGGAACTCGACTTCATGACTGCTGCCGGCAAGCTAGAGGCGACCGAAGCCACGCCACGTGTCAAACTCGGCTCGGACTTCCACACGTTGCTCAAGGCGAACCGGGCCGCGTTCGATGAAGCCACGCCCGACGAGCAGCCCGAAGCAGGCGCTGCCGGTTCCCGCGACCCATCCGTACAGGTCCTGCGCATCCTGAAGATAGACGAGCTTCGTAAGTACCAAGGCTACACCGATGACGACCTCGCGTACCTGAAACTACTGCGCGAGCAGCTTGAGGAAGGCTCAATCTCCAAGCCGACCGCCCGCAGGTTGAAAGAAGCACTGGAGTCAGCAATTCAGGGCACCCCTGACCCACTGCGCGCACTCGGGAAACTCAAGCACATCCTGCCCTTCGACACCCTTTCCCGCCGCATGCAGACGAGGGCTGAAGAGAAACACCCCCGCGAAGTCATCCTCTCCGAGTATCTTGCAGTTGAATAGATGAACCACGATCAGGCCGTCCGGCTCATATGCGACACGTTCGAGCGGCCGTTCGACCGCGACCGGTTCCGCGTCTTCGCCAAGAACTTGCTCAACCGGGTGCAGGATTCCACGCTGACGCTGAGCGCGGCTCAACTGCCGGCCGCCTTCCAGCCCTATGTCGCCTCCCTTGAGCGCCTGGGCTCCTACGAAGACCCATTTCACAACCGCCTCGATGTGCTGGTGGCTCGGCTTCACAAAGAGACGTCGCTGCATCGTGCGCGAGCCATGCAGCGCAACTTCATAGGTCACTACTTGAGCCAAGGCACGGGTAGCGGAACGGCCGACGCTGCCCTCGTGGCGTTCGTACCACCGGATGCAGACACTTGGCGCTTCTCGTTCGTGAAACTGGCCTATCGGTTGGGTGAGACTGCGCGCGGCCGGGTCGCCGTCAAGCCGGACGTTACCCCCACCAAGCGCCTCTCCTACTCCGTGGGTAAAGGCGAAGGCAGCCACACGGCGCAAGCCCGGCTCCTGCCGTTCTTGGAAGACGATGCCTCCGACCCGGGCTTGGACCGAATCGAGGAGGCCTTCAGTGTCGAAGCCGTGACTAAGCAGTTCTTCGAGGAGTATGAGCACTGCTTCTACAAGGTAGTGAAGCCCGCAGTCAAGAAGATTCTGGTCGATGATGCCGATGCCCACAAGTTCACCCAACTCCTGCTCAACCGACTGCTATTCTGCTGGTTCCTGCAGAAGAAGAGTTGGCTCGGTGGCAAGAGCGACTATCTCCTGACACTCTTTGACCGGGCGCAGAACTACACCCCGCCAATCAGCTTCTATGATGAGTACCTGACCCACCTGTTCTTTGAGGTCCTCTGCAACCCGGCCGAGGCGCGCAGGCAGCCGAAGCGCGGCGACCCCAAGATCAGTTGGGAAGCGCCGTTCCTTAACGGAGGTCTATTCGAGCGCTCCGAACTCGACCTCAAGTTCGAGGCTTTGGGCCGTGTTCCCCGCCTGCCCAGCCCGGTTTTCAAGGCCGTCCTTGAAGACCTGTTCTCGCGCTACAACTTCACCATCGAAGAAAGTACGCCTCTGGATGTTCAAGTCGCGCTTGACCCCGAACTCCTCGGCACCATCTTCGAGCGACTCGTCACCGGCCGACACGAAACCGGCAGCTACTACACGCCGCGTCCTGTCGTCGGATTCATGTGCCGCGAGGCGCTGGTTCGTTACCTGACCGGCGCATGTGTCTGCTTCAAGAACGGCGCGCACAAGATCGCTGAAGCTCTGGTCTACGACCCCGACGTAACCGAGTTGTCGGTCACGGACTCAGCCGACATTGTGCGGGCGCTGGATTCGGTGCGAGTCTGCGACCTGGCATGTGGCAGCGGTGCATACCTTGTCACGATGCTGCACGAGCTGGTTGGGCTGTACCGGACGCTCTTCAGCGACAAACTCAAGGAGCCGCAGAAGGACTACGACCTCAAGCTCCGCATCATCCAGCGAAACCTGTACGGAGTTGACTTGGACGACTTCGCGGTCAACATCGCTCGACTCCGCCTCTGGCTCAGCCTTGTGGTGGACAGCGAGGAAACTGACGTCAGCAAGGTCAAGCCACTACCCAATCTGGACTTCAAGATGGAGGTCGGCGACAGCCTTTCCGCCGCCAACCCGGAGGACAGCAAGGGTCAGCTCTCCTTGCACGCTGACCTTGTGAAGGACTACCATACCGCAAAGTCCAAGTTCCTATCCTCCCACGGGCCAGCTAAGCCCTGGTTGAGACAGGAGGCAGATGAGCTGAGACAGAAGATAGCCACGTGGGTGCGTCACAAGCACGCACCGCTCGGCTTTGACTGGCCGGTCGAGTTCGCCGAGGTCTTCGCCGATGGAGGCTTCGACATTGTCGTCGCCAACCCACCCTACGTGCGCGCCGACGCCCAGTTCAAGCACATCACCGCAGAGAAGTTGAGGCAGGCAGAAATCTCCCGCTGGAAGGTCTACCGGGCGACGCTGCTCGATAGTGGCATCTACAAGACGCTCTATGAGAAATGGGACCTGTATGTTGCGTTCCTTGAGCGCGCCCACCAGTTGCTGAGGCCCGGCGGGCAGATGGTGTTCATAATCTCCGACGCCTACAACGCAGCCAAGTATGCCAAGAAGTCCCACGAGTTCTTTCTGAGACAAGCCAGTATCGAGCGCATTGACTTCTGCACGGATATCCCGCTCTTCGATGCTGGGGTCAGCAACACCATTCTGCACTACTCCAAAGCGCCGCCCGCCATCACGCATGTCCCCGTCCGTGTCCGACGTTGGGGCAAAACCCGCGACGAATTCGAGTCGAACGTCGAAACCCTGCTGTCCAAAGCGCAGGTCGAATTGGGCGCGGAGGTATTCAAGCTTGATGCTGGGAACCAAGTCGCGGCACCCCAGGGCTTCGTGCCACTTGGGCACATCTGCTACATCTCCAAGGGTATGGTCATCCATGCCGACGAGCGAGAATGTCAGGGGGCGTTCTCGACAGACGATGTCCTGTCGAGCTCGCGCGATGCTCGACATCCGAGGCGCTTCGTACTTGGGAAGGACGTGGACAAGTGGACACTGCGGAATGTACGTTTTCTCGAGTGGGGTACGAAGCGCGCCCCGCGTCAATTCAGCCGTCCGACGTTTCCGGAACTTCATGGGTCCAAGGAGAAGCTTGTCGCCGTGCGAACCCCAGGCGCGGAGCCAAAGGTGACATACGATGAGGACTGCTTGCACTACGATGCGAGTTCTGTTGGCTTCGTACCGTGGCACCTGCTCCACGGGGTGCGCAACAAGTCCATAAAGAAGACGGCCAAGTACCGAAGCGAGGTCACGACTACCGCCGAGCGTCCACTGGTCATGCGCGAACAGATGGAGGAAACGTCACGTCAGTACGAGCTGAAGTACGTGCTCGCAGTGATGAACTCCACCTCAGCGAAAGACTGGTTGGCCGCACGCCGCCGCAGCAAGATGCACGTCTACCCCGACGACTGGAAACAGTTGCCCATTGCGCCCATTCCAAAGGGTGAGCAGCAGGCCTTCGTCAAGCTCGTAGACGCCATCCTCGCCGAGTTCAAGAAGCGCGGCTTTCCGCTTCCGCCCGCCTCCGCCGCCCGCGTGGCCGAACTTGAACACCAGATAGACGAGCGGGTGAAGGGGCTATACGGGCTGTGAGCAGCCGGTCTCGTCGGTCATCGGAGGCCACCACCCTTCCGCCCGAGCGGACAGGTCGCGTTCGTCCCGTGGCGTAACTGATTGAGGTGTAACTTGTTAGGGTGTTGGAACGTGACGTCGAACAGATTGACATTCAACGGCAGTGTTCTACAATATCCGTGTAGTTATATAGCGCTCGGGTGTTTCCTGGGCGACAGTAAACCGCGGGAGGCTGTGTGCCTCCCGCACTTTTGTTAGAGGAGGTTCAGGATGCCGAAACGAGTCTGCGTGTTTGTGGACGGAGAAAACCTCCGGCATTCGCTTGTCGACCTGTTCAGGGGTGAGTTCGACGCCTCCGATTACCTTCCCAAAAAAGCGGTCTGGGACAAGCTCTTCGATGAGCTAAGCCGGCTGGCCATTGGTGCTGATTGTGAACGCGTACGCACCTACTGGTACGTGGTCCAGCATCTCGACTTCTTTCCTTACGGCCTGTCGCGTCTTAGGAATCAGCCTGACATACTGCGTGCGATTCTGTCGAAGCACGAGCCGTTCCGGACGGAACTGGAGAAACTCTCCGGCCAAGCACTTGAGACGAGGATGCTGGCGATGGTCTCGGAACTGGATGCCCGCCAGAGGACGATGCGTAGCCGATTTGACGGCTGGACGGCAATGCACAACGGCATCGCGACACGGCATCGCAGCATCGAGTTCCGACCGGCCGGGGCCATCTGCTACAACCTATTCGAGAGGTCGTTGGGCCAGGAAAAAGCGGTGGACGTCAAGCTGGCTACGGATCTGATAGTCCTGCGCGACATCTACGACGCCGCCGTAATTGTCTCCGGTGACCAGGACTACGTTCCGGCGGTTCAGTACGTGAAGGACAAGGGCAAGGTGGTCGTCAACGTGTCGTTTAAGACCCGAGGCGGGAAACTGCTGCCGGGTGGGGCGAGGCGGTTGAACCAGATGGCTGACTGGAGCCTGTGCGTGCCTTACAACGACATGAAGTCGTTACTCGGACTCTGACCGGGTCCGCATCATCGCGGCCAGGTGGAAAATCCGGGCCTGCAACTGGATTGGGCGCGGCGCGGATAGTCCCGCGCGAACTCGGCTGGTCCTACGGCGACCCGCACGAACAGCGGTGAACCGGTGCCGCCCCGCCGCCTTGACACCAAGGCCTGAATCGGTAGCATACGTCTGATGGCGAACCCCGAACCCCGCCCGACGGCGAAAGGACCGACATTCTGCGCCCGGCTGGCGCTGCGAATCCTCCGGCATCTCCTCCGGAGAGGACAGGCCTCCGCACGTCCGCGAGACTCGTCAGTTCCGTCGGGATGGTCGAGGGCCGACCGGATCGGGTTCAGCGCCACCGTGCTCACGGCGTTGGCCGTAGTCATATCCTCCTTAATCATAGGTTTCCAGCAACATAATGTGGCATCGGAGGCGAATCGACTCGCCACATGGTCTGAGAAAGTGAAGGAACTCCGGCTTCTTTACCCCAGATTCCTCGAGGCAGGAGGTGGAACGCGCCCTCTGCGCGACCCCGGTTACTTCCACCTGTTTGACAGCCTGCGCCTCCTCTGCGAGCCGTTCACGCATGAACCGACGCAAAGAGTGAACTTCGACCTGGTGCAGATGGCTCAGCATGCCCGGTTCATGGTGAACGTGGGGTACTGGTCGACCGAGCTGGAGCGGGAATACGGAACCTGCTTCCCGCTCGCAGAGCGACTGGCGAAGCTCGAACTGGGCTATCCACCAGTAAGCGAGGAGTCCCTCGCGTGCATGGTCCGTAGGTTCAGAGAACATCTAGCGCCGAACGAGTCAGTTGGAAAACTAATAGGTCTTACCCGTACAAACGACTCTGCACTGATCCTGTATGTAAGTTCCGACTCACAAGGGCTGGACGTAGTTCGAGCAACGGGCCACAACGTGCGCGTGGACTTCACCACGAGCATGGACAGCGTCAGACTACGCGAGTATGACGCAGTTGTAGTAGATGGCGCGGTCGACACTGGCAACACGGGGCAGCTTGGGGCATACGTGAGTCAGGGAGGCGGTCTCGTGATGTCAGGTCAAGCGCCCTTCTTGCTTGCAGGCGAGAGCCAGTTCCTCGGCCCGATCTCGGACTGGTTCGGTGCGAACTTCCTCTTGTGGACGAAGGGGTCCACTGTCACCCCGGCGGCGAGACACATTCTGGACTTCAGGTCGGACAAGGCGGTGGACCTAGGCGGGCCGCCCGAGTGGGGTTTTAGGGCATATGCTCTCTCGCCAGCCGGGCTCAGCCATCATACCGTGGTGATAAGCTGGTGCAGAGATGACATCGCAGTCTTCAGCGCTGCGGTTCTGCCTTCTCCAGAGCACCGAGGACGGCTCTACTACCAGGGAAGCACGGGCGAGGGCAGATGCCCGCAGTTCGAATCGCTCTACGTAAGCGGAATCCGTTGGGCGGCTGAACTGTCGCGCCGACCGAGGTGAAATCCAGACCTCGGCAAGAAGCAGGGGCATCGCATTGGACCACTGCCCGGCCGGCGCACGGGCGGCGTCTCCCCCACGTTCGGCTCACGGCTAACGGCTAACGGCTGACGGCTTCCTCCTCATCCCATCCCGCCAGGGGCGAGGGAACCCACGCGCCGGGCGCGAGTTTCCTGTTACCAGTCTGCAGTTGGCAGTGTGTCCGGGCCGGAGGACAGAAATGCCGGGTGCGTGCCCGGTAAGCCTGCCCACTGTGGGGTTAAGGCTGTCATTTGGGCTCCACACCCGACTATCTAATTCTACACCTGCTCGCCCCGCGTTGCAAGACCCCAACCCGCGCAGCAGAGAAATCGAAAGCTGCAAACCGGTTGTTTGGGATAGTGGTGTGATGATAAGGGGTCGCCCCCTCAGGGTTCGATATTGTCCAGCAGGTCCTTCAGGTCGCGCCCGCGCTGGTGATAGGACCGCAGCAACGCCATT
>JAPLUO010000459.1 GCA_026397595.1 Caldifarciminota bacterium
GATGACGAAAGAAAAGCATCGGACCCCACCAGACCTACATAAGCCGCTGACGCATCACGTCAGCATTCGGTCAGGCAGGGACCAATGCCAAACTGAGATTACCCTCAAGGTTCGGCATGTCAAGCGAATCCTCGCGCCCGCTTGACTTGACGCCCCTCGGGTATATCCTTCTCAAGCATGGTTACGTCTTCCGTCCTCCATCTTCCCTCCTCCTTCCTCACTGATGCAAGGCCAAATCCGGCCAAACCCAACGCCTCCGTCGCCCCTCGGCACTCCGTCCTCAGGTCCTGACGTGAATCCTCCATCCTCCGACCTCGGTCTTTCTTCCTCCTCCTCCGTCCTCCGTCTTCCTTCCTCCGCCCTCCTCTGGTTCCTCCATCTTCACTCCTCCATCCTCACTCTTGTTCTTAGCCATCTTCCCTCCTCATTCCTCTTTCCTCAATCTTGTTCTACACTCGCCATCGCCTCCGCCGCGCCCAGCCCAGCCCACGCGCTTGACAAATGTCTTCCGCTGTTCTAAGATGCAATCTATGTCAGCACGAGGTCGCCCAGCCTTGACGGGTATGGAATTGATGTCCCCGGAATTCTCCATGCTGAACCTAGGCGGGGACGGGCCGCTGCTAGGCTTCGACGACGAGAGGGGCACGTCACGCGCCCTTCTGAGCGCTCTCGGGGACAGTCCAACGCTGAGCCTGAACGACGAGAACAGCAGGTCAATCTGGCACGCACCTTGATGGAATCCGCTCCCTCGGCCGGGACGGAAGAGGAATGAGTATCCTGTTGCCGAATCGCACTTGAAGATCAGTAAGGTCGTCCTGCGGACGCGTGACATCCAGCACTTCACTGAGGATGAGAAGTGCTTGTTCGCCACCACCATGTTGGCCCTCAATGAGATCAACATCCTCATCACTTGCGCAACAGCGACTTGGCCGGAAGTCCATCCACCGCGAGACACGAGGGACTTGGCGCGGTCTGCGCTCTCGCTCTTCTTTTACCAGCAACTGGCTGGCAAGCTGATCGAGACTTGGAATAACCTACGTAGAGATAGGGCGCTTGCCGCGCGGAGGGCTGCATTACCGGACCGGGCCCGAGTCGCAAGGGAACACCTTGCGAAGTACTTTGGTGGCTCAAGAGGGACCATCCGGTTGCTCAGAACAAAACTCGTATTCCACTTTGACCGCGACAGCATTCTTGGGACCATCAACAGCTTCTCGCCGGACGAGTCGTTCGAAATCTGGATGCCATCGCGCCACCGGGGCGATGTCCGCTACGAACTTGGGGCCAAAATCACGGCCGCCTTCCTGAATTCGGAGTTTCGGCCAAAAGACGGCGTATCAGGATTCGACCAGTTCGTGCTAGAGACGAGACAGGTGTGGGAGTGGATGTACGACCTGCTGACGGACGTCCTTGGGCTCCTGCTGCACGAGAACCTGCTAAGCGACGTGGAAGACGAGGATGTTCCCGATAGGCCAGACCCTGTGCTGCCGATTCTGGGCGCAGTCGCTTTGCACTCTCGGAAGCAGACGGAGTAGCGCCACATGGACGCAGGAGTTGACCCTGGGACTCACGACAGTCCGATCGTGGATATCAGATTGACCATGACCCTCCCATTTGACACGCCCGCCCGCGAGTCCTAGAATCCTGTCCATGACCGAGCCGAATTCGGCCTTTACGGGGACACCGAAAATGGCTGGCGTCCCCGATAATCGCCCGGACAGCCTGGCGAATCCGGAGTCGGCAAGCGCAGACGCCCCGCCGGCACGCTTGACAAGCGCCCGCCGCTGTTCTAGGATGCAGTCCATGTTTGCACAAGGTAGGCCAGCCTTGACGGGGACACCGAAAGGGGTTAGCGTCCCTGATAATCCCTCGGTAAGATGCCCGTGATACCCTCTATATCCACAGCCTCCAGCAAGTCGTGAGCAACCTCGATTCAGTCGTTGTGCAGGACCCCACAAGCGGGTACTACTTTGTTGCCATGCTGGACATCCTGGGCCAGCGCGACGTGCTCAAGCAGCACATGGGACCGCATGAAAGCCCGGAGAGTCTGCAGGCCGCGATGCGTGATGTGCAGGAAGCCGTTCGGCCCATCATCTGGCTGCGCAACAACCTGCGAATCATGCGCGAGCGATACAACGAAGCCACCAAGGACGTTCACGACCTTATCCCTCAGTATCCGGACTTCCGATTGGAGGGCCAGTCCTTCGGCGACACAGCGGTCTTCTTCACCCGCCTCTACAGGCCGAACTCGCCGGACTCACCACTGATGCCAGCTGTTGCCGCCGGTCTGCGCAGTGTCGCGCTGGTCTTCCTCGAGGCCCTTGCGGCAAAGGTACCGCTCCGGGGAGCTGTCGAAGTGGAAATCGGTACCGACGTATTTCGCGACGAAGTCTACGGCCAGTGCCTGTGTGCCACGCATCTCTATGAGTCTGAGCGCGCGAAGTACGTTCGCGTGGTGGCCGGCCCCGAACTGCGGCGGCTGGTGAGATCAGGGCGACACCTTCCGCCATTAACGACGTCGACATCGCTGGATCGGCGGTTCGCTGAAACTGCCAGCGGACTGCTCACGCAAGACAGTGATGGAGAGACTATCGTCGACTACCTTGGAACCGAGGTGCGGAAGGGTGACTCGTCTGGCGTGTTCGACACGACGGTACAGAAGGCGTACTCGTTCGTCAAGGAACGTGAACGCTTCTGGCTCGAGAAGAGTAACAAGGACAGGGCGGGCAAGTACTCGTTTGCCCGTGCATTCTTCGAGCGCAAACGGCCTACTTGACCCGTAGAAGCAACCCGGGACATCTCCCACTTTTCTGCGTATCAGGCGGGAGAGTGCGGGGCACTTCACAGCAGAGCTGCATGTTTGACATGCCCGCCCTGTTGTCCTAGAATACCGCTATGAAGGATAGTTCCTGCAGGATTAGCGTCCGGACTCCATTCCCCTCAGTATCGGCTTTGGTACTGTGCGTCCTATCCACCATCGCGGTCAGTACGGCGCAGTCGTGGATGTTTACCTACCCCGGGGTCTACAGCTTCTCAGGCGCGCTAGACAACGCCGACAGAATGTGCTTTGCCGGTACAATCGAAGGCATCCCTGAGGACATTTCCGCGGTCGGACTTGACACTGGCGGCGGCGTCCGCTGGACCCTGACATGGGGTTCGCCGTGGGGATGGCGTGACATATGCTGGGGCGCAGCGTCCGACTCTTGGGGCAACTTCTACGTAGTCGGGGAGTCGCGTGTGGACGACACCTCCCGGTGTTACATGGTGACTCTGGCAATTGACACCAGCGGTAACATCAAGTGGGTCAGGTACTACATCGAACCCGACTCCACATGGGGCAGCGCGTACGCGGTATGCACCGATCCACGCGGGAAGGTATACGTCACGGGCAAGAGCGGGTCCGGCACCTTGGGCCCCTATTGGATGACGACGCTCTGCTACGACACGTCCGGCATGCTGGATTGGTTCGCAGACTACCGTGGTCCGAACGACCGGTGGAACCGCCCTTGGGACATTGTGGCTGATGACCGGTCCAACGTCTACATCACCGGGCAAAGCGATAACCTTCAGGGCTACCATGACTACGCAACGATCAAGTACGACTCGACGGGACGCGAAGAGTGGTCGGCGAGGTACAACGACCCAAACCGTGACCACGAGAACGCGGTTGGCATTGCGGTTGACGACGAGTACAACGTCCTCGTCACTGGCACCAGCGACAACGGGTCTGACGCGCAGTGGGCCACTGTGAAGTACGACAGCGCCGGCCAGGAACTGTGGGTCAGAACCCGCAGAGGTACAGGGCAGGGCCTGAACATCGCCACAGCGCTCACGGTGGACAAGAAGGGTAACGTCTTTGTCGGAGGGGCGGTCTCGACCGACTCCGGCGTCTCGCTCGCGACGGTCAAGTACCGTCCGGATGGTGACAGTGCTTGGATAAGTTACTGCGGTGAGAACGGCACGTTTGGTCAGACGACACTCGGCATCGACACAGACAGCCTGGGGTACACATACACAGCGGGCAACTACAGCCACGGAAGTCAGGATGTACGGTGGATAATGACGCAGATAGACACTGCCGGCAGTATTGGCTGGAGCGCTGCGTACGTTCCACCGGTGTACTCGGAGCCGTCGATTCTGCTGCTGGACAACGAGGGGTGCATCTACGTCGGCGGCTATTATTGGGGCGGCGGCGGTATCGGGCAGGTGGTGCTCAAGTACCCCAATCCCAACGTAGGTGTCGCTGAAGGCTCATCCCCGGCCGGCGGCGAAAAGCGCAGCGCCGGGACAGTCGTAGGCCGCAGCTTCGGACAGACAGCGCAAGGTGACGTCCTGGACATTAACGGTCGCAGAGTTGCCAAGCTGCACCGAGGTGAAGGCATAAGTTTCCAGCCGGGACCAGGGATCTACTTCTTGCGCGACCGCTCCACCACTCAGAAGCTCGTGGTCGTTCGCTAGTGGAAGCCCCGGCGACACAATAGAAGATTCCTGACGCGCGCCGCGGGCAGGGCCGAGGGGAGCATGGACGCTGCCAATATCATGAAGCCGGCGCTGGCCCGGGGAAACCTGAGGCGAGGAACGAGGAATGAGGAACCAGGAACTAGAAACCAGGAACCAGGAACCAGGAACCAGGAACCAGGAACGAAGGGCGTCTCTGGCGATACTCAGAGGCATGAGGCCGAAGTGGGAGGAGCACCACGCGGGAATTACCAATTACCAAGTCCCAATGACCAATCAAACCCGAAGCACGAATGTGCCAAGTCCGCCCGCCTTCGAAGGTTCGGATTGCCGACAAGGCGATTGACCTTGTGGATAAGGCCGGGGCGCGAACACGGGTACCCATCCTGAGCATGATGCCGGGCGGGAAGGACGGGAGACGGGAGACGGAGGACGGGAGAGGAATTGCAGCGGGTGCCGAGGAGACGGGCGGCGAGGTGACGGAATTGACCGTGGCGCAGGTGCTGTCCGACAAGATTGGCGTACCGCTGGAAGTCGTCACCGGCCATCTGGAGGTGATGGCGCAGTCCCGGCTGCTGGAGCTCAACTCGTTCTTGAAGAAGCGGCTCATTGGCCAGGATGAAGCGGTAGAGCGCGTGTGCCGGCGGCTCCTCATGGCCCATGCCGGGCTGGCCCAAAGG
>JAPLUO010000197.1 GCA_026397595.1 Caldifarciminota bacterium
TGTTCCAAGTAAAGCAACACGCCCCTGGCTCGGTGCCAAAGACGGAGATTGCCGTCCGACCTCGCCCGCGCGAGCAAGGCTCGCAGCATTCGCACCTGTCGGGCAGCTCGATACTGCTTCCTTATCAGCGTAGACACCTCCTGTCAGGAAATCATGGTCCATACGGGAGGGAATGTAACAGAAGTCGCGCCTATTGTCAATAATTATGCCGTTTGATATAGTTCTCGCGGGTGCGGTCAGCGTGACAACAATCAGCCGCTGCAATTCTGCGCTTCTCATTCCAGCATCAGCGCTCCGACAGTACAGTTCACACAACAATGCCAAGCCCCGACCCGTGACCGAGAAGCCGCCAAGCCAGTATCGTGTCACCGACACGCCCGACGATCAGAAGCGTCCGCCCCTGTGTAACAGCCATAGGTACGCTCCGGCAACGCTGTGACTGCCGTCACGAGGAAAGGCGCTCGTCAAGTACCCGGACCACAAATACAGGTTCAGCGCGATAACAGCCGACATCAGAACCGTCAGGAGGATGCTGTTTCTCCGCGTCATGCCGTTTCGTGATACCTCCAGACCGGCGACCAACGAAAGCATGGGCAAGGTCTCGATAAACGCCCGATTGCCGAAGGAGTGGTCAAACCACCAGCACCACCATGTCCCATTAGCGACGGCAAAGAGCGCAAATGACCCGACCGCCGCGATTGCCAGACCAAACAGCGCTTTCCGGCGGAACACGGCGCAGCCGGTCAGAAGCAGCAGGGCCGCATACCAAGGGTTGTATACGAACAACCCGTGGCGATGCGAGAAGAGAGTGCCAACGACGCCCTTCAGACCGGCGCTGAAATGCTCGGAGGGGTACGTGCTGAGCCGCCACTGTCCCCACAGCAGATAGAGAGTGACAGGCTGAATCGCCGCGACGCCCAGCGCACCTGCCAGGGCTGTAAGCACTTCGGCAGTTCGCCACCGGCGTTGGCGACCGGCCAGGACGATGAGGAACGGCAGCAGCAGGATGTTGGTGTTGCGAATCAGGAAGAGAAGGCCGACGAGGACGCCCATCAGCAGACTGAGCAAGTGCGGGACGCGCCGCTCGTTCTTTGGGAGACGGCTGATCATGAACAGGAGTGCGTTAATCACTGTCACGCCGCCGGCATGCGACATCCCGGCATCCACAACGTAGTGGATGAGATTTGTCCCCACGAGGGCGATTGTACAGAAGCCGGCAGCCCAACGTCGGTCGACGCCGAAGTTCGCCAATGCGCGATACAGAAGGTAGAACGACGCAATGCAGTACAATATCAGCGACCAGATGACGGATATCTGGTATGGCAGCGAGGCACCGTCTGCAGGCGACCTTGACAGAAGCGCCACGGCATGTCCCAACAGGAGACCGGGCACCTCGATGATGGCGATGCCCACCGGGTACTTGTTTGCGACGAGGCCCCGAGGCGTGAGGACCGTTGCATAGCTGGGCATCTGAACGGGTGGATATAGAAGCTGATAGTCGTTACGGAAGTCGATGTCGTGGTCAAGAAGCACCGACCGCGCCCAGGCGTAGTAGCCGTTGGCGTCGCCGATGATGATGCGCTTGTCTTCCCTGAGCTTCGTGGCGAACACCGTGACCGCAAGCGAACCGACCAGCGCCAGGGCGAGCACAACCATGTACAGCCGGTCGTATCTGCGTGCAGTAGCAGGAATGTCAGACATTGCGTGGCATCCAGTTGTGCCGTGGTTTCACGGGTTGGGCCGCCGCGGGAGGCCACAAGAGAGACCTGCCGTAATAGGTCGACTCGACCTTACGTTGTCGGAATCGCAGTTGCACAACCAGCATTGCTAGCCACGGATTGTGGTCTTCCGGGATTCCGGGGGACACACTACCTCACCTCCGTCACGGCCGAGGGAGCGGATTCCATGCGTCATTATGGAGAATCTGGCCGGGCTTGTCAAATGCGCGGGGATGCTCGCTCACGGTTTGCGGTCTACGTTCGGTCACGGCTCGCGGGCCGGCCGCACCGTCGAGCAAGCGGCGCAGTTAGCCGGTGGTCTGAATCGTACGTCGCCGCGCGCCGGCGAGGTTGCCAATGAATAGTGCGACGACGGCAATCAGCAGCAGGTCGTAGGGCAGTCGGAAGCGGACGCGCGTGAACCAGACCGCATAGGCGAAGGCGTTGGACACATACAGAATAGTGAGCAGGACTTCCAGCCGGGAAAGACGCATCCGACCGGCGAGCAGCAGGCGAGCGATGAAGAGCAAGAGCAGCGGAGCGTATGTCACCAGCATCAGGAGGTCTCGGGCGCGGGACGACTCGGATTTCTGCGCCAGGTCGTTCCGGTAGTTGAACCAGTTAAGTACCTTAAGAGCATAGAGCCGGATTGCCCGTCCTTTGTTGTGCCGGATGAAGTCGATGGCCTGCCTTTGGTAGTACGCATCGAGCTCTACCTCGTTCAGCCCCGAGTCCTTGGGCACGTAGGCTGAGATGTCCGTGCTCGCGCCTGAATTCCAACCGGCCTTCTCAGAGTTCCCATAGAGCAGCGTGATACCGCCACCCGTGGTGAGGATTGGTGCACCAAGCACGCGTTGGTTGCGCACCAGCCAAAGCCCTACTATCAGTGCCACTACTGCCGCCATTATCGCGACAGAGCCGACGCGCGCGCCCAAGTGCCACTCGCGCCGTGCGACAAGTAGCCAGACCGCGACGACCGTGAGTGAGAACAGGAAGTGAACCACCGAGGTGGCAAGCCACGCGCAAAGAACTCCAAGAAGCAGGCCCGAGGTGAACCAGCCGGGTCTGCGGGTCGCAAGCACCGTTACCACAAGGACGAGGAGCAGGCCGGCCAAAGTCTGCGGATAGAGGGTCCCGGCAGTGTAGAACAGGACCACGTACCCGGCGCACATGACGGGTGCGGCGACAGCACCGATCCAGTTGCTGCGCCTGCGCACGAGCCGATACAGGAGGAGCATGCTCGCCGCCAGCATAACGAAGTTCAGGATTCTCAGTACCACAACGTTGGCACCCAACGCGATGAAGACGGCGAGAAAGAGCGGATACCCCGGCGGGCGGAATGCCGTCGGAGTCACCCCGTCTAGGGAGTACCCGTGCCCGTGGACCAGGTTCTGTGCGATGGCGTAGTAGTCCTTCTCGTCGACGAATCGCAGCGTGTTGCCGAGTTTGACAGAGTAAGCGGCACCGGCGAGGACGATCAGCCCGGACAAGGCAAGCGCGACTACGACAGTCCATTTCGGCACGTCACAGCGTAGCCGGAGCAGCGGCAATGTCAATTGCCGCACTCGAACGAAGGCCGACCCTTGAGATTGGCGCACGGTCCATATTGTGGCGAATCGCGAGTGGAACTGTATCTGGCCGTCGGCCCTTTGTGGGCTGTAGGACCGCGTGTCTTAATACAGCCACGCGGGCGGCTCGTGCATCAGGCATCGCGCTGGAGCGGTGGCGGTGCTTGACCCAACGGGGTGCAGGGATATACTCAGGCCGATGAAAGGCGTGGTCTTGGCCGGTGGCTTGTGCACGAGGCTGCTGCCGCTCACAAAGCTAACCAACAAGCATTTGTTGCCGCTCTATGACCGGCCGAAGGGCTGGCGGCATGATGCGGGGTCCTCGTTTGAGGCCTACGCCCGTGCCGACGCGCTGGCACGGGGATTGAGACTTCGGTCGGGTTCGTGAAGCGTCTGCTGCTGATAGACGGCCATTCGGTCATCTACCGGAGCTTCTTCGCGTTCATCCGCGCCCCGCTCCGGAACTCCAAGGGATTCAACACGTCCGCGGTCTTCGGATTTGCCCAGACTCTGAAGCGACTGCTCAAGAACCTGAAGCCGGATTACTGCGCCGTCGTTTATGACGCGCCGGGACGGACGTTTCGGGATGAGAAATTCAGCGAGTACAAGATGCAGCGGCCGCCCGCGCCTGAGGAACTGCCACCTCAGATGCCGGTTGTGAAGGAGATGGTGCGGGCCTGGGGGATTGTCGCTTTCGAGGTCGCGGGCGTGGAGGCGGATGACGTGCTTGGGACTTTGGCGCGGAGGTTCGAACACCGGGGTGTGGAAGTGACCATTGCGACTTCGGACAAGGACATGCTCCAGCTTGTCCGCAGCGGCGTGAGCGTATACGACCCGTGGAAGGAGAAACGGTTCGGCCCGGAGGACGTGAAGGAGAAGCTGGGCGTGGGCCCGGAACTGGTGCCGGACCTGCTGGCTTTGAGCGGTGATGACATTGACAACATACCGGGCGTGCCCGGGGTCGGGCCCAAACGGGCAAAGGAGATACTCGAGCGCTGGGGTTCGTTCGAGGCGGCGATGGCGCAGGATGAGCGTGTACGTGGTCACGTCGAGATTGCGCGGTTGAGCCGGGAGCTGGCGCAGATAAAGACTGACGTCGACGTGCCGGCCGAGCTTGATAGCCTGAGGCCCGGTGTGCCGGACGCGGCCGCGCTGCAGGCCATCTTCACTGAGATGGAATTCCGCGGGCTGGCGGCAGAGGTCGCCCCGGCGGCGGAAGTGAACGCGGAGGTTCAAGAGTTCGGGGGACTGAATGGCCTGAAGAACGCGGGAAGGTTTGGGGTGTGCCTGGAGCCGGGACGGGGCCTTTGGGTGAGTTCAGGGCCGGGCATGGTCGCGCTGGTGCGGGATTCGGACACGCAGAGGACGCTGCTGTCGGATTCGAGCCTGCTCAAGGTCGGGTTCGACTTGAAGGAGCAGGTGAGATCAGCGCACCTCCGTGGGCTGGACGTGCGCGGGCCTTTCTTTGACGTCGGGGTCGCAGCATGGCTTTCCGACCCCAACCGCCACACTTTCACGCCCGAGGAGGTGACCATGCAGGTGCTCGGCAGCCGTGTGCCGCCGCTGTCGAGCGGGGCGCGGGCGGCCCACGCGCTGACAATGTTCGGCGCGCTCGAGCCGCAACTGCTGGCCATGGGGCTGGGCAAGGTCGAAACCGAGCTCGAGATGCCGCTCGTCCCAGTCCTGGCAGCGATGGAAGAGCGGGGCATCAAGGTGGACCTCGCCGGTCTGAGCCGGCTTGAGACGCAGTTGGTGCAGAACCTGAAGGCGATTGAGCGGCAGGTGTATCAACTGGCCGGGCACGAGTTCAATATCGGGTCGCCCAAGCAGCTTGGCGTGGTGCTGTTCGAGGAGTTGAAGCTGGCGCGGGGGAAGCGAACCAAGACAGGGTATTCGACCAGCGTGGACGTGCTGAACGAGCTCGCGCCAAAGAGCGAGGTTGTGCGCGAAGTGCTGAAGTACCGCGAGTTGACCAAGCTCTGCAACACGTACCTGGAGCCGCTGCGCCTGGCCGCCCGTGAGAACACGCACCGGGTCCACGCGGCCTTCAACCAGACCGGGACCGCGACCGGCAGGCTCTCATCGTCCGACCCGAACCTTCAGAATATCCCGATTCGCACCGAGCTGGGCAAGCGGATACGGAGCGCATTTGTCGCCGAGCCCGGGAATGTGCTGGTCTCCGCCGACTACTCGCAGATTGAGATGCGGGTGCTGGCCCATTTGTCCGGCGACGAGCACTTGGCAGAGGCGTTTAAACGGGGTGAGGATATCCACGCTTCGACCGCGGCGGCGATCCTGCGCAAGGATGTCGCGGACGTGAAGCCGGAAGACCGTCGCCTGGCCAAGGTTGTGAACTACGGATTGGTCTACGGTATGGGCGACCACGGACTGTCTTCGCGGGCCGAGATTCCGATTGAACAGGCGCGGGCGTTCCTTGACGAGTACATGGCGAGGTTCGCGGGCGTGGCGCGGTGGCGTGAACAGACTATCGAGCAGGCGAAACAGAGCGGGTACGTGCGGACAATCTCCGGCCGAATTCGGCCGACACCCGGTATCGCTGACTTGAACCGGGCCGTGGCCGAGGCGACCAAGCGCTATGCCATCAACGCCCCGGTGCAGGGCTCGGCCGCGGACATTATCAAGAGCGCGATGCTCCGGCTTGAGGAACGGCTGAGCGGCGGCGGATTCGGAATCGGTATGATTCTGCAGGTGCACGATGAGCTGGTTTTCGAGGTCCCGGAAGCGAAGCTGGAGGAGGCACGCGAGATGATTCGAACCGAGATGGAGAATGCCTGGAACCTGACCGTGCCCCTGGTGGTCGAGACCGGCGCGGGCCGGACCTGGGGAGAAGCGCACTAGGATGAAGGGGAGAAGGAGAAACGGCCAAGTGGGAGTCAGGCTAGCGATTAAGCAGCGAGTGATGTTCTGTTTTGGGACAAGGCCTGAGGCAATCAAGCTGGCACCGGTGATCCGCGAGTTGGCACGGCATCCGATGGAGTTCCACCCGCTTGTGCTGGTAACCGCACAGCACCGGCAGATGCTGGACCAGGTTCTTCGCGTGTTCGACATCAGGCCGGACTACGACCTTGACGTGATGCGACCCGGGCAGTCGCTGAGCGACGTGACCGTAGGCGTACTGCGCGGGGTCGAGCGGGTGCTGCGGCAGGTCGGGCCCGACATGGTCATGGTGCAGGGCGACACCACAAGCGCGCTGGCAGCGGCGCTGGCTGCGTTCTATGAGCGGATCCCCGTGGGACACGTCGAGGCCGGGCTCAGGACGGGCGACAAGTACTCGCCGTACCCGGAGGAGATGAACCGGCGGCTCGTTAGCAGTCTCGCTGATATGCACTTCGCGCCAACGCGGACGGCAAGGGATAACCTTCTGAGGGAGGGCGTACCTCGGGGTCGGATTCGCGTGACCGGCAACACGGTTGTGGACGCGTTGAGGGCAATCCGCGCCAGCAAGGCGAAGTGGCGCGTGCCCGTACTGGACCGGATTGCGCCGGGACAGCGTGTGGTTCTAGTGACTGCCCACCGGCGAGAGAGTTTCGGGCCGGGGTTCGACCGAATATGTCGGGCCCTGCAGAGGATTGTTGAGCGAAGTCCCGATGTCGAGGTCGTGTACCCGGTTCACCTCAACCCGAACGTGCGAAGGCCGGCACGGGCCATCTTGGGTAGAAATCCAAGGGTGCACTTGGTTGAGCCGATGGAGTATCTGCCGTTCGTCCGGCTGATGGAGCGCGCTTATCTGATACTGACCGATTCGGGCGGAATCCAGGAGGAGGCGTCCGCGCTGGGCAAACCGGTGCTTGTGATGCGGGACGTGACGGAGAGGCCCGAGGCGGTTGCGGCCGGAACCGCAAGACTCGTCGGCACCGACGCCGAAGTGATTGTTTCCGCGACCGAGCGGCTGCTTCGTTCGACTGCTGCCTATCGGAGGATGGCGCGAGCCCGCAATCCGTTTGGTGACGGCCGCGCATCGACCCGGATTGCAGCGGCACTTCGACGGTTCTCCGTGCCGAAGGCAATTGACTTTGGCCGTCGATTTCCTAGACTTCCAGCGTGAATAGACTAGTCAAGTATCTCAGCGTCATCATCAAGTGGCACCGCCTCATTTTCTGGAATACGTTAGTATTCACGGCCCTCGCGGTTGTCGTAAGCTTCATCTTGTCTCCGCGTTACACAGCTACTGCCCAACTCCTGCCACCAAGTGACGATGGCGACATTTTTGGCATCACGAGTCTCTTGGGTGGAGGCGCAAGTAGCGGTCTGAGCAAACTCAAGGCGGGGCTCACGGGGTCGTCGACCGGTTCGGACCTTACTATCGGGATTCTGAATAGCAGAACTGTGATGCAGCATGTCGCCGAGAGATGCAGCATTGCCAGCCACTACAGAATACGGAAACCCACGCCGGAGAAGCTGGTGCGACAACTTGGTGACATGGCGAAGTTCGCTGCCTCCGATGAGGGGATCGTGAAGATAACCGTTGAGGCTAATTCGCGACTGCTTGCCGCTCAGTTGGCCAATGCATTCGTGGCCGAACTCGACAGCTTCCTTAGATACTCCAACATCAGTCGCGGCCACAACATGCGTGTTTTCATCGAGAAGCGTCTCGGCCAGCTTGATACCAGTTTGGCCGTAGCGAGCGAGTCATTGAAGGCGTTCCAAGAAGTCAACAAGGTGGCCTCAGTGGACGACGAAACCAAGGCTTCAATAGATGCCTATGCAAAGATGCAGTCGGAGTTGAGCGTCAAGGAGGCAGAGTACGAGGCTGCTCGATCTGGTGCAAGCGATGAGAATCCCTATGTCGACAACCTTCGGCGCGAGATTGAGGCCTCCCGCGACGAGTTGCGAAAGTTGGAGCAGGGCGGCGGAGCGGACGGGTTTGGAGTGGGTTACGGAGTCTCGTTCGCGCGTCTGCCCGGAGTAGCAGCCCAGTTCGCGCGGCGCTACCAGGACTTCAAAATCCAGGAGGAATCCTACGCGACGCTCTACCAGCAGTACGAATACGCGCGAGTGCTCGAGGCCCGCGATGCCCCAGCATTGACGGTTCTGGACTATGCCGTGCCACCTGAACGGCGCAGCTTCCCGCGTCGGACCGTAATTGTCGGCGCGGTGCTGCTCTTCAGCCTGATCGCCGGAATCGGGTTCGCGTTCGTCGCTGAGTACTTTGCCGTGATCAAGACCACACGTCCAGAGGAGTACCAAGGCTGGCGAGGTGTCGCTGACGAGTTGGTAAGTCTGGTCCGCGGCGGTCGGTTAGCATCTGCTCGAAAGCGCTAACGGCCCGGATGAACCCGGAGGCCCGGTCCAGCCGTGAAAATCCGCGGTCGGACACGAGGCGCGTTGCCACGAACACTGCGTATCTGGCACTTGCCGACGTGGCCGGCAAGGTCATGGTTTTTCTCTTCTACGTGCTGGCGGCACGCCACCTGGGAGTGGAGAAATACGGCGTCTTGTCTTTCGCCCTGGCTTTCACGACGATGCTAGGGGTGTTGACCGACTTGGGACTCGGAGTCATAACTACCCGAGAAATAGCGCGGGACCCAGGGCGCGGGCGACCGCAGGTCAATGATGCCTTGACGATCAGGCTCATAGCTTCGGCTATCATCATCGCCGTCGTGGCCGTGCTGGTCAATGTGCTCGGATATCCGGGGACAACGGTTCGAGTAGTCTACGTCTGCAGCGTCTGCATCCTCACCAACGCTGTAATCACCTTATTTTGCGCCGTCTTTCAAGGCCACGAGCGAATGGAACTGCTGGCTCTGAACAGGATAGCGCAGACAGCAGTGCTGATTATCGGTGCCTTTCTGCTGCTACGTGGACCGGCGGTGACGGAGCGGTACGCGTTCCTATATGTTGTGGCAGGTGTGGTCTCGGTTGTGCTTGCCGGCATCAACGCAGTGCCCCTCCTGGGCCGACCGAAGCTCAGCTTCGCTTTTGGTCAATGGGGAAGTCTGCTTCGGCAGTCGATCCCCGTCGGTCTGGCTACGATATTTACGATGTTCTACTACTGGATCAGTAGTACCCTTCTGTCCAAGATGGCGGGTGACGCTGCAGTGGGCAGCTATAGTGCCGCCTTCAGAGTGGCAAATGGCCTGGCTTTTATGGGGTTCGCTTTCTCGGGGGCGGTTTATCCACTATACTCGCGTTTGGTCGCTGGCAGTTCCGAACGCCTAGCTCGCGCACTCGAGCTGTCAATTAAATACATGGCCATACTCGCGCTGCCGGTCGCCGCGTTCGGCGCCGTGTTCGGGATGCAGGTTGTGCTACTAGTCTACGGCCGCGAATACGCTGGCGCGGCGCCGGTTCTTCGTCTGCTCGTATGGTGGGCGGCTTTCGCTTCACTGAATTCGCTACTAAGCAACTACCTCATCGCGGAGGGTCAGTCGGGTAGGGTTACGGCACAGACCGGTGTCTCTCTTCTGCTTAACATAGGCCTCAATCTCGTGTTGATACCGGTCTATGGGGCAGCGGGGGCGGCTATTGCGATTGTCGCTTCAGAGGGAGTTGGCTTAGTTTACCTAGCCGTGTCGCATTCGCGGGTGCAACATCACGCTCAGGGCCTGTTGGTTTTCGGTGGGGTGCTGCGCGTGTCTGTGGCGCTCGCAGGCGCATTGCTGGCGGCGGCTGGAGTCGCCAGATGGAACTGGGTAGCCGGCCTCGCGGCAGGGCTCACGGTCTATTTCGTGCTTCTCGTGGCCACTCGAGCGCTCGGCGGCCGGGACGTGAAGATGCTGCGCTCTTTGCTGGGCGGCGGTGACCCCAGATGAGGTGCTGTCTTTGAAGGTGGCGTTGGGTTCAGCGCTTCGGTGGTTTCTAGTCTGCGAGGTACTGTGTGTGGGCGGCTTCCTGGTATTTCTCGGTCTCGGCAATGCGCGTCTGGCGCTGGTCTTCCTCGTCGGGCCCTTTCAAGTGCTGGCGTGGCTGGTCGCGCTCCGGGACAGTTCGTCTCTGCTTATGCTGTTCGCCGCGCTTCTCCCCGTGGCAGGTATGGAACTGCTTCCCGTTCCCTATCACCGGTACGTGTATCTCCCTGTGACAATACTCCTACTAGTCGTGACAACTCGCCGTTTCCTGGCCAATGATAGAGATCACAGACGAAATTCGCTCGATAGGTATGATGCCTTGCCTTTGACGCTGCTTGGGGCATCGCTTGTGCTTTCTACCGCGAGCGCCGTGTTTCACGGGTGGACTAACGAGAATCTCCGGAACCAGGTTGTGCTCTTGGTCGAAGCGATGGTTCTTCTATACGCCTCTGCCGTCGTACCTAGGACCATGCATGAGGTCCGGAATATCATTCTGGCATTCTGCGCGACATTGTCAGCGGCGATGACCATAGTGCTGCTGTTTTCGGTGCTTGGTGCCGGATGGGGGCCACTGCTAGGTGGTATTACAACCAAGGGGAGCTTCAATGTGCTCGGCGCCTTTCTCTCCTGTGGAGCCGTCTTGCTGCTGGGCGCCTTCCTTCAAGCTGACAAGGTGTCTAACCGTGTCATAATACTGCTCTGTATGGCTGTCGTGCTGAGCACTTTGGTCTTGACGAAGTCTCGCGGTGCATGGTTCGGGTTCGGGGCGGCCGTTCTGTACGCGCTGCTCCGGGTCCGATCCGGTTGGCTGTGGACGTTGGTCGTGCTCGCTGTGTTATTGCTTCTTGGTGTCGGCTCGTTGCGCGGAATCCTTCTGTCGCGAGCCGGTGAGACATCCGAAGGCGACCCTTCGTTTCTCGGGCGCGTCGCCCTGTGGGTCTACGCATGGAAGGTCATCAAGGCAAACTGGTTGCTCGGCGTAGGCTTCGACAACTTTAGATACGTGAAGCACTTCTACGGATATCCGGAGCCACTGTGGTATACTATTCGTTTCCACACACACAACATTCTCCTGGAAATGCTCACGGACCTTGGCATCTTTGGCTTTTTGGGAGGTTGCTGGTTGTACTTGCGCACACTAGTCCGTCTGGATCGAGTCGTTCGCGCAAAGAGCCCGGGTAGTTGGGCACTCGCGCTCGGTTTGGAAGCCGCTCTGGTGACCTTCGCAGCGCACGGTCTGGTCGACTTCGTCGTTTGGCAATACGGTGCGTTGTCCCTGTTCGGTGTCCTCCTGGGATTGGGGATCAGCGTGAGCCGTTTGAGCCCGGCAGTGAGCGCGCCGCCGGGGCGTGTCGCGTGACGTTTGCCTACCTCAATGTCCTCCAGTCGCCCAGGTCGCCCCGTCCCACGACGGGGTACTACCGGCTCAGGCGGAGAACGTGGCCTGTAGGTCTCTCAGTTTTTTTTGGTTGGAATGAGAGCTGACTGATGGCCGTGCGATCGGATCGTCTCTAGATATGCGAATCGGAGTTGATGCAGTTGCCCTTGATGCGCCCGGGGCAGGCGTGTCGCGCTACGTGCTTGAAGTATTGACGGGCATGATGGCCAGCTCTCCAGGCGATGATTTCGTGCTGTACTCATGGCGACCGGTCCATATGCCTGTCGTTGGCGGAAACTGGCGCACGCATGTCGCCCGCGCGGGACGCTGTTCCGCACCGGGAAGTTGGCTAAGGGATACTCTTCCCAGAATGGCTGCAGAGGACGACATCGACGTGTTCTGGGGACAAAACACGGTGATGCCTCTCCGGTTGATTCGCCCCTGTCGCAGGGTCCTGACCGTTCACGACGTTACCGGATTTGTCGTTCCCCGCACGATGGAGTTCGCAGGCCGCTTGTACTGGAACCTTGATTTCCGGGCTGCGATCAGGTCTGCTGATGCTATCATAGCGGTTTCGCGCGCGACGGCTCGCCTGCTCCGCAGGCTGCTCGGGGTTCCACCCGACCGGGTGACGGTGATCTACGAAGGCTGCTCGCTCCGTCTGGCAGCGGGTACGCCATCAAAGGTCGATGGAGATGTCGTGTCGCGGCTCGGTGTCCCAAGTGAGTTCATGCTGACAGTTGGAACGCTGGAACCGCGCAAGGACCATGCTACCTTGCTGGAGGCGATTAGGCAAAGGAGTGGTTTTCCACCTTTGATGGTTGCGGGCGCAGTCGGCTGGAACAGCCGCGGCATTCTCAGTCTTGTACGTGAAGCGGAGCGTGACGGCCGCGCGCGGTACCTGGGGCGGGTGAGCGACGAGGATTTGGCGTCTCTCTATCGTGCTGCACGGATCATGATCTACCCTTCGCTTTACGAAGGTTTTGGTCTTCCCGTTCTGGAGGCGATGGCCTGCGGATGTCCGGTCCTCTGCAGTTGGTCATCCAGCATGCCTGAGGTCGGCGGAAGGGCGGCCTGCTACTTCCGGTCGAGGGACGCACTTGGCCTAGCAGACAAGCTGCAGGAACTACTGCGAGACGACAGTCGCTTGGCCGAGATGAAAGCCAAGGGAATCGAGCAGGCAGCGAAGTTCAGCTTCAGCAGCGCGGCAAAGCAGACGCTCGGCGTTCTGCACGGTTCGACGCAGGCGCACCAGCCCGTCGAGCGACGGCGCTGTATGTCAGCGCGCCCAGCCGGGCAAAGCGGGAGGCAAAGTGATCACGGACAATCAGTCACGCCAGTCCGGTAGCACATTCGTAGATTGTCCGAGCAGTTCGCTCCCAGGTAAACAGAGTTGCCCTATTACGACCGATCTCGCTCAGTCGAGTCACAAGGCCAGGGCTGTCTAGCAACGTCTGCAGCTTGTCTGCCATGTCTCGGACCGAATAGGGGTCAAACAGGAGCGCCGCTCCTCCGGCGACCTCCGGCAGACTCGCTACGGCGCTGCACGCCACCGGTGCCCCGTGCAGCATTGCCTCGAGAACTGGGAGCCCGAACCCTTCATAGACCGACGGGCAGACTAATAGCCGGCAGTGCTGGTACAGGCTCGACAACTGGGCGTCAGAGACCCCACTGAGAATGATGACGCGCGATTGGATACTATCGGCCCTGACCGTTCGTGCAACATGACCGAGTTGCTCCTCACTTCCACTTCCAACAAGAACGAGCTTGAGGTTCCGCTCGGCGCGAACCCGGGCGAACGAGTGTATGAGCCGGATTACGTTTTTGTGCGGGGCGTGGCTACCTACGTAGAGGACGTAGGGGACAAACCGCTTGGCGTAGTCGGTGTCTTCGCCGGAGGGCACGATGCCCGGGCCGCAGAAGGCGACGGTGGCTCGCCGTCGAGGCAGAAGATTCATTGCAGCGAGGTCCCCCCTTGTGCAGTGTGAATCGGTGACAACTCGGTCGGCAAAGCGCAGGGTTTGGAGTCCGACCCAGAACGACGTCTTCTCCTTGATCGGGTTCAGCCCTCGTATCTTCAGCGGCGTCAAGTCGTGGACCACTGCTATTGTCGGCAGCAAGGTTGGCACTGGGACCCCTGGGGTCAGACAGAGGAGCACATCGTATTTCTCTCTGCAATAGGCGCGAAGGCGAGTTAGGACCCAGAGCATCCTTCTGACGGGGTATCGAACGCCGTCCGGTATCTCGATTGCACGTCCATAACGGCAGAGAATGTGAGGGTCAGGCGTCAGTATGCTGAGATCACAGTGTTCCGCCAGGTGAGGAACGAGCGAGCGGATGTAGAGTGAGATGCCAGCATAAGCGCGCGTATCGAAAGGCGCGCTCACGAGCATTCTCATGTTAGAATTATAGCTGCAGAATCCCAGGTCTCAAGGGTGCGTGTGCACTCCGCAATTGCTGGGTGCCCCGCATGCCCGATATACGCATTCGCGGTACTCTCCGGACGTTGATGTCGGTGCCACCGGACCGTGCGAAGCGTGGGAGTCTGGTGACGATGAGGGCAGCAGGGACGATCGGCACTTGGGAGGTCCGATGGCTCGATTCCTTGAATCAAGGCTGGTCTTAACCGGCTGTTTTCTTAGAGTCAGGTCGATGAGACTGCGAAATTGCACCACGCGGGCCAAAGTCCTGCGAGGGCGGGTCACGAGTACGGTGGCGGTCGAGGTGCCAAACCTCGAAACGTCGGAATTGCCTCAGTTCGTTCTGTGGAAATCTGCTCTTGCGGCATGCGTGAGGATGGCGAGTCGCGGCTTCGCTCTGGTAGCAGGCATGCTGACGTGCACGGATGATAGCCTGAGCGCGGCGGATGTCAATTCCGCCTCATGCAGCGCTTGACCGCGGACGTGGATGGACTATACTGCCCAGCAGCGTGTCTCTCACGAATCTGGAGAATTACCGTACATGAGCGGGCTTGTGCCGCGGGGCCCAGCGGCAGGACACCGGTTGGACATTACACCTGCGACTGCCTTGTGGCATGACCCGGTTCGCAGTGACGGCGGTGACTGATGCGCATCGGGGTGGATGCGGTACCTTTTGCGTTTGAGCGCACTGGGGTTGCACGCTACCTGGGCAGCGTGCTGGACGAGATGCTGGCTGTCGATCCCGCTTCCGAGTTCCTGCTATACACGCCCATTCCAGTATCAGTTCCTCTCCGTAGCGGCAACTGGCAATTGCGCTTGGTACCTGACCGGCTCGCTCTGCGTCCGAGCGTTTGGGTGCAGACGACGCTGCCCGGTTTGCTGGCATCCGACAAGGTTGATGCGTTCTGGGGGCAGCCGACGAACCTACCTCTCCGGCCGAAACACAAGTGCTTCCAGATGTTGACGGTCCACGACCTAGTGCCCTATGTTGTACCAGATAGCATGCGTTTCCGCTCCTGGCTCCGCATGCGGATCATGCTGGGCCTGACGGCCAGGGCAGCCGACGCCGTCATTGCCGACTCGTGGGCTACCGCGGCTCTGGCACGTCGTTATCTTGGCATTGATATGGAACGGCTGCACGTTGTGCACGCGGCGGCACAAGGTATGTTTCGGCCAGTGCCAAGGGATCAGGCCCGAGCAGCACTCATGGATGAGTTTGGTTTACCTCGGAGTTACATTCTGTTCGTGAGCACAATCGAACCGAGGAAGGACCATCTGACGCTGCTGCGCGCCATAGCGAGGGTGCCGCATGCGCCTCTTCTCGTCTTGGCCGGGGGGGTTGGTTGGCGGTGTAACTCAATCCTCAGGGAGATCAGAGTCGCTGAGGATGCCGGGCGAGTCAAGTACGTCGGCAGAGTGGATGACGATTGGCTTCCGGCACTGTACAGCGCGGCCACCATTTCGGTCTACCCTTCGGTGTACGAGGGATTCGGGCTACCGGTGCTCGAGGCCATGTCCTGCGGGTGCCCGGTACTTTGCAGCGACTCATCCAGTCTCCCGGAGGTCGGCGGTGATGCGGCTTGCTACTTCAGAACTGGCGATAGCGAAGACCTGGCTCGCAGGCTGACGGAGTTGCTTGACGACGGCGATCGTCTCGATGCCATGTCGGCTGCGGGCTTGAATCAAGCGAATCGGTTCAGTTTTCGGACCGCCGCTGAGGAGATCTTGGGGATTATCAGGCGAGGCGTAGCCCCGTCGAGACGAGGCCCGGGCCGGTGAAGCGAGCAGGTTCGTTCCGCCCCGGGGCAGAGTGGCTCGGTTTGTGTGCGTGCTTGCCCGCTCCATGACATGTTGGACATACGTCGCATAGCTCTGGATGCCCGCAGGCTGAATGGCCTGAAGCGCGGAGTCGGTCAGTATGTGTTTCAGCTCGCCAAGTGGCTACCGAAGCTCGAACCCAATATTGAGTATCTACTGTTCGTTGACCGACCGCTGGGCGCGGGCAGCATGCCTGCGGGATGCCGGGAGGTGATTGTCGGCCGTCCATTCACGACCGAGAGTCAATCTGTGAGCGGCATGTGGTCAAAGATTCGATCATATCACTGGATGAACTACCTCGTTCCTCGGGCTCTAAAGCGAGAACGCGCAGACCTGTTCCATGCGACCAACTTCGCCGTGCCGGTTCGGGCGGTTTGTCCGTGCGTGGTGACGATTCACGATCTAATCTACGCCCGTGCGCCGGGCGCCTTTGAACCGCTATACGAACGTTACCTAAAGATGACAGTCCCAGCTGCGGTGCGGCGGGCGCGTCACGTTATCACTGACTCGGCCGCCACCCGGGATGATCTTCTGGAGTTTGTCCGCCCAGAACCGAGCCGGGTCAGTGTTGTTCACCTCGGAGTTGGTGATGAGTATCGTGTGCACAACAGTCCAGTCGAGATCGAGCGCGCAAGGCAGATACTGCGGCTGCCGAGTCGCTTCATCCTTCATGTCGGTGCGATCGAACGACGCAAGAAGCTGGAGACACTGCTCGCGGCGGCGGTTCCACTGTTGAGTGCCCATCTAGTCGACGAGGTCGTGCTGGCTGGCGAAGAAGGTCACGGCGCGGACGATGTGCGTCACGCAGCCGCTGAGCTTGGCGTCCAGGATCGGGTTCGATACTTGGGCTATGTCTCGCAGGACTTACTGCCTGTGCTTTACAGCCTTGCCGAAGTCTTGAGTCTGGCGTCAGTCTACGAGGGGTTTGGCATGCCAGTGCTCGAGGCGATGGCCTGCGGCACGCCGGTAGTTACTTCAAACGTCTCATCGCTTCCCGAGATCGCTGGCGACGCAGCACTCACGGTTGCCCCTGGTGACATTGACGGTCTCCGACAGGCTCTTGAGCGCTTGCTTACCGATTCCGGGTTTCGAAGCGAAATGATACGGCGTGGTCTGGCGAGAGCACGTGCGTTTTCATGGGAACGAACGGCTGCCGGGCACCTTGCCGTGTACCGCCAGGTCCTGGACGAGGATGGGAACTAGGCGTGCGAGCGGCCCGCAGCGCTGAACCTATCTTGTTGTCCAAGGAGGATCTGCGTGTTTGACTGGGTTGCCGTCGTCTTCTTCTGGATTCCCGTCGCCATCCTGGTGTATCACTGGGTGCTTTACCCGGCTGCCCTGTGGGTGCTGTCGGAGGTCCGGCCGCGTCGGGATGCGCGCGCGGAGCGCTCAGAGCCATTCTTCGTATCGATTGTGATGGCTGCCTACAACGAGGAGGAGTTGATCGCGGACAAGCTCAGGAACTGCCTTGCGCTCGACTATCCGTCGGACAAGATGGAGATCCTCGTCGGGTCGGACTCGTCAACAGACGCGACAGACGACATCGTGAGGCCGTTCAGCGACACCAGGGTGAGACTCGTCCGGTACGAGCCGCAATCCGGTAAGACGGTGGTCCAGAATCGGCTGCTAGGAGAGGCGAAAGGCGACGTCATCTTGTGCACGGACGTTGATTCACTATTGACCTCGGAGTCTCTGAAACTGATGGTCGAGCACATGCGTGACCCCAAGGTGGCGGTTGTTAATCCACGGTACGCGAGGGTCAACAAAGACGGCAGCGCCGCCGAGAGCATCTATGACCGCTGGGAGACCAAGGTCAAGGAGTTCGAAGGGAGACTCGGGGCGATGGTCGGGTGCAATGCCTACGCGAACATGATACGCCGCGAAGTCGCGGACCCGATTCCAGATGATACCAATCTCGATGATTTTGTCCTCGGCATCAGGCCTTTCCGCAGCGGGTATGATGTGGTGACCGAGCCAAGGGCGCTGGTGGTTACGCAGACCGAAACCGAAAGACTCGAGTTTTGGCGCAAGGCGAGGATAAACCGCGGCAACCTGCAGGTGCTGTCGCGCTTTGCCGACCTGCTGTGTCCCAAGTATGGTATCAAGGCCTGGACATACTTCTCGCACAAGGTCATCAGGATGTTCGTGCCGTTCCTGCTCATCGCCATGCTGATTACCAGCGCGGTAGAGTTGTCGCAGCCGTTCTTCACCGTCATGCTGGTGCTGCAACTCGCAGCTTTGGCATCAGTCCCGCTGCTCTTGGTTGCGAGGGGCAGGTGGCGTAGGCTACTATTCCCTCAGTACTACTACTTCATGAACATTGCTTTGCTCGTTGGTTACTGGCAGTTCTTCACCAGCCGTGAGAAGTACTGGACGAAGACGCCGCGGAACCCTACCATCTTGTAATGAGCACCCGGACGTCCGGCCGACAGGCACGCCGCACTGGGCATGTCCGGGCTCATTGCCGAGTTAGCTGCAGGATTCACATGGAAGTGTTGCTGTTCGCCGCAGGTGAGTCCATTCCGATTGCCATCTTGTATCAGGAGGAAGACTATGCCTAATTTCCGCGTTTCGATACTTCGAATCCTGGCTCTGTTGATCGTCGCACATACAGCTTGGGCCAATCTGACCGTGGTCGGCGACAAACTGTCTCTGGACGCGTTGGTCCGAACAAGTGCGTATTGGTGGCGGGCGGATCAGTCCGGTCTTGCGCGGAGCGAGTTTGCATTTGAGCGAGTCGGGGCGCTCGCCGGCCTGACCGGATACCTTAGTCCAGTCGTTTCGCTCCGCGTGAGCGGCGATGTCAGTGCCCTGCAACCGCAGGACTTGTACGTCGACATGCACTGGCGCAGCGGGCTCGGGCTGCGCGCTGGCCAGCTTCTGCTACCGCTGGGTATGGATGCCATGACTGAGCCTGACAGCCAGGCACTGGGCAGCTCGTTCCTGGTCAGCTACGCTAAGCCAGCCGGGACGCGGGATATCGGGGTTCAGGGCAGTTGGACGCTTGGCCGCCTCTCGGTATCGGCCGCGGTCGTCAACGGAACCGGAGCGAATGCCGGTGACAACAACGACCGGAAGGACTTGTGCGGGCGACTCACCGTAAGGCCGTTGGTCGTCATGGACGCGGTCCTCGCACTGCGTGCCTACTACGGCTGGCCGGGTTCTCTGGACTCGGTCTGGCGGTCCACGGCGCTTGAAGCCCGCTTCAGACGTGGGCCGCTGGAACTCCAGGCCGAATTCCAGAATCATCGCAGTCAGTATGCACGGAACAACATGGCATATCTGCAGGCAGTTTGGGATATCGGGCGATTCGAGCCCGTTGGCCGGTTCGACCTCGTCCTGCCCCAGGGAAAGCGCACTGAGTGGATGATGACCGGGGGGCTGAACCTGCGTCCCGTGTCTGACCATCTCAAGGTCATGCTCGACTGTTCTTATCATCGGAGCGACCAAGACAACTGGAGCGTCTTCGGCTTCAGCCTCCGACTGCAGGCAGGGCTTTAGCCTGAATGCAGCGCCCGTCTAGGAGCGACAGGCTTTGAACGGACAAAGAATCCTACGACACCTGGTGCCCCGCATTAGCGTCATATGGCCAATGCTTCCGAGCGTTCTGACTCCAGGGCGGGATTCTATATCAGTCCTCGGAGTGGTGGGCGGCTTTCTTTCTGGATTCCCGTGCTGCTTTTCACCTTGGTGTTGCTGGTTCACGGCCTTAGCCCTGTCTCGCAGTCGTGCGATTCCATGTGGTCGGTCCTTCTGGGTCTCAGCACGATGCGAGAGGGCTACGACGACTTCGACGAGTGCCGCGACGCCGTTATGGGAACTGGAAGCGCATCTTGACTGTCTCGGGAGCTGAGACAACGCTCTGTCTCGAGTCGTGAAGTCGCGGAGAGACAGGTCCTGTGATACGGCGTTCGTTCTATCGCTGTGTCTTGTCTTCCTCGCGTCCATTGGTCTGACCCTTGTTTCCGTCACGCAGGGGAAGAACAAAGCACTAATCACGAGTGATGGGAAGGACTACTACGTTTGGGCTCGGTCCATTCTTCTTGACCACGACATCGACTTCAGCAACGACTATCAACTGCTGCCCGGGTCGGGGTCCAACCCGGCCGCGTCTGTAGTGTGGAGTCCGGCGGGGCACGCTGTCAACAAGTACCCCGTCGGCATGGCGATTCTGGAGACGCCCGGGCTTCTGGTCGGCCATGTCGTGGCCCGCTACGTGGTGCATTCCTCGACAAACGGCGTGACGGCGCCTTATCAAATCGCCGTTGCCTGGTCATTGCTCATCCTCTATTTCGTATCCTTTCTCCTTCTATACCGGGCCATGCTTGATCTTGGCGTAACCCGAATGTGGGCATTCGGCTTCTGCCTCACGGCTCTCCTTGGCACGAACCTTATCCACTACGTCGCAAAGGAGATGACAATGGTGCACGCGGCAGGAGTAGCGGTGTTCAACATACTGCTCTTCCTGTCTGTTCGGTGGTTCGGTGAGCACCGGAGAATTCACGTGGCTCACGGAATCCTGCTGGGTGCACTCGTTGGTCTCCTGTTCCTGGTTCGCAACACGAACATCCTGATTCTGCCTGTCCTGGCAGCGGTGGTTTGGACCAGGAGACGGGTCTACGTCAGCGAGGTATTGCCCGCTCTTTTTGGCGCTGCGGCCATCGCAGCGCTCCAGCCCGTCAGCCTCTGGTTCCTGTGGGGACGGCTGCGTTTCTCCACTTACTACAACGAGTCGTTCACATCCGGGATCTCGGGGGTCATCAACGCGCTTGGGTCGGCGCGGCACGGGCTGCTGGTCTATAGTCCTTGGTACTCTGTCCTCCTGCTGATTGCAGCCTATGGGGCGTTTCGCTTGCCACAAGCGAGGCGAGTCTGCATCGCGGCCATCGCGTCGTTCCTCTTGATGGCTATCGTCAATGGCACATGGTGGTGTTGGTGGTTCGGTTACAGCTTTGGCAACCGCGCCTTCATCGAGACACTTCCTTCACTCTCTCTCGCTGCCGCCTTGTCAGTCTCGCGACTGAGTATCGGCAGAAAGGTAACGATCGCGCTGATGGTTGTCATGCTCGCTGTCGTGGTTCTGAATCTCTATCTCTGGATAGGTTTCCTACTTCAGGCATACCCACTCGGCGGCGACCACACCATTGCACAGGCATACCTGTGGCCGTTCTTTCACAGTCCGGCTTCCCTGATCAATAGATTGTCTCAGTGACACCGTTGATGCGCGACGAGCTTGCCCTGTTCCCGATGAACGACATGCCTTGAGTGAGTGCATAATGCGGTCATGTTCAGTGCCCCGCAGAGGTCCCCGGTGAGCCGGGCAACCGCACGTTCGAATCTTGGAGTGGGAACTCAAGTCCTACCTCGGACTGCTCGGTGGCTTCCTTTCTGGATTCCTGTGTCGCTGTTCATTCTGGTGCTGTTGGTTCATGGTTTCAGCCGGGTTTCGCAGTCGACCGATTCCATGTGGTCGGTCCATCTGGGCCTCAGCATAATGCGAGAGGGCGACACTGACCTCGACGAGTACCGTGACGCTGTTCTGAATGGACCTCGGTATGTATATGAGATAATCAACGGTCACATCTACAGCAGCTACCCGATCGGTACGCCTCTACTGGTTGCTCCGATAGTATATCTGATTGACCTCGGCATCCGATGGCTCCCCCAGCATTCTCCCGGTCCTGAGAGTTCCCTCACCGTGCCACGCTCTGAGCAAGGTGGGCGGGTGGGTGCTCTTGCGTTTCCCTGGGCAGTAGAGAGACTTATCGCATCGCTGTTGGTCGCACTGACGGCCGTCGTCATGTACTTCGTCGGACGGCAGTTCCTGAACCGATGGCTCTCACTTCTATTGGCTTGCGTGTTTGCGTTCTGCACGCCGGCGTGGTCAACAGCCAGCAGGGCGCTGTGGCAGCACGGTCCATCGATGCTGATGCTGGCAGCCGCCCTCCTCATCCTGCTTAAAGCCCACAAGAGGCCGTTCTTGGCGCAGTTTGCCAGCCTTCCCCTGGCGTATTCCTTCGTCATTCGTCCCACAAACGCGCTCTCAATCATCGCTTTGACTATCTACGTTGCCATCCGCTATCGGAGATACCTGCTGCGCTACCTTGCATGGAGTTTGGTGGTTGTCGTGCCGTTTGTGTGGTACGACTTGTGGCTCTATCATTCGATTCTGCCGACTTACTTTGCCCCCAGCAAAGTAGGCGCGGTTGCCCACTTGTTTGAAGGTCTAGCTGGGACCTTGGTCAGTCCGTCACGCGGTCTCTTTGTGTACTCTCCAGTGTTTCTCTTCTCGATTTGTGGCGTGGTCCTGAACCTGAAGAAAGGTAAGGACAGGTTGTTCGATCTGCTGTTGGTGGCGGTCGCAACGGCGCATTGGCTCGTTATCTCGAGTTTCCCTGACTGGTACGGCGGCCATAGTTTCGGGCCACGCTATTTTGCCGACATGGTGCCCTATCTGGTTTACTTCTTGGTCCCGGTGCTGACCTGGTTCGCGGAGGCGCGCGGCGTTCTCCGAGGTTGTGTCATGGCGGTCTTTCTGTTGCTCGTGCTAGCGAGTTTCCTCATCAATCTCAACGGGGCGGTGAACAGAGCCACGCAGCTCTGGAATGTCAATCCTGTCAACGTTGACGAAGCACGCGGACGGCTATGGGATTGGGCCGATCCCCAGTTCCTTCGAGGTATCACGAGAGAGTAAGCCGCCGCTGGCACCCGGGACGTGGAGTAACTGGCAACGGGCCGACCTCTGCGGCTGTAGGCGGATTCGGTGTCGCCGCTGGCGACTGCTGGCAGAATACCAGCTATGCGTTCGAACCGAGGAGTGACCGGAGGGCAACAAGCTCCTTCTTGAGCCAGAGGTGTGTTTGGCGGGGGTCCCTTGGCGCGGCGGTGGGGGTGGGGTTCGCGGACATCTTGGCGAGTTGGCGGCGGGCGCCGGTCACGGTCAGCTTCTCGGTTCGCACCAGGTGTTTGATGAGCTGTAGGCGTTCGAGCTGGGCGTCGGTGTAGATGCGGCGACCAGCAGAGTTACGGGCCGGCTTGAGCTCGAACCGCTGTTCCCAGTAGCGCAGCACGTGGGGTTTGATGCTGAGCTTGCGGCAATCCTCGGTCACCGAATAGTAGTTCCTCGTGTTCATTTCCAGATTTCCTGGCTCGGGTTACGTCTCAGCAGCCGGTTTATGCTGTCGCGCGGAGACAGACCTTCGTATAGAATCTTGCAGACTTCCTCAGTGATCGGCATCTCGACTCGTTGGCTGCCGGCCAGGGTTCGGGCCGAGCGAGCGGTTGTCGCGCCTTCGGCGACTCCGGATAGCTTCGCCATAGCCGCTGCCGTCGACTCGCCCTGGCCAATGGCGACGCCGAGGGTATGGTTGCGCGAGTGATCCGAGAACGCCGTGACGATGAGGTCGCCCATCCCGGACAGGCCCGCGAAGGTGAGCGGATTGGCGTTGAACGCGAGGCCGAGCCGGGTGATTTCGGCAAGCCCGCGGGTCAGCAGGGCAGCCTTGGCGTTGATGCCAAGCCCGATGCCGTCGGCGATGCCGGCGGCGATCGCGATGACGTTCTTCAGGGCGGCGCCGAGTTCGACGCCAACGACGTCGCCGTGCGAGTAGACGCGGAGGTTCCCACCGGTGAACGTGTCTCGGACCAGCGTGGCGCCTGTCTCGTTTGAGGACGCGGCGACGAGCGAAGTGGGATCGCCTAGCGCGACGTCACGAGGTATGCCGGGTCCGGCCAGCACGACGACCGGGAGTGCGGGGAATGTCTCGCTGATAGCGACCGACAGGCGCTTGAGTGACTTCGGTTCGATGCCCTTGGTCACGGTCACGAATGCCTGAGGCTTCGGGCCCGCGGCTTTCACCTGCCGAACAACGTCAGCCAGGGCGTCCGATGGCACCGCGAACACAACCAGCTCGGCCCCGTCGACCACTTTGCCAAGGTCGTCGGTCGCCACCATCGTCTCCGGTATGGTGACGCTCTCGGGCAGGTCAGGATGACGCCGGGTTGAATGAAGCCGGTCTAGGCTTGCCCGGTTGGATTCCCAGAGCGATACGTCCAGGCCTTTCGCGGCCAGCTTGATGCCGAGGGCAAGTGCCCAGCGGCCGGCTCCGGCAAAGGCGACCTTCATGTTTTCCTGAACAGCTTGAGCCACAGTCCGAGCCGTGGTTCCGTGCCGTTGGCGAGGCGTCCGATATTCGACCAGTGACGAATGACGATTACGACCGCCACGCCCAGCGTGAATGCGAGCAGCGGTGCGCTGTGCCGGTAGATGAGTGCGGTCAGGATCGGCAGGGCGCAGGCAAAGACCAGCGACGAGAGTGAGATGAAGCCGGTCACCGCGAGCACCGTAACGTATATACCGAGCCCGGCGAGCAGACCTTTCGGGCAGAGGAAAGCCGCAACGCCCACGGTTGTTGCCACACCCTTGCCACCCTTGAACCCGAGCCACGGGCAGAACACGTGGCCGAGGATTGCGCCCAGACCGACCAGCGCCGGCGTGAGGACAAGCGGCTGAGCGAACGCAGTCGGCAGAAGTCCCTTGGCGACATCGAGCAGCAGGACCGGTATTGCCCAGAGCCAGCCAATGGTGCGCTGGACGTTGGTGAACCCGATATTGCCTGAGCCGTGCCGGCGGATGTCGATTCCGTTCAACCGGCCCGCGACATACCCAAACGGGATCGAGCCGCACGTCGCGCCGGCCAGCAAGGAGAGGAGGGCAGTCCGGACCATCGGTTCAGTCACCGCGGCCGACTCCTACTGATGGCGTCAGGATGCGAGTCTCATTCACTGAATCCAAGATAGCCGCCTGTCGTCCGATGTCAAGCGGCTGCGGTTGTTGACACCGGCCGGACGTGGCAATATGGTTTAACCTAAGAGACGTAAGTTGAACAACTCACTACCGCAGCAGGACGAGAAGCGACCCGACCGGGCGGTCGCAACGACCGGACAGGCTGCATCACCGCCGAAACTGGTTTTCGAGCCGGACGAGCGACAGGCCGCACGGGTCGCACGCGTGCGGACGTTCACCGTACTGGCGGCCGCGGTCCTCACGCTGGGGGCGCTGGTTCTGATTCTGACATACCGACCCCGGCCACCGGCCCTGCCCGTTCAGATTGCGCAGGCACGTACCGTGCCTCTGCCCGAGAGCACGACTCCAGTTCCAGCGCCGGCTGTCATCCAACAACCTCCAGCCTTTCACGAGACCGGCGTGGTTGGGACCGCTCAACTAGCAGCAGCGGCAATAGATACACTGGTGAGCAGTGCGGCTGGAAAGTGGATGCGGGCTACCGAGTTATCGCGGCTCGGCAGTGTGACGCGCGAGAATGGGGAGGACGCGGTCACGAAGCTCAGAAAGGCAGTTGTCCTTGCGGACAGCGCGCGTGGAGACATCGCCCTGGCGCGGCAGCAGGCCGAGGTCATCTTCAGGGCCTCGCGCGGCGCGGAGTCCGGAACCGCCTTCCGGCTCAGCGCTCTCTACGCCGCCATCGACCGCTACTTGAAGTCCATGGCTGATGACGCCGATGATCGGTACTCCTTCTACTCGAAGTCAGAGGTCTCGGTCAAGACGGTGCTCCTTGGGGATTCTGCTGAGTCTGATATCCAGCAGAACGTGGCCATGAGTTATCTGCGCCGGTCTGAGGATCGACAGAACAGCATCCGGCGGCTGGCGCAGCAGGTTCGCGAGGCACTACTCAACATTGATAATGCCGGCAGATAAGGGCGCGCGTAGCTGGCGACTCCGGGTAGTTCAGCTCGCCGTCGTCTTGGTTGGCATATGCCTGCTGGCGGGCTGCCGGTTCCCGACCACGGTCTATGGTCAGCTTGCGCTCAAGCCCGGGCAAGACGGCGACGTGCGGCTTGCTCGGGTCGAGTTGCATGACAGCGTTGCCTGGGATTCGGCCCCGCTATATGCCATTGTTCCGGAATCGGGCGGGTCGTTCTTCCGGGCGTCGTTCGAGTTCCCGGCGGTCGCGCCGGGGCCATACTACCTGCTGGCGTGGCAGGATAAGGACGCCGACGGCAAAGTCAGTGACGGGGACATGACCGGCGTGTACGGCGGTCCGCACGAGCCGGGCTCGCCAGGCAAGCCGGTGATGGTTCATGAGGACTGGACCGTCGACGCCGGAGAAATCGAGATGGCGAGGTATGCTGTGCTTGAAGTCGCGGCAGCCGGCCAAAGGTCGCAGTCCGGCGAGACGACCGGCTTCATCTACACCGCGAACTACGACGTCACTCTAGCCTCATTGACCATCACCTTTCCCGGCCAGCCGGCGATGCCTGATCCGAGTGCTCCCGGGCCAAAGCTTGCCGATTCAACGTACCGATCCGACGGCTGGAGAATGGGCGGTCCAATGCCCACCGGCCTGCACCAGCTCGAGTTCCGCGGTTTGCTCGACGACGACAGCTTCGACATCCGAGTGGCCGTGCCCGTCGAGTAGTTCTCCGTCCGGCGCGGCGGTTCATTCACCTTGACTCTCCAGCGTCAGTCCCTATGATTACTCGCTGTGGACCTAATCGAGAGCCTTGCGGTCAAGAACGAGCAGAAGATACTGCTCGTCGTGCTTGATGGACTGGGCGGCCTGCCCAGGAACGGCAAGACCGAACTCGAATCTGCCTCGACTCCCAACCTGGACGCACTGGCGGCCAAATCCGGGCTCGGGCTGCTGACGCCAGTGGATGTCGGAATAACCCCCGGGTCCGGACCCGGTCACATGGCGCTATTTGGCTATGACCCGGTCAGGTGTTTCGTCGGCCGGGGCGTGATGGAGGTCCTGGGCGTCGGCCTCCACCCGGGGCCGGACGATTTGTGCACGCGGGGCAACTTTGCCACGCTTGGCCCGGATGGGGCGGTCAGCGATCGCCGGGCCGGCAGGATTGCCACTGAGTTGTGCGTTGAGCTCTGTGAACGGTTGCAGGCCGCGATCCCGACCATAGAAGACGTCAAAGTGCTGGTCAGACCGGGCATGGGTCACCGGTTCGTCGTAGTGTTCCAGGGTCCGGGGCTTGGCGACGGGCTTACCGATTCGGACCCTCAGCACAACGGGTTGAAGCCGCTCGCGGTCGAGGCGTCAGGCCCGATCGCGGAAAAGTCGGCGCGCGTCGCCAATGGGTTCATCGAACGCGCCGCCGAGGTGCTTAAAGACCAGGACCGGGCCAACTTTGTTCTGCTGCGTGGTCTGGCCCTGCCGCCACCGATTCCGTCAATGTGCGAGCGGTACAAGCTGACGCCGGCGTGTGTCGCCGCGTACCCGATGTATCGCGGCCTGGCTAAGCTCGTGGGCATGGACGTGCTTGAGACGGGCCAGACGTGGCAGAGTGAGGTCCAGACCGTGCGCGAGCACCAGTCTGAGTACGACTTCTTCTTCCTGCACTTCAAGGAGACAGACAAGGCGGGTGAAGACGGTAAGTTCGAGGCCAAGCAGGCGCTGATCGAGCAGTTCGACAAGGAGATTCTCCCGCAACTGCTCGCGCTCAACTTCGACGTGTTGTGTATCACCGGCGACCATTCAGCCGGCGACAGTGGTCGGGCATTCGTGGCACCCGGTGCCGATGCTTCTGAACTCCGCGTACGTCCGGCCCCAACCGGTAGTCGGAGAGTTCGGGGAGGGCGCGTGCGCGCACGGCAGCCTCGGGCACATGCCTTCGGTGAAGCTGATGCAGTTGTTGCTGGCGAACGCGCTCAAGCTGAATAAGTTCGGGGCATAGTTGGCTCAGCGTCGCGCAATCATCTCGGTCTGGGACAAGACCGGCATCGTCGAACTGGCGCGGGCACTGGCCGCTGCCGGGTACGATATCCTCTCGACCTCCAAGACCGCGGCCGCGATTCGCGAAGCCGGAGTCCCCGTAACCGAGATCGCGACCTACACCGGCTCGCCTGAGATTCTCGGCGGCCGGGTCAAGACCCTTCACCCCAAGATTGCCGGCGGCATCCTGACCACACGTAAAGACGACACGGTCGACCCGATAGACATCGTGGTCTGCAACCTCTACGCTTTTGAGGACGGTCTGGCACGCGGAGCTACTCACGACGAGCTGGTTGAGTTGATAGACATCGGCGGTGTGACTCTCCTGCGCGCGGCGGCCAAGAACCACGCGTTCGTGACCGTGGTCCCGGACCCGAAGCACTACCCGGCAATCATCGCCGAGTTGGGCCGAACCGGCACCATCAGTGCCGGGCTGCGGAAGAAGCTCGCGGCCGAAGCCTTCACCATCACCAGCCGCTACGACACCGCCATCGCCCGCTACCTCCAGTCCGTGACCGGCTAGCCCCGGTTTCTGCTTCTCCGACACCTGTCTGACTTCCGAGCCGGTGGTCGTGCGTCGTACGTCAGGTGGGAGGCATCGCCGTGGCCTGTGACTATCGTACGGCCAGGGGAGAAGCCCGCGCGTCGGGCCCGCAGGGGTCCACACGTGTCTCCGCTTCCGTCTATTCCTCTGAGTTGACGTCGGGGCGGAGGGACCCGAGTTCCGCGGGGGGCCTGAGAGCCGGGCCGCCGACGTAGTCGGGCATTGACATCAGGGGAGAACGGGCTAATCAAGTGCGATGACGAACCCACCCGAGCCCGCAATGTCGTTGGAGCAGGCCTACGATAATCTCAACCCGACTGTCCCCCTGGAGCATGACAGCGAGTTCCTCGTGAAGGAGCTGTACGGCGAGTTCTGCGACACTGTGAGAGACCGGTTGCTCGTGGGCAAGTCCAGCCGCTCCAAATTGCTCTTGTCCGGCCACATCGGTTGCGGCAAGTCTACACTGCTCAATGTCATTGAGTGCGACCCCAAGGTCGCCCAAGCATTTCTTGTTGTCCGTTGCAGCATCAAGGAGTTCGTGGAGCCGAATGAGCTGGAGCATATCGATCTCCTGTTGGCCATCGCACTCACCGTTGTAGATGCGGGGCACGAAGCGGGCGTCAAGCTCGACACGGGCACGGGCAAGAGGGTGGTCGAGATGTACAGGGAGCTGCGAGGGCTACTGGTGCACACGAAAGCCACGCAGAGCACCCGGAAAGCAGCCGCGTCCGCGAGTGCAGGGGTGGGGCTGCCCAAGGCGCTCGCCTGGCTAAGTGCGGACTTCAGGGCTGAGTACAAGTATCAGGATGAGTTCCGTCGTGAGGTCAGGGAGCATTTCCGTCCGCGACTGACGGACTTCATCAAGACCATCAATCTCCTGCTGGATTCAGTGACGGTGAGACTCGCGGGCAAGGAGTTGCTGGTTCTCGTGGATGATACCGACAAGCCGGTGGCCGATACCGCCCGGACGCTCTTCGGTACCTACGCAGGACAACTGGCCCAGCCCAACGCAAGCATCGTATACGTGGTAGACACGTCCGTGTCGTGTTTCGAAGAATTCCCGGCCATCAGCAATCGACTCGGTGGTGAGGAGTTCTTCCCTGCGGTTATCGTTCAGCCAGAGGGTAACAACCCGAGGACGCCGCGGGAACGGGTGCTCTGCGACCTGCTGCGCAGGCGGGTTCCTGCGAGTGTCATCCCGGACGAGCATCTCCTACGGTTGGCTCGACTGAGCGGCGGTGTCGTACGGGAACTGCTGAGACTGGCTCAGCATGCCGTCTTCTTTGGTCGAGGTCGGGTCACGTCAGACGACATAACGCGTGCCGAGACCAAAGTATTCAACAGCTTCAACTTCGATGCCTCGGACGTCAAAGTCCTCAAAGCAGTTCTCAAGGACAAGACCTGGCTGCCGACGGATGAAATAGAGAAGAAGTCGTTCTTCAGGCTGCTCTTTTGGACTGCGCTCTTCCAGTACCGAAACGGCGACCGGAAATGGCACCGTCCGAACCCCATCTTCATTCCTTGGCTGCAAAAGCTCAGCTAGAGCTCGGGCAGCGGCGTGAACTCGACGACCTGATTCGCAGGCTGCGCCTGCACCTCGGGCGCGGCGGCATCTTCATTCTCGAAGTCAAGGATGACGCGACGCTGACGGTCGTACGCGAGCGCATCCGGGTCGAACTGGGCCATGTCGAATGGCAGGAACTCGGATTGAGTGACGACCCGATAGCCGAGGCGCTGCGGCTGTTGAGGTCGGGTGCGACACCCGACGCAGTTTTCACCGTGAACCTGCGCGGGCTAGATGAAAAGCGCGAGAAGCGCACACTCGTCAACCTGAACACCCGACGTGAGTATGTTCCTGAACGGAGTATCCTGCTGCTGCTCTGGTGCCGACCCGGACAGATGTCCCGCGTGTCCGATATCGCCAAGGACTTCTGGAGTTTCCGGACCGACGTGGGCCGGTTCAGCGTGATGCCGGACCACACTGCCGAGAAGATGCTCGGTCTAGCCGCAAGGGAGCTAGAGATTGCGGAGGCGCGAGCCCTGCTCGAACGGGTCGAGCGCGACAGTAAAGCCGCTCCATCAGTGCTGCCATCAGTCCATTTCCGGTTGGGCGACCTGTTGTCCGACGCCGGTCGGCCGGATGAGGCGCTCGATCACTATCTACCCGCGGTAGACGCGTACCGCAGGCTCGACGACAAGCGGAACCTTGGCGCGGTCCTCGGCAACATCGGGAACATCTATAGTGCCAAGGGCGAACTCGACAAGGCTCTCAAGTTCCATGACGAGGCGCTGGCAATACACCGCGAAGGTGGGTATCAGCAGGGCGTGGCGGATGACCTCGGCAACACCGGGAACATCCACAGCGCCAAGGGCGAACCCGACAAGGCGCTCAAGTACTACGAGGAGGCGCTGGCGACACATCGCGAAATCGGGCATCAACAGAGCGTGGCGAGCGACCTCGGCAACATCGGGAACATCTACAGCAACAAGGGCGAACCCGACAAGGCGCTCAAGTACTACGAGGAGGCGCTGTCGATACATCGCGAAATTGGGTATCAGCAGGGCGTGGCGGACCAGCTCGGCAACATCGGTAACATCTATAACGCCAAGGGTGAGCCCGACAAGGCGCTCAAGTACTACGAGGAAGCGCTGGCCATGGACCGCGAAATTGGGTATCAGCAGGGCGTGGCGAGCGACCTCGGCAACATCGCGAACACCTACAGCAACAAGGGTGAAACCGACAAGGCGCTGAAGCACTTAGAGGAGGCGCTGGCCATAAGCCGCGAAATCGGATATCAGCAGGGCGTGGCGACCCATCTGGGCAACATTGGGCTCATCTACAGCGACAAGGGTGAACCCGACAAGGCGCTGAAGCACTTAGAGGAAGCGCTGGCGATTAACCGCGGAATTGGGCATCAGCAAGGCGTGGCGATCGACCTCGGCAACATCGGGAACATCTACAGCGACAAGGGCGAACCCGACAAGGCGCTCAAGTACTACGAGGAAGCGCTGGCGATTGACCGCAAAACTGGGTATCAGCAGGGCGTGGCGACCCAGCTTAGCAACATCGGGCTCATCTACATCGCCAAGGGCGAACCCGACGAGGCGCTCAAGTACCATGTGGAAGCGCTGGCGATGGCCCGCGAAATCGGGCATCAGCAAGGCGTGGCGGACCAGCTCGGTAGCATCGGGAACATCTACCGCGCCAAGGGCGAACTCGACCAGGCGCTCAAGCACTACGAGGAAGCGCTGGCGATAGACCGGGAGATCGGGTACCAGCAGGGCGTGGCGAGCTGCCTCGGCAACATCGGGCTCATCAACATCGCCAAGGGCGAACCCGACAAGGCGCTCAGGTACCATGAAGAGTCGCTGGCGATTCACCGCGAAATCGGGTACCAGCAGGGCGTGGCGACCCAACTCGGCAACATCGGGCTCATCTACATCGCCAAGGGCGAACCCGACAAGGCGCTCAAGTACTATGAGGAAGCGCTGGCGATAGACCGGGAGATCGGGTACCAGCAGGGCGTGGCGACCCAGCTCGGCAACATCGGGCTCGTTTTGACGGACATGGGGAGGCTGGAGCAGGCCGTGCCGAAATTGGTGGAGGCGTTGGGCGTTTTTCGGGCCATCGGTTTGGCTGACGGCCCCGCGCAGGTGCTGACCGGGTTGGTCCGGTGTGGAGACAAGCTTGGCCGGGCACGGGTCCAGGAACTGCTCAAGGACGCGGGACTGGATGTCGAGGGCATTGCCAATCTGCTGAAGTTGGTGGACTAGCGGCGGCAGGCGATGGACGCAAAGAACTAGCCGTCGTGTTCGCTCCCCGGCAGCCGGCTGATGGCCGGCTTTCTCTTCTTGGCGCAGAAGTCAAGGAGGCGGGGCGCATGCCATGTGTTCTTGCCGATTTCCGATTGGCGATTCGGGCGAAGGCTCCGGGGAAGGCCGCGGGGAAGGGCCGGGTCAAGGTATGGGGCAGGAGTTGGGGGAAGAGTTGACCCAAGAGTTGGGGGAAGAGTTGACCCAAGAGTTGGGGGAAGAGTTGACCCAAGAGTTGGGGGAAGAGTTGGCCCAAGAGCTGGGGGAAGAGTCGGCCCAAGAGTTGGGGGAAGAGCTGACCCATGAGTTGGGGGAAGAGTTGGCCCAAGAGCTGGGGGAAGCGCTGGCCCAAGAGTTGGGGGAAGTCTTGGGGGAATGGGGGAGGGGAGTTTCGGAAAGGCTGACTAGTGAATTGAGACTGCCGTAGTTAGGCGGCGGACGGGCGCGGCAGAGTTGTATCCTATCACTAAACTCCCGGCTTGGGGAGCTGGTAGCTGAATGATTCTAGCATACCGGACGTAACGCCAGCGCAGTAGATCGGTTAAGTCATTTGCGGCCGAGAGCAATTCAAGGGTAGTGGTCGCCCCCTAAGCAGCTTTCGAGTTAGCTTTCGAACAAGCCTTGAATGGTGCTCTGAAATGAGCTTTAAGTCCAGCTTTCAGAAGAGCTTTGTCGTGTGCTTTCACTGAAGCTATGAACTGAGCGATGGAAGAAGCGATGGCCTGAGCTTTGAGGCGAGCGATGCGCTAAGCGATTGAACGAGCTTTGGACTGAGCTTTGAGAGGTGCTTTGAAATGAGCTTTCGAGTGAGCTCTTGAATGAGCCTTCGATGGAGCTTTCCGGCGAGCTTTCCAGGGAGTTTCCGAGGGAGCTCTCAAGAGAGCTTTGGCGGGTCGCGGACGGTACCGCGCCGACGGGAGTATAGCGTTCGGGGTTGACCTGAATCGGGAATCGAATAGATTGAGGAGTGATTGGCAGGTTTCTGTTCCGCTCGCGCGGGGTCATTGGACTGGCCGCGTTCGTCGTGGTGTTCTGGCTGGCAAGGCCGACCGTCGGGTCGTGCTCTGCCGGCCTCGCGTTCGTGCTGGCCGGGTTGGCGGTGCGGTTCTGGGCTTCGGGCTACATCGGGATTGAGGGCCGGGCGCGGGAAATCGGCGCGAGTCGGAGGATTGCGAGCGGGCCGTATCGTCTGCTGAGACATCCACTATACATCGGGAACTTCCTGTTGGTGGCGGGGATGGTTATCGCGCTGCGGCCTCCTTTGTTGCTGATGGCTGTCGTACTGGTGGGGTTTTGCGTGGAGTATGCGGTCATCGTTGTTGAGGAAGAGCGGGATTTGTCACGAGGGCGAGGTCAGAGGCTAGAAGCTAGAAGGCAGAATGCAGAAGTGCTGAGGCAAGAAGCCAAAAGCCAAGAGCCAAAAGCCAAAACTGCGAATGGCGATGGGCGAGAGGCGAATGGCGAGCAGTTCACCGTTGGACGCGCCATGTGCGAGTGGCGGACGTGGGTGGTGACTGGCGTGGCGTTCGGGCTTGCGGTTGCCAAGGCGGCAGCGAGGAGTTAGGAGTTAGGTGTTAGGAGTTAGGAGACAGGAAGCAGCGGAAGACTGCTAACCGCTAACTCTTAACTGCTAACTCTCCCTCACCGCCGGGGCAGGATTTCGAACTCGGCGGTCAGGGAGGCGGAAATGGACGGATGGGAGACATCGCATAAATCCTTGACGCGGCTGACCAGCAGGTAGTGGCCGGGTTTCAGGTCCATGGTGTGGATTCGCTCGACCGCGACGCCGGTCCGGCCGGGACCGGTGATGGAGCGGCTCGAGACTGGCAGGATTGCTTTCTCGCGGGTTTCGCGCTCGACCAGTTCGTAGGTCGCCTGTACGTCATGGCTGCCCGCCGAGTACGTGGCGAGGTGGTAGATCTCATAGAGGACATAGAATGACTGCCCGCTTCGCACGCGGGGCACGACCAGCGGGACTGCCCGAGCCCAGTCGAGGCGGCCGAACTGCGGGCTCTGGGGCGTCGAGTCAACCAGCGAGTAGAAAAGCACGTCAGATACCGGTTGGTCGCGCCGGGAGTAGTCTATGAGGTTCAGGTTCTGAACGCGGCGGGACGCGGTCTGGCCGCCGTCGGCAATGGCCGTGACGGTTACGGTGTAGATGTCGGCAGGCAGGTTGAAAACCTCGCGGCCTACGGCGAACTCGACCACGGTCGTGTCCGGCGGCATCGCGCAGCTTACCCATGATTCCCGGTGAGCCGGCGTGCCCTTGTCCCGGGGAGCGAGGTCAATCGCGACGTTGATGAGAGGCTGGGTCTGGGACGGGAATGCGGCCATGATCGTCCGTAGCGGAATCCCGAACGCGAGTTCGACTTCGACCGAGTCGGCGTGCTGCCCGAGCCGGCCGAGCGATACCTCTAGTCCAAGGGGCCGGGCGTCCTTTGTGATGGCGGGCGCGGAACGACCCAGGTCCACCGGTTCAAGCGACGGCATGACAGCGCTGCGGCCGTAGCGGCTTTCGCCGACCTGTTTGTACGCGGTGCCGGTGCGGACGAAGTCGAACTGGCGACCGAGGGAGTCGTATGACCAGATTTCCGCCGGGTTGACATAAATGCGGCTGGTTTCGGTCTCTATGGCGTGCGGTTCGTATTGCTCGCGGCGGGCCGGGCCGTAGCGGATGTAGGTGCGGACCCGGTCGTCGTTCAGCAGGTCGGTCGCGCCGAAGAAGGTCCGGGCCTGAAGCGCGCGCTGGTGGTAGAAGGCAGAGGGAGAAGGGAGGAGGGAGTCGGGAGTAGGGTTCAGGCCGGGAGGAAGATTGCGCCAGAACCAGTCAAGGTATTCGGCCCGGCCGCGGGCCGTGCTCGACGATGCGTATTGCTGGGCCGCGTTCGGGGCAATCGCTGCAAGCACGAGATAGTTGAGTTTGTCGTCGTCAGAGAGCGAGTCAGCGGGGGACAACTGTCTGACCTGGCCGCAGGAGGACAGCAGGAGAATGCAGAATGCAGATTGCAGAATGCAGATTGCAGACTGCAGACCGCGGGGTTCCGGGTTAGTCATTGGGACCTGGCTATTTCCTTACAGCATCGGAATCTTGACGCCCTGGGTGCGGGCGACTTCGATGGCGTCGTCGTACCCGGCGTCGGCGTGGCGGGCGATTCCGGTGCCGGGGTCGTTCAAGAGCACACGCTTCAGCCTTTCGTCCATCTCAGTCGTGCCGTCGCAGACAATGACCTGGCCCGCGTGGATAGAGTAACCGATGCCGACGCCGCCACCGTGGTGAATGGAAACCCATGACGCGCCCGAGGCGACGTTGAGCATGGCGTTGAGCAGGGGCCAGTCGGCAATCGCGTCAGAGCCGTCTTTCATTGCTTCGGTTTCACGGTTGGGTGACGCGACTGAGCCGGTGTCAAGGTGGTCGCGGCCGATGACTATCGGCGCGCTGATTCGCCCCTCGCGCACGGCGAGGTTGAAGGCCAACCCGGCTTTGTCGCGTTCGCCAAACCCGAGCCAGCAGATGCGGCTGGGCAGGCCCTGGAACGGTATCTCGGCGCCGGCCCTCTTTATCCAGTTGACAAGTGCGGTGTTGTTCGGGAAGAGGTCGCAGACAAGCCGGTCGGTCTCGGCGATGTCTTTCGGGTCGCCGGAGAGCGCGGCCCAGCGGAACGGCCCCTTGCCCTGGCAGAACAGCGGACGGATGTAGGCGGGAACGAAACCGGGGTACTTCCAAGTGCCGATTGACGATTGGCGATTGGCGATTGGCGAGGTGGGGTTGCGGATTTCGGACTCGGGGAGGAAGCCGCCCTCGACTGCTTTGCCGCGCAGGTTGTTGCCGTAGTCGAACGTTACCGCGCCCATTGACTGGAGCGCAAGCATCAGGCGGACGTGTTCGGCCATCGTGCGAAAAGACGCCTGCTTGTATGCGGCCGGGTCCTTACGGCGGAGTTCGAGCGCCTGCTCGAACGACATGCCGCTCGGCACGTAGCCGTTCAGTTCGTCATGGGCCGAGGTCTGGTCGGTGAGCAGGTCGGGCACGACTTTGCGCTCGACCAGGCGCTTAAGCAGGTCAACGATGTTGCCGCACCAGGCGAAACTGGCCGCCTGCTTATGGCTCTTCGCGTCGAGGGCCCGGTCAATAGCCTTATCAAGGTCAGGGATACTCTCGTCGAGGTAGCGGGGCTTCTTGCTGGCCAGGCGTCGGGCCACGCGGGCCGGGTCGACCTCTGCGCCGAGATAGGTCGCGCCGGCCATGGTCGCGGCCAGGGGCTGGGCGCCGCTCATGCCGCCGAGCCCGCCGGACACGACCAGCCGGCCCGCGAGGTCAGGAGTCCCGAAGTGCTTCCTGCCCGCGGCAACAAACGTCTCGTGCGTTCCCTGCAGGATACCCTGGGTGCCGATGTATATCCACGAGCCCGCGGTCATCTGGCCGTACATTATGAGGCCGGCGGCTTCGAGCTAGTCGAAGTAGGGCTTGGTGGCCCAGTGCGGGACGAGGTTGGAGTTGGCAATCAGCACCCGCGGGGCATGGGGCCATGTGCGAAAGACCGCGACCGGCTTGCCCGACTGGACGAGCAGGGTCTCGTCGTTCTCCAGTTCCTTCAGCGTGCGGACGATGGCGTGGAAGCAGTCCCAGTTGCGGGCGGCGCGGCCGGTGCCGCCGTACACAATGAGCTGCTCGGGATTCTCGGCGACCTCGGGGTCGAGGTTGTTCATCAGCATCCGCAGGGCCGCTTCCTGGTGCCAGCCCTTGCACTTGAGGTGCGGGCCGCGCGGCGCCTTGACGGGTTGATATTGAGTCTGGTTCATGGCTGTTCTCCAAGGTCAGATTATCGGGCGACACGCTCGATGTCAATCCCGCCCGAATCCCGGAAACCGGAATACAACCGCCACGTAGGAGAATAGTGAATGGAGAATTGTGAAACTCGAATCCGCCTTTCACTATTCTTAATTCACTATTTTCGCTGTGTCTTTGTGTCTTGGTGATGAACTCCTATCCTGGTCCTCTGGTCAACCGGCGGGCTTGAATAGCGGAGGCCAAGCCGGTATTATCAGGCGTTGATTCCAGTGCTGCTCCTGTGTCTGGCGGGCCAGCTTCACACCGGCGACACGCTTGAGGCGGTCAGGTTTGAAGGCATGCGCACGTTCAGCAGCCGAGCCCTGTCCCAACTGGTCACGGTGCGGGTCAGGCGGCCATCCAGCGAGAACCAACTCAACAACGATGCCGCGGCGCTGGAGTCGTTTTACCAAGACGAGGGATTTCACTCGGTTCGGGTCGAGAAGCAGATGACGCGGGGAAGGCGGCTGCCGGTTGTGACGTTCCACATTACCGAAGGGCCGCGCACGCGGGTGAGCGCGATTGCACTCACGGGCAACAGTACGGTCGGGACCGAGCAGTTGCTCAAGCAACTGACGGTGCGTCCGGGCCGCTTCTTTTCGCAGACCGCGCTTGACCAGAGCGTGGCGGCGCTGCGGACATACTACCTCAACTCCGGCTACCCGTTCGCGCAGGTACAAGATACGGTCACGCGCACCGACACCCTGGCCACGATTTCATTCAGTATCACCGAGGGCAGGCTGTGCCACGTGAGCGAGGTGCGGGTACGCGGTAACCGGACCGTCCGCACCAGAACCGTGCTGCGGGCCTCGGAAATCCGGCCGGGCGAGCAGTTCTCTCAGAAGCGGATGCAGGAGGCGCAACGCCGGCTGTACGCGACCAAGCTGTTCTACCGGGTGATGTTCTTCGTCATAGCGGATAGCGGGCAGGAAACCAGGACCCGGGACCAGGGAGGACCGGACAGCGTGGCGGTCCGGTTCGACGTAGTCGAACAGGCGTACCGGGGCGTGTCCCTGGGCGCCGGGGTCGAGATTCCGCCCCGGCTGTTGGTATCGGCGGAGTGGGAGCACGACAACCTGTTCAACCGCGGCCACACGCTGGTCGTCGGCGGTGAGTTCAGCCCGACGCTTCCTTGGAGCTACCGGGTCGGGTTTGACGGTACATACCGGGTGCCGTATCTGATTCTGACCAGGATTGACTTCCAGACTCATCCCTACTTCTCGTATGAGCGCCTGAACGACTTGATACGGCAGCGGGAGTATGGCATTGAAACCGGCATGACCCGGAGCCTTGTTCCCCAGTTCACAGTCGGCCTGACCAACCGTCTCCTGCTGCATTCCGACACTTTGTCCGGCATCACCAATTCACTGGCGCTGAGCGGCCAGTATGATACGCGCGACGACATCTTTGACCCGGCTCAGGGCTTGTCTGTCCATGTGGTAGTCGAAGGCGCGGGCGGGCCACTGTGGGGTGACAACGACTTCTACCGGCTGACCGGGGACGTGCGCTGGTATCAGCGGTTGGGGATAAGAGTTAGGGGTCAGGGTGCAGGGAGCGGGGATTTCGTGCTGGCAATGCGCGGCATGGCCGGGAGCGTCCGGCCCTACGGGCGCACCGTGGCAGTGCCGTACTACGAGGCGTTTACGCTCGGAGGCAGGAGTACTCTGCGAGGGTATCCGGACCGGTCCATCGGGCCGGGCAGTTCGCCCGGGGACGAATACCGCTACGGTACGGCAGTGGTCAACGGCAACGTCGAGTTGCGCACGCCTTACATACTGCGCTGGGTCGGGTTGGTCGGCTTCTTCGATGTCGGCGACGTGGGGTACGACTTCCGGATGCGAGTCTATGAATACGGCGCCGGGGCAGGCATACGGGTGCGGACCCCAATCGGGCCGGTCAGGCTGGACTGGGGTAAACGCCTGCGGAACCCGCCATCCGGGGACAAGGGCCGTTTCTACCTGGGGCTGCTCCATGCTTTCTAGCATTCGGCGGGTTCTGCTCGGAATCGCGATTGCGCTGGTCGCGCTGATTCAGGTCGTACTGGTACTGGCAGCACTGATACTGCTGGTGCCGTCGGTCGGCAGGTACGCGCTCAGCCAGGCGCTGACGCGGTTCGGGCCGCGGGTGGGGTTCGAGGTGAGCTTCGGACGGATTGAGGGAACCATCACGCGGAGCATTACCCTTGCCGACCTGACGTTGAAGCTCGGGCCGGATTCCCTCAAGGTGAGGAAGCTGACGCTGACATACGATCCGTGGACATCAATCACGCATCGGACCTTCTCTGCCTCGTTGGCAAGTGCGGTCGAACCGAGGTTCTTCATCAGCTCGGTGCGTCCCGTTTCAGGCCGAGGCGGGACCGGCCGAAGTCAGTATCCGCCGATTCGGATTGGGCAACTCCGTCTGTCCGGCGGGAGCGCGTTCATCGATACGGCGATGCGCCTCGATTCGGTTGACCTCATTCTGAATCTCGTCTCAACGCCGGAGCAGATGCAGGTGCAGTTGTCGGAAGTGAAGGCCCGCATGTACCAGGAACACATCTCGCTAGAGAACCTGAGCGGTGGGGCACGACTTACCCGGGACTCGCTGGTAATAACCGAACTTGTGGCGATGACCAAGAGCTCTTCGTTGCGCGCCGGGTTGAAGATGGCATTCCAGCCGAATACTATCGTTGCCCAGCTTGAGAGCCTTTCCATTAGCCTGCAGGAGTTGGCCTCAGTAGCCCCTGTCGGACAGCGCACGCCGGTTCCGGGCCGACTGAGACTGAAGGGCACCGCGAAGCTGGAGAAGAACCAGGGCTCGGGAAACCTGCAGTTTGCGGCGGAAGGTCTCGCATGGCGTACCATCGAACTGCCGACAATCAGCGGCGAGCTGGTGCTGCAAGACTCGGTGGTACAAGTGACTATGGCCGGCGCAGATTCGGGACTGGGCAGCGCGGATGTGACCGGCAGGCTGGACCTGCGCAAGCTCGACTTCTCAGGCTCGGCGCAGTTGGTCGGCATCCGCGTGCGGCGACTCAGTTCGGGGTTGCCGGACGTGATGGTTGACGCCGACATCGAGGCCTCGGGCCGTGGGCTCGACTCGATTGCGGCGACCGTCAATGCGCGAATACCCGCCCTTGAAATCAACACGCTGAAGGTGGTCGGTTCCTACCGCCAGGCTGGCGGGCGGGTTGCGATTGAACAGCTTGAGCTGAGCGGGCCGGTCGGTGTCGTCTCCGGCCATGGCACCTGGCAGGGCAGCAGGTTCCAGGCTGAGGTACGGATGGACACTTTCGACCTGGGGCTGCTTGCGAAGCTCGAATCGTTGCCGGTGCAAGGACGGGTTTCCGGCAACCTGAGCCTGGCCGGGACCGCGGAGACGCTGGATGTTGTGTCTGAACTGTCAGTCACCGACCTGAGCGTTGCCGGCGTCAATGCAGCGACAGCGCATGTTGGTCTTGCGGCCGCGATGGGGCGGGAGCTGTCCGGACAGGTGCGGGTCGGGGTTGCCAGGGCAAGCTACGGCGGATTCACGGTTGATTCCGTGCAGTTGACCTGGCAGGAGCAGCAGTTCGGGCTCGGGGTCTGGCAGCCCGGGGTCCAGGTCTCAGCCGAGGGCGCAGCCCGGCTGGCGCGAGACAGCGTTGTCATTGACTTCGCCACGCTCCGAATTGGTGCCAAGCCCGAAACGCTGACCATGCACGACGCGCTTCACCTCCGGCTGCGACAAAACTCACTCGACGTCCAACTCGCCGCACCGGATATCGCCGGCGGCGACGTGCGGGCGACGCTGGCCAGCGCGGCCGGGAAACCGGCCCGCCTCGACGTGGCCGTGAGTCGGCTGGACCTTGCCAGAGTCAAGGCACTGCTGGGCCTCGGGTTTGATATGTCCGGCACAGTCAGTCTTGGCGTAACCGGCAGCGACACGTTCCTTCTGACCCTGGATGCCGACCGGCTGAGCATACCGTCTGCGGACGTCAATCTGAGCCGGGTCCAGGGCGCGGTCAGTGTCACCCGGACGCGCGCGGCCATTGATCATCTCTGGTTGGTGCACATGGACAGCAGCGCGGTGCCGGAGACAAGCGTGGTCGCCGGTTCAGTCGAATACCAGACCGAGGCCGGCTTCAAACTGGGTGCCGCTGACTTACGGGTGAGGCTGCGCAATCCCGGAGTCTGGGTGGTGGCTTTCCTGAAGCCGATCATGGAGTTGCGGCAGGGCACCATCTTCGGAGACCTGGCGCTGAAGGGTGGTCTGACTCGGCCGGTGTTCACCGGGTGAACGCCGAACTGGTATTCGACCGCAGCCGTATCAGTATTGAGAAGCTGACCGGCAGGTCTGACCACGGGAACACGCTGGTCACGGGTTTCGTCGACATCGGCGAGAAGTGGCAGGTTGACTCGCTCCGGTTCCACGGCGATTTCAGCGGTACCACAATCAACCCACAGCCGGAAATCTATGGCATAATCGGGGGCAGCCTTGACCTTGACTGGGCCATGGGCCGGCCGTACTCGATTTCCGGAACGGTTGACATCGAGGAAGCGCTGGTGGCATTCGCGTTCGGTCAGTCGGCCGGCGTCGCCCGGGGGCCCGATACCACATTCGTCTTCGATGTCCGGGTGAGGGCCGAGCGCGACATCTGGCTGCGCAGCCAGCGAGCGGGCATCGATTTCGGCGGGGCGGACATTGAGTTCGGCGGGGACATGACCATCCGCAAGACCATGACCGACATGCTCTACACCGGCGAACTGGTCTCGCGGCAGGGCACGGTCTACTACCTCGACCAGGCCCTGCGTGTTACCAGCGGTTCGGTGAAGTTCGAGAACATCAGCACCGTGAACCCGGACCTTGATATCATCGCCGAGTTGCCAATCCGGGCGGGTCCGGGTGATACGAAGGTGCCGGACAAGATCGTCCTGACCCTGACCGGCACCCTGGAGAAGCCGGCTTTCGGGTTCACGTCCGAGCCGCCCATCTGGGACGAGACGGCGATTGCCTCGTACCTCAGTCTGAACGTGACCCCGGGCCAGCTTGACCAGCAAGGCGCGGTCACCAAGCTGCTGTCCCAACGCCTGCTCAACTACTTTCAGTTGCAGGTTTCCAAGCGTGCGCGCGGGTTCGTCAGTCTCGACTACCTCGAGTTTGAGAGCGGGCTGCTCGGGGACCGGGAGACCAAGGTCACGGTAGGCAAGTACGTGGGCAGGAACCTGTACGTGACGTACACGCAGAACTTCACCGGCGACCTCAACCCGGCATTCCGGGTCGAATACTACGTTAACCGTAAGAACGAAATCCTCGCCGAGGGCTCGGCCAGCGGCCCGTTCTCGCTTCGATACCAGTTCAAACTCCGGTACTGACGCATGGCGCGTGACGCATTGCGCATGACGCCAGCCGCCGCCGGCCTGAAGCGTGAAGCGTCGGGCGTAGAGCGCTACTGCAACGTCGCGATACCCCATACCCGGCTGCACGAGCTGACCTACGAGTTCGAGCCGGAACGCTTCCTCGAACTTGCGCCCGGCGCGTGCGTGCAGGTCCGCCTGCGTGGGAAGAAAGCCAAAGGTCTCGTGCTCGAAGTCCTGGCCCGCAGCCCGGTGCCAAAGACACTGCCGGTCGAGAAGCTGGTCGAGCCGCGGTTGGTCTCGGAGGAGCTTCTGCGCCTGCTGCGCTGGGTCGGCGCATACTACTTTGGCCGGATGGGCGCAGTACTCGGCATGGCCCTGCCGCGCGGCATCTGCGGCCACGGACTCAGAAGAGGGGCGAGGGGCGGTGAACGAGCGCTTAGTGGAAGACGGCCGGTTGTTGTCTCCGACCTTCATCTTTCATCCTTCATCTTCCCTCCTTCTTTCTCCGTGAACGTCCATACCGGTTCGGGCTCGCAAGAAGACGTCGTGGCCGGCTTCGTCGGTGCGGGGCTTGAGCGCGGGACGGTGATAGTCTTGATGCCGGAGTCCGAGACCGGCGTATGGGCGGGCACGCTACGGGCGAGGCTGGGAATCGAGCCGGTTCTTTACCACGGCGACCGGAAGGCGTCGGAACGGAAGAGCGTCTGGCGCGAGGTGCGCTCAAGCGAGCGCATGTTGGTTCTTGGTGTTCGTTCGGCCGTGTTCGCTCCGGTGCCGGACCTTGCCGGCGTCGTTGTGATAGATGAGCACGACAAGGTCTTCAAGGAAGAGCGGCATCCGCGGTTCAATGCCCGGGACGTGGCTATTGCCCGGGCCCGACTCGCCGACTGCCCGGTGCTGCTCTGCGACCCGACCCCGTCGGCCGAGACCTGGCTGAACCTGCGCAACGGACAGTACCAGATGGTGCAAAGTCCCGCCGCAAAGTCACAAGGGGAAAGTCCCAAGTCTGAAGTGGAAGGTACAAAGTCTGAAGTGCAAAGTCCCGCCGCAAAGTCACAAGGGGAAAGTCCCAAGTCTGAAGAGGAAAGTCCCGAATCACAAGTGGAAAGTGCCAAGTCCCGAGGGGAAAGCACCAAGTCCAACTTGTCCATTTCCCCTTTCCACTTCGTCATTTCCGGCTCCCCGCCTGATACCCTCGTCGTTGACATGCGCAAGCATCGGGGCGAGGTGCTCGCGCCGGTGCTGGTGAATGAGCTGAAAGAAGCCCGCGCTGCCGGCGAGTCATCGGTGTTGTATATCAACCGCCGGGGACTAAGCCGATACGTCGCGTGCCGTGACTGCGGGAGTCCACTCCTGTGTACGGACTGTGGAGTCTCGCTCGTGCTCTATTCCGGTGGCAACCTCTGTTGCCGCTACTGCGGCAAGACCAGCACCGCACCGGAGACGTGCCCAGCATGCGGCAGTCCTGACTTCCGGCTCAAGGCGCCGGGCATCGAGATGGCCGCGCGCGAAGTGAGCCGGCTGTTGCCGGACGCAAATGTCTTGACGGTGCTCACCGAATCCGTTCATCGTTCTTCCCCTGAACCCGGGTCGGTGGTCGTCGGCACGCGTGCGCTGTTCGGGGTTCACTGGCCGGAGCGGGTGAGGGTAGTTGCTGCCCTGTCGGTTGACGACGACCTGTGCCTGCCAGATTTCCGGGCAAGGGAGCGGACGTTCCAGGTGCTCTCAGAACTGTCCCGGCGCGCGGCAGCGCATGGGGCTACGCTTGTGCTCCAGACCCGTCGGCCCGACGACCCGGCGGTGCAGGCCGCGACCGCGGGAGATGTGGCGCGTTTCCTTGACCAGGAATTGAAACTGAGGGAGGAACTGGAGTTCCCGCCCTATCGGCGGCTTGTGCTCATCGAGCTGAGCGCTGCGAGCGAGTCCAAAGCAGCGAGGCACGGAGAAATGCTGTGTCGAAAACTGGGGCGGGTTCAGGGTGTGGAAGCGATGGGCCCGGTACCGGTGCGCGGAAGAACGAATACCGTGCAGGTTCTCGTCAAGGTCGCCCGCAACCTCAGGCTGGACCGATTAGTGACCCTGAAACAGCTTGAGTCCGACGGCGTCAGGGCCAGGGTCGACGTGGACCCTTTGGAGACAGTGTAGAGGACGAAGCCAGAAGCTAGATGCTAGAAGTCAGAAGTCCGGGCAGTCCTAACTGCTAACTTACTAACTGCTAACTTACTAACCGCTACCTTACTAACTCGCGGCGAAGCCGCGTCCTACTTGCTGCCCGCCGGTCGTGTCAGGTTCTCCCTGATTGTCTTCGCTTCTTTCGGATACGCGGTCGAGTCGAGCAGGGCCGCGGCCTCGCGGTAGGCGTCTCCGGCGGAGGCCGTGTCCTTCAAGACTTCGAGCGCCGCGCCCGCGTTGTTGGCGGCTTGCGCCCTGAGCAGGCGGGCTGAATCCGGAAGGAACCGGCGCGCGCGCGAGTAGTACGCGACCGCGCTGTCCTGATACCCTCGGCTCTGGAATACCCAGCCAATGGAGAACGCAAGCCGGGGTGCTGTCCCGGTCGGGCTAGAGTCTTCCCCCATGGACCTTCGGAAGGATTGGACCGAGCGGTCGAGGTTGTCGGCGTCGTACCAGCAGAAAGCCATATAGGCGCGTATTGCAGCCGACTCGGGCCGAGTCGCGCGATTCAGCATGTTGTTGAGAGCCGTCAGCGCGTCGTACCAGCGGCGCTGGGCGTAGAGCGAGTCAGGGCCGACGAACCGCGCGCTCATCTCCTCGGGAAACAGGGTCCGGACGCCGCTGTCGAGCTTCACGTCGCCGAGCATCCGGGTTATCGAAATCAGGTCGGGCTTGGCGTTCGTGAGCAGCGGAATCGGTGCGGGCTCGGATGGCGGTCGGGAAAGAGCTCCCACGACCAGGAAGATCAGGACGACCACGACCACCCCGACGATTCCCCACTGCACAACGCTGTTCGACAGCCGAAACTTCTTCGCCGGACGCTTCTGGCGGATATTCTTTATCTTAGCCACGCAGGATATTAGCCGACTCGCGCCGGCTGTCAATCAGGCGGTGAATCCCGAGACCCGAAACGGGACCGCCAGGACGCAAATGGGAAGGGGAAATGGCGAAGTGAAGGTAATGAAGTCAGGGGTCAGAGACCAGGAACTGCCCTCTTACCACGAAATCTTGAATCCGAATAGTTCAGCCGAAATGCCCGAACTCGTCCGATTTGCCTTGAATGCTGTTGTGTTATTGATGTCGCGTTCTTTGGCGCCCCTCTGAGAAACACCACTTACGCTAAGGGCGTCAGAACCATAGGAAACGCTTACGTATGTTGACGACCAAGAGCCATCTTCGCTAATCACGCCATTCAAGGTAAGGTCGACGTTCAGGTCCGATGGAGAAGAGGTGGAGGATACGCGGCACTGAGACATGTCATACTTCAAATGTACCGTCTGGATGCCATTGCCCTGGTCGTAACTCGTGGTCCCGGTGATGTGCACTGTACCGCCGAACGGCCCGCTGGCGGTTATGTCGATGGCGCCCGAAGGCGTGCCGGCAATGTTCTGGTTGTAGATGTCCGACAACCCGGTCATTATGCCCCAGGCAACGTCCTTGTAGAATGACTCGTCGCTATACTTGGTTTCATGGACGCAGGACACGTTCAGCATCGTTAGGAATGGAATAGCCAAAAACAGGGCCACCCACTTATGTCTGGCATGTAGGAACCTACGCATTCAATTCTCCTCGTTCACATTCGCGCTCAATAGCATGGGGCAGAAGTCGGGACTTCGAACATTCCCGCGTTCGCAGTCTTCGTGAGGACCGGGCCGAATTCGGAGCATATCATCAGGCGAAGCCTACCAAATCGGGCCGGGATGTCAAGGCGGCGGCGTGGCTGGAGCTTGTCCTTGGGCTAACGCTATTGCTGCGGGTGTCCCGCGAACATTGGGTAGAGGCGTTCGCGGGTTGGCTGGTCGACTGCGCTGAAGTGCGAGAACTGCATGGAGTTGGCGGCGCGGCCCTGGGAGAGGGAGCGGAGCTGAGTGGCGTAGCCGAAGGTCTTGATCAGCGGCAGTTCGGCCTTGATTATCTGGTGGCCTTTGACCGGTTCGAGGTGCAGAATCCTGCCGTCGCGCGATGTGACGTCGCCGAGCACGCTGCCTAAGTACTGGTCCGGGGTTACGACTTCGAGTTCCATTATCGGCTCCAGGAAGGTCGGGCTCGCGGCTGTGAAGGCCTCGCGGAACGCCTGGCCCGCCGCGACCTTGAAGTCAACGTCGGAGGAGTCCTGTTCGTGCCACTCGCCGTCGAGGATGCGGGCCTTGACGTTGACGACCGCGTACCCGGCCAGCACGCCCGATTCGAAGCTGTCTTGGATGGCCTGTTTGATGGCGGCGGCGAACTCGCGCGGTAGTGTTCCGGGCTTGAGTTCATCCTCCACGAGGTTGCCGTCGGGCGAAGGTTCGAGCGCGAGCTTGACGACCGCGTAGTGTCCCTTGCCGCCACTCTGCCGGATGAATCTGCCTTCGGCGGTCGCGGCCGCGGTGACGGTCTCGCGGTAGGAGACCTGCGGCTTGCCGGAGTGGACGCCGACCTTGTAGTCGCGGAGCAGCCGGTCAATCAGGATTTCGAGGTGCAGTTCGCCCATGCCGGACAGGATGAGCTGGCCGGTTTCCTCGTCGGTGCGGACCTTGAAGGTCGGGTCCTCGAGCGCGAGCGTGTCGAGCGACGTGTGGAGCTTGTCCTCGTCCGCCTTGGTCCTCGGCTCAATCGCGAGGAACACGACCGGTTCAGGGTACTTGACCGGCTCGAACGCAATCGGGTGGGCGAGATTGGTCAGGGTCTGCCCGGTGCGCGGTTCCTTGAGGCCGATGACCACGCCGATTTCCCCGGCGGAGAGCGATTCGACTTCCTGCTGCCGGTTGGCGTGCATGATGGCGAGCTTGGGAATCCGCACGCGCTTCATCTCCGGCACCGACATCACGACTTCGCCTTCTTCGACCTTGCCCGAGTAGACGCGGACGTAGGCGAGCATGCCGCGCTGCGGGTCGGAGGCGAGCTTGAAGGTCAGCGCCGAGAACGGCGACTTGGCATCGGACGGCCGGGTCTCATCCTTGCCGGTCTTCGGATTGGTGCCGCGCGCTGGCGGGACGTCGAGCGGCGACGGCAGGTAGTGGACGATGCCGTCGAGCAGCTTCTGGATGCCCTTGTTCTTGAACGCGCTGCCGCAGAAGACCGGCACGATCTTGAGGGCGATGGTGCCTGTGCGCAGGGCGTGTTTCAGGTCGGTTTCGCCAATCGGCGAGCCGGCCAGGTACTTCTCCAGTAGTTGTTCGTCGAACGTGGTCAGCGTGTCAATCATCCGGTGCCGGTAGTCCGCGACCTCGGGCAGTCGGTCTTCGGGAATCGGCATTTCCTCGAAGGTCGCGCCCAGGTCGTCGGTGTGCCAGACAAAGGCCTTCTCGGCCACGAGGTCAATCAAGCCCTTGTACTCGTCTTCAGCGCCGATGGGCAACTGGACCGGAACCGGCGTCTGCTCGAACTTCTCGGCCATCATCTTGACCACGCGGTAGAAGTCCGCGCCGTTGCGGTCGAGCTTGTTAACGAACGCAATGCGGGGCACGTGGTAGCGGTCGGCCTGGCGCCAGACGGTCTCGGACTGGGGTTCGACCCCGCCGACCCCGCAGAAGACGATTATCGCGCCGTCGAGCACCTTGAGCGAGCGCTCGACCTCGACCGTGAAGTCAACGTGGCCGGGCGTGTCGATGATGTTGATGCGGTGCTCCAGCCAGGAGACGGTGGTGGCCGCGGCGGTGATGGTGATGCCGCGCTCGCGTTCCTGCACCATCCAGTCCATCTGGGTGTTGCCGTCGTCGATGTCACCCATCCGGTGAATACGGCCCGAGTAATAGAGTATGCGCTCGGTCGTCGTCGTCTTGCCAGCGTCGATGTGCGCGGCAATGCCGATATTACGAATCTGCGTCAGGTCGGCGCTTTGCATAGGCGTCAATGCTATTGGCTGATAGCTAAGAGTCAAGTCGGGACTGCCGATTCCCGATTGACAATCGTCAACTGTCGGTCGCCAACTCCCAGCAGGTGTTGCGAACGCGGGTCGAGTCTGATATTCTCTCGCGTGTACAGACAGTCCTCGCCGGGCGACGCGGCCGTGTTTCGCGCGGATGTGAGACGGATATGGGACGAGTTCCAGCGGCTCGATAAGTCGCAGGAGTTCGGGAACCTGGAGGGCGGGAGCGTGGAGCAGCAGCGGGACCACCGTTTGCAACTCCACCATTGCGCGAACTACGCGGCCGTGCTCGAAGTCCTGAGTCAGACGGGTCAGACGAGTCCGACCGGTCAGACAAGGTCCCTGCGACTGCTGGAGCTCGGCTGCGGCAGCGGTATGCTGACGAGCGCCCTGGCCCGGGTGATGCCCGAGGGTTGGACAATCGAGGCGACCGACTACTCGGAGCGACTGCTGGCCGGGGCCCGGTCACGGTTCGAGTGCGCGAATATCAGTTTCCGCCACCTGGACGCGCGGGCCATCGGGCCGGAGCGGCTGGCGGGGATAGACGCGGTGTTGCTGCTTGAGGTGATTGAGCATCTGCCGCAGGATGAGGCGGCCGGTCTGCTGCGACGGGTGTACGATGCGCTGCCGCCGGGCGGGTTGACGGTGATGACCACGCTCGACCGGGCCGCGTTCCCGCGCACCTTCTCCGGCTACGCGCCGCACTTCGTTGAGTACACTCACCGGTCGCTCTCGCAGTTCCTTAAGGAGGGGCGGCACAGCCCGTTCGAGGCTTGCGACGTGTTCCGGCTCGCGTCCGCGCGCATCGTGTGTGAGGCGGTACGGGCCGAGGAGCGCGGCGGTTACCTCCTGAACCGGCTCCGGCGGCTGGAGTTGAGTCTCGAGCGCCGGCACGCTGAGTTCAGCGCGTTTCGGGATTGGCTGGAATCCCGCCTGTTTCGGCTGTACGCTCTTCTGCCCGAGAACGACGGATTCGATCTTGAAGGCTACTTGAGCACGCTTGAGTTCGTCCGGTCCGCACCTGAATCGCGCGACCGGGATTCATTCGGGCTTGTCGCAGTCCTGAGGAAGGCCGGCGGGGCGGCCACGATGGAGTAACGGCATCGAGACGAAGCAGATGAAGAGACTTGCCGCGCCGCTCGCAATGACGGTGTTCAAGGTGCTGCTGGTGAGGTAGCCCGTGCCGGCACGGAAGGACGCAGAGCATCTGCCCGGGTTCCTTTTCCGGGCGGTATCGTTCGAGCGCGGCCGGCTGCGGATTCTCGACCAGACACAGTTACCGCACCGCGTCACTTACCTCTACCCGACCAAAGCGGCTGACGTAGTTGCAGTCATCAAACGGCTGGCGGTGCGCGGGGCACCGGCCATCGGCGTGGCCGCCGCGTACGGTATGGCCGTCGAGGCCGGGCGACTGCCTGACCGGAATCTAAGGAGCGGGCTTGAGCGGGCAGCGCGCATGCTGGTCGCCGCGCGACCGACTGCGGTCAACCTCAAGTGGGCTGTTGTCCGTGTCATGCAGTCCGTGTCCGTCCGTGCGATGTCGCCCGAGGAGAAGCGCCGGGCCGTGCTCGCTGAGGCTCAGCGGATTGAGACCGAGGAAGTCGAACGCTCGCTCGCGATAGCGCGACACGGTGCGAAACTGCTTCCCAAGAACGCCGAAGTCCTCACCATCTGCAACACCGGTGCGCTCGCCGCTCCTGGAATGGGCACCGCGCTCGGTGTGATATTCCAGGCTCACATTGACGGCAAGCGGCCGCACGTGTATGCCTGCGAGACTAGACCACTGTTGCAGGGTAGCAGACTGACAACGCTCGAACTGCAACGGGCTAGGATTCCGGTCACGCTGATTGCCGATAGCGCTGCGGCCAGCGTGATTGACCGGTGCGACGTGATGCTCGTTGGTGCCGACCGCATAGCAGCCAACGGCGACACAGCGAACAAGGTCGGGACGCGGATGCTCGCGACACTAGCGCGCGCCGCACGCAAGCCGTTCTACGTTGTCGCGCCGTCCTCGACCTTTGACTCCGCAACTCGGACCGGACAGCAGATTGTCGTCGAGCAAAGGGATGGGGAGGAGGTACGGGCCTTCGCCGGGTGCCGTGCCGCGCCGGCCCGGACCGTCGTATTCAACCCGGCCTTTGACGTAACTCCGGCCCGTCTCATCGCCGGCTTCATCACCGACCGCGGCATCCTCAAGCCGCCGTTCCGCAAGAACGTCAGCTCCAACCCCTGACTTCGGTCTCGCGTCCTGACCTGCGATGCGTCCAAGTCTGACTGCCGACATCCCATAGGAGAGCCCGTCAAGCCTGCGCAGCGTGGCTGCGACCTGTGATACGGCAACCGAGGCACCCGGGCGCATCAAGCTCTGACATCGCCTGCCCTCTCTGCCGTCCGAGGACGCGAGCTGGGCGGCGATGGTGTGGCATCTCGTATTCCCGTGGGTCGCGCGACATCGAGAGGAGGCGCGAAGCGCTTGACGATCGGCTGGAGTCGGTTGCCCATTTGACACGCCGCCCGCGAGCGCTAGAATCGGGGCATGGTCAGGTCGTCCGAACCCAAGGCCACCTTGACAGACGCTAGTACTAGGCCGGCGTCATCGAGAGCCCCGATCGGAGATGCTCGAGGTAGCACTTGTGCTCTAGAGCTGCAGGTCCGTAGATACGCGTTCGTACCGCTTCTGATCTGTATGGTCCTGCGCACTGCGGGGGGCTCGCTGATAGACGAGAACAGCATCTCGCCCCAGGCTGACTCGATGCTGTCCGATACTGTGTTCACGCATCCAAACCCGTTAATGTGGGGGAGCATCCGACCGCCCAAGGGCTGGCAGACGTGGTCCTACAGCGACTACACCATGGAGCTGTCCGCACCGGGGGGCGCGAAACTCCGGATCACACGCTTGCCTATGGGTAGCTGCGATGTCGGCCAACCGCTGTCGATGCGCCGCCAGGTGGCAGAGCGGTTACGGAGGCGCTTTCCCGGGACCGTGGTCACCGTGGAGTCAACCACCGCCTTCGGCAAACCCGCGACTGCTCTGCATCTGGTTTTGCCGAGCGGAGATGTCCGCGACCAGATCAGGTATGCGGATCGGTCCGACCTGGTGACAATCGAGTACCGCGCGGACAGCTCGAACTACCACCGCCTGCTCCCGCTGGTGAAGGTCAGCCTGCTAACGCTCAACTGCGGCCGTGCGGTTCAGCGTGTGAGGTTGGCCCGTATGTACTTGGCGATGGGATGCAGCACCTGGGCGGCGGCTGAAGTCGCTCAGGGCCTACGCGATGCCCCCAGCGACAGCGAACTGCAGCAACTTGCGCGCGCCTCAAATCGGATTGACACGACTGCCACGCAGGGCGACCGCGTACCTGATAGAAGACGACCACCACTAGAGAACCTGGTGAGTGGGGTGATCGATGCGCTCATCGCACCGCTGCGCCAGTTGACGGTTTCCTGTGATCGATCGCGACGGTATGAACCCACCCAGATGCTGGGGCAGCGTTGGTCAACTCGAGGTTTCTGGTACCGCTGTGGTGTAGTGATGGGCTTCGCTCTTATTCTGCTCATCGTTGGCGGATGGGGTGTGTATCGGAGGAACCGGCGATGACCATCACTGCCGGCTGCCCGCCATCGGTGCCAGCGGGGGGTGCAAGTCGGGACGTGGATGCTCGCGACACTCGCGCGGGCGGCACACAAGCCGTTCTACGTGGTGGCGCCGTCCTCGACCTTTGACCTCGCGACCCGGACCGGACGGCAGATTGCGGTCGAGGAAAGGAATGGGGAAGAGGTTAGGGCATTCGCCGGCTGCCGCGCCGCGCCGGCCCCGACCGTCGTATTCAACCCGGCCTTTGACGTTACTCCGGCCCGCCTCATCACCGGCTTCATCACCGACCGCGGCATCCTCACGTCGCCGTTCCGCCAGAGCATCGCTCGGCTGTTGGCACGCGCCTAGCGGCGGGGCAACAGAAAAGACGCGGCCCGGGCAGGAATGCCCGGGCCGTGATGATTGTCGTCAGGCTAGTCGGTGGTGACGAAGACCTGTTCCATGACAACCGGTGTGAGCGGCTTGTCCGTGGGAGCGCCCGCGGTCTTCACCGTTGCGAGTTTGTCCAGCACGTCCATACCTTCCTTGAGCTGGCCGATGACCGTGTACTGGCCGTCAAGCTGGGGTGTGGGTTGGAAGCAGATGTAGAATTGGCTGCCGGATGAGCGTCTCTCCGGGTTGACATTGTCCCCGGTGCGCGCCATCGCCATCGAGCCTTTGTCGTGACGGCGCTTGATTTCCGCGGGCACGGTGTAGCCCGGCCCGCCGGTTCCGTTGCCGGACGGGTCGCCGCCCTGGATCATGAAGCCCGGGATGAGTCGGTGGAATACCAGGCCGTTGTAGAACCCCTTGATGCCGAGGTTCGCGACGTTGGTGACGTTCAAGGGCGCGTCTTTGGTGTAGAACTGGATCTTCATCGTCCCGTAGTCCTTGACCTTGATGGTCAGGTACAGGTTCTCGGGAAGTTTGGTTGCGACGAGCGTGTCTTTAAGCATACCTTTTGCCGCCGGGGGCGGGGTTACGGACTTGGCTGCAGTTGTGTCGGCCGGCGCGGCCGGCTTGATTGTGTCGGCGGCCAAGGCGGGCGGCTCAGCCGGCGGCTTGGCCACGGGCTGAGTCGGCTTGGGCGTACCGCAGCCGACAACGAGCAGCACGACCAGTATTGTCAGAAGCCACTTCATCGAAACGGACCTCCTTTAGTTGCTTGCATGTCCTTGCCGGGATGAACCGTGCGTCACGACGAACTTGTGCCGGGAGGCACCGGTCGCGGTCTCAAGTTCCGCCAGATAGACACCGGGTGCGAGCCCGGCTGCCTCGGTGTCCACCGTATACTGCGTCGGTTTGCCTCCGGTCGGGTAACATTTTACCGTCCGACCCGCAATGTCAATGATTTTCAAGTCTCGGCTGTCGGCCGGAAGCGTGACGTGCAGTACGCGGTAGGCCGGATTGGGCCATACCGATGTCGATCCGGAGGGCGGAAGACGAAAGGCGAAAGGCGAAACGGCGCCGGCAGGGGGTGAGCGGTACGACACGGCATCAAGGTCGAGGCCGGCTCTTGGGTCAGAGGGTGAGCCGGTGCTGTCACAGACGATGCGCAGGTAGCAGGCGGAGTCGAGGCCGGCCGAGCCCAGGTCGAATGAGGCGGTGCCGCTAGCGTGGCCGATCCTGTTCCACAAACCGGTCCAGTCGTTGGCGGCGTACAGCCAGTAGCCGTCCGCGACGCTATCACCGTCAAAGACCGTAATGTCGTTGCCCGGCAGATTCCTCATTGTCCTATCGCGGCCCGCACTGAGGCAGACATCGCCTTTCCGGCCCAGCGAGAAGTAGCGGCCGTCGGGCGCGCCCAGTGCGTAGATGGAGGTCGTGGGCATGACCTTGGTCGAGTCCCCGTTGTTCAGCCAGACCATTTCTTCGATGTAGACTTGTCCTGACGTGTCGGGCGCGAGGTCGAAATCAGCAGTCGCCCTGCCTCCGGCCGGCACGACCACACCGGCGACCGTCTTGGGCAGAAAACCCTGCGCGTGGGCGGTCAGCGTGTAGGTGCCGGGCTGAAGCAGGTGGTCGTAGTCGCCGAGTGCATGGTCGGTGTAGCAGTCCCAGCGCACCGGGCTGTCAACCGATATGCGGGCGAAGAGCGGCGCGCCGGTCAACGAGTCGCGGACCACGCCGCTTGCTCCCTGGCGGCAGGCGCGAATCATGCCGAGCAGTGCCCGGCGGTTGGCAACGCAAATCGAGTCTATCTGGGCCTGCTCAGATTGATGCGGCCTCTGTGTCTCAATCGTGTAGGCGAAGTTGCCGAAGAGGCCGAATCCGGCATCCTGGCACGATCCGTCCACCTCGTACCAGCCATAGCCGTTGATGGGCTCAAGCAGTGTCGTGCCCGAGCCGTAGGTCGAGTCCGCGTACTGTTGGGCCAGAGCCATGATAGAGCCGGAGTCGGGCGGGTCGGCCGGGTGGTTGTCCCAAAGGTAGTTGACATACGACGAGGCCGAGTGGTACGCGAATTCCATGCAGATGTTGTTGTCCATGCTGTGCTGCCGGATGAAGCGCGTCTCCGGCTGCGAGAATGGACTCGGGCTCCCGCCCATTCCGCTCCAGCGATAGCCGTAGTCGCGGTTCAGGTCAACGCCTTTGGCGTTGGAACGGTCACTCGCGATGAAGCCGTCCACGTTGACAATCGGGATGACCCAGAGCTCGGTTGAGTCCACCAGGTTGTGGATTGAGGTGCTGGTGTCGTAGCTTGCCAGTACGTATTGCAGGAACGAGAGCGTGATTTCGGTCGCAATCTTCTCATCGCCGTGATGCGGGCCGAGGACCCGGAACTCGGGTTCGGCTTCTTCAGTGAGCGAGTTGTCGGTCACCCGCATCGCCAGAATCAGGCTGTCGTTGGCACTCCGGCCGATGGTGTCGAGCCGGCAGATGAGCGGGTAGGCCTGGACCAGGCTGACCATGGTGCTGCAGACTTGCGCGTAGGTCCGGTAGTCGAACTGCGCCGAGTCGGTCCATGCCTGGTAGTCCGGGATGGTGACTATCGGTGAATAGCCGAGGGCGCGGAGCCGGACAAGGTCGGCGTCAGTGACAAGCACGCGGGCGGAGCCGTCGGCGACGCTGATGATGGTCAGGTCGTGCGGCAACTGATATACGGCAGCGTGGCTGGGGAGCTGGACTTCGGCCACGCGCCGGGCCTGCCCGGGCGCGCCGAGAAGCAGCAGGGCGGCGACGATGAGATTCACGAGCGACTAGTGTAGCAGGACCAGCTTGCTGGTCAAACTCCCTTGCGGCGTGGCGGAGCGAAGGAAGTAGGCGCCGGGAGGCAAGTCGGAAGTGGAAAGGGGAAATGGCGAAGTCGAGACCGTGAAGGACCGGACGAAGCGGCCGGAGGCATCGTACAGGGACAACGATGAACGATGAGCGATGAACGATGAACCGGAGATGCGGACGGTCGCGCGGCCGTGGCAGGGGTTGGGGGATACGAAGAGGGAAGCGGGAGGAGGGAGGAGGGAGGAGTGGGGCTCGGCCAGTCCGACCCCGGGTGCGCGGAACAGAATGCTCGTGGAATCGGCCGGCACGTGCTTGAGCGGGTTGGCGTCGTACACGTATTGCTGGTACCAGTTCCAACTGCCGTCATCGCCCTGGATTCCGACGGTGCTGCTCGTGGCGTCGGCAGTAACATCGAGGTAGTTGAACCGGATATTGCCACTGTGTTCGAGGATGACTTGGAACGTGAGCAGGCCGGTGTCCGGCTGCGCTCGCGCAGCGCCGACCCATGTGTAGACTGCCTGTTCGCTCGTGAGGTTCTCGTAGACTTGTCCGGTGTCGCGGAGAGAGATGTCGTCCCAGAACGGCGCGATGATGTCGGTGATGTCCTCGAAGGGAAGCGGGAAATTGAGGCCGGCAATGCTGTTCGAGGTCTGGATGTAGCCGTTGGTGCATACGTGGACGCGGTCGGTCGAGTCCCCGTAGAAACGAAACTTGAACGGCAGGTGACGGCGGGAAGTGCCCTCGTCCGGGTTCGGGTTCCAGTCGTCAATAACGGTTCCCCCGGCCGTGTCGAACCACGAGAACGCGACCGAGTCCGGTTCCTGTGATGATTCGTAGACGTAACCGAACCCGTCCGGGTCGCTGCCCGTGGTCGTGCGCGAGCGCTGGCGGCTGGTGTCGTTGCCCGGGTTTTCGTCACCGGTGAGACTGACAAAGGCAGTGGCGTGGAACACGGTCCGCTCCGAGGGCAGGAAGACGCCGAAGTCAACCTGTTGACTCGAGTCCGGCGCGAGTTGGAGCACGGTGTCCCGGTCGAATACCGGAGCCTGGGTGGCGGAGTCGAGAATCGTAATACGGGCAGTCGGGGTTTCGCCGGCAGCGCCGAAGTTGCGAATCAGCACCAGAACCGGGCAGGGGTCGTCCGGGACCAACCTGCCCGAGGGCGAGACGACGCCGGCTACGCCGACATCATGCGCGAAACTCGTCATGTCGAGGTACTCAGTGGTCTGCGAGTACGGTGCGGCGCCGGGATAGCCGCCGGGGACGTAGATGCGACCGGCCGGGTCGGTGCCGGTGCCGAAGACGCTGGAGACCGGGTGCGGCTTGGCGGCGCGTTCGTGCCACAGGCCGGTGGCGGCCCCGACCGACCAGACGTCGGAGAGGGCGGAGAAGGATGAAGGCTGAAGGATGAAGGATGAAGACGGAAGGCCCAAGGCGGGATGCTGTATGCCGTATGCTGTATGCCGTATGCTCTCCGCGGCTGTGCCGTCCAGCGTGAGCCCGCCGATGACGTACAGTTCGTTGTTGACCACGCCGCAGGCGGCGCGGCAGCGGCGGGGTCCGGGCAGAGTGTCGAGTTCGGACCAGTAGATAACCGTGGGACTTACGGGGTCGATGAGGCCCATCCACGCCTTGTTGGTCGGACCCGAATCGGTCCAGCCGGTCGCGACCAGAATCGTGTCGCCCACGATGCCGCAGGCCATGGCGCCGAGCGGCTCAGGCAAGGGCGTTGCCGGGTACCAAGTGCTGGTCGCCGCGTCGAAGAACTTGACCGTATCGGTCGGCGGCATTGAGGGATGCCAACTGCCACCGCCCAGCGTGAAAATCAGGCTGTCGCGCCAGACCACGGTGCCGAAGTCGTACAGGCCTTCCGGCATGTTCGGGCCGACCGTCCACGTATCCGCGGCCGGGTCGTAGACTTCGACGTCGGCCAGCCCGGTGCCGAACGTCCGGCACCCGCCGAGCACATAGACCTGTCCCTTCACAGTGCACGCCTGTCCCAGCCCACGGCGCTGGGACATGGCGGCGCGCTGGCGCCACGAGTTTGGCTGCGGCGAATACTCGATGCACAGTCGTTCCATCGTGTCGGAAGGCGAACGCTGGCCGCCGATTGCATAGAGCCGAGGGCCGGAATCGGTCGAGGCGAACGCGGTCATGTGGAAGGCACGGGGACCGGGCAGCGGCGCGACTTCAAACCACTCGTTGCCGTCCGTCACCGAGCCCGCCAAGACGGTGCAATAGACCAGGACCAACGCCATCGCCAGGAAAATGGTGCGGCCCGAGTCGAGTCCGCTACATCCGCGCCGGTCCGTATTCTGCATCACAAGGTCGTGACTGAGGTTACCACTTGGTGTTGTAAGAGTCAACAGGCAGATTCCCGCAGGCCCGCCCGACCCTCGGCCGGTGGTTTGACAGCAAGCCGAGGTGGGGGAGGGGAGATGAGGGTTAGGCGGGAGGCCGCAGGATGTCGGAGTGTCACCGACGGTTCGCGACCATCTGACGGCTCTAGGAGTGGCGCTGCAGCCACGTACTTCCCACCTGTCTTGACTCGGAGTCCGAACGGCCTATTCTCAGCCCATGGCGAAAGCGACGCCTGCGTTTGAGCCCTACAGCCTGCAGCCGGTAACCGGCGACGACCTCATCGGTCGGGATGCCGACAAGCAGGAGCTCCAGCGCCTGCTATCCGGCAGGGCCAAGGTCATCATCCTGACCGGCGAGCGCGGCATCGGCAAGACCTCGCTCCTGATGACCATTCCGTCCCTGGTCGAGAACATGGAGTGGATTCCGCAGTACAATGCGGCCACTGGCGGCGAGTTCTGGGAGACGCTTGGCGCCCAGCTTGCCGGTCTGCTTCATGCTGCAAAGAGGCTGGGTACATGGCGGTTCGATGGCCTTATCCCCATAGCGGATTTACTCGGGTTGCCGCCTGTGCCGTCATTGCCGGCGAAGCTATTCACCATTGAGCGTACCGGCGCAGCGGAGCCGGACTTCACCCGATTCCTCAAGGTCTGCGCCAAACTGAAGACACGGCGCAAGCCCGTCTGTATCCGCGTCGAGAGCGCGCACCTCATGAAACCGACTGACCACGTCTGGCTGATGGAGTTGTGCCGGGAGTCCGGGAACCTATTTGTCATCCTCGAAGCTCCCAGCAACGAACTGGACAAGCTAGATGGTTCGGTACGCAAGGCGGCGTCAGAGCTTCCTCTCGGGCGCCTCTCCGAGAAGGCTGCCCGCGAACTCGTGCAACGCGGCAAGTTCTTGGAGGACGGCGCGGTCAAGCGCATCGTCAAACTGGGTGAGGGTAGTCCATACTACCTGCAGAACGTCTGCTGGGTTCTCTGGCAGCGTCACAACTCGGGGCGGTCGGACGAAATCCCTCACATCATCGAGCATCTCGACGCGAGGGACCTGACCGACAAGCTGAAGGTCGTGCACGGCGAGGTTGTTGGAAGTCTGGGGCGGCCTGCAGCTCAACTGGCTCAGGACCTTGCCATCGTGCCGGCGGCGTTTACCGATGCAATCGCGCGACAGTTCACGGGGCTGAAGGCTAAGGACTACGCCGGGGCGCTGCAAGAACTGCTCGACCGCTGCATCGCAGTACAAGAGGGTGAGACGATGCACCTGTACCATGGCCGGTTCCGCGAACACCTGCGTGACGTCCAGCACCTGACTGCCGCGGAGGTCGGCAAGCGCTACCTGAAGGCGGCAAGAGCGCTGACCGCGGACCCGCCGGTTGAACTCGTCCTGCTCGAAGTCTACGACGACGCGCCGCTGCTCAACGAACTCGTTCGAGTCGTGACTCACCCGAATGCGCTGAGCAAACTGGCGTCCCGTCTCTATGTCAACGGTAGGACGGCCGAGGCACTGGCGACGTGGCAGCGGTTGCTGGACCTCGCCGGAACCGACAAGGTCTGGCGCTCCGCCGCCCTCGGCAACATCGGGCTCATCTTCAGCGACAAGGGCGAACCCAACAAGGCGCTCAAGTACCTAGAAGAAGCGCTGGCGATACTCCGTGAAATCGGGCATCAGCAGGGCGTGGCGAGCGCCCTTGGCAATATCGGGAACATCTTCAGCGACAAGGGCGAATCCGACAAGGCGCTCAAGCATCTCGAGGAAGCACTGGCGATAGACCGGGAAATCGGGTATCAGCAGGGCGTGGCTGCCCATCTCGGCGACATCGGGCTCATCTTCATCGGCAAGGGCGAATCCGACAAGGCGCTCAAGTATTTCGAGGAAGCACTGGCGATAGACCGTGAGATCGGGTATCAACTGGGCGTGGCGAACCATCTCGGCAACATCGGGAGCATCTACATCGGCAAGGGCGAACCCGACACGGCGCTCAAGTACCTTGAGGAGGCGCTGGCGATACACCGTGAAATCGGGTATCAGCAGGGCGTGGCGAACGGCCTCGGCAACGTCGGCCGCATCTACATCGACAAGGGCGAGCCCGACAAGGCGCTTAGGTACTTGGAGGAAGCGCTGGCGATAGGCCGCGAAATCGGACACCAGCAGGGCGTGGCGAACGGCCTCGGCGACATCGGGACCATCTACCGCGACAAAGGCGAACCCGACAAGGCGCTCAAGTACTTGGAGGAAGCGCTGGCGATAGACCGGGAAACCGGGCATCAGCAGGGCGTGGCGGCCCATCTCGGCGACATCGGGCTCATCTACCGCGACAAGGGCGAACTCGACA